>JBIIGZ010000043.1:0-20806 GCA_044236185.1 Roseomonas sp. | reverse complement strand
ATGAGTCAGGCGGCGAATGATTGGTATGACCGCCATGTGGATGCCATCAATGAACCGAATCGCCCGATTCCATCGGGGCGCATTCCGGGGCGTTGGGGTTTATATATTGCGTTGTTCTGGACAGCACTTTCGCTGATTGCAGCTGTGCCGTTGGGTGCCTGGGGTTTTGGCGCGACGATCATCGCCATTGCGCTCGCCTGGGCCTATAGCGCGCCGCCATTTCGGCTAAAGGCCAATGGCTGGTGGGGCAATCTGGCCTGTGGTTTAGCCTATGAAACCCTGCCTTGGATTACAGCGGCAGCGATCATGTCTGGCGGTGCGCCGGATTGGCGCGTGCTGCTGGTGGCGTTGCTTTATGGCCTTGGCGCGCATGGCATCATGACATTGAATGACTTCAAGGCGATTGAAGGTGATCGCCGCATGGGCGTGCTTTCTTTGCCCGTACAATTGGGGGCGGAGCGTGCCGGGCTGGTCGCCTGCATCTTCATGGCAGTGCCTCAAGTATTGGTGGTGGCACTTCTCGCTGTCTGGGATGCGCCCTGGCACGCTGCGGCGGTAGCGGTTTCGCTGCTGGTCCAGCTTGGCCTGATGCGGCGGATGCTGCGCGACCCGCGCGGGCTGGCGCCCTGGTATAATGGCACGGGCGTTTTGCTTTACGTGATTGGCATGCTGATCAGCGCCTTTGCGCTGGCCGCTTTGACAGGTGGCGCAGCATGAACCCCGCATCGCTCGGCTGGCTTGGCATTATCCGTTTGGGTTTGGTGCAAACCGCCCTTGGCGCGATTGTGGTGCTGACAACCTCCGCGCTTAATCGCGTGATGGTGGTGGAATTGGCCCTGCCCGCGACGCTGCCGGGGATTCTGGTTGGGATCCATTACGCGTTGCAAATGCTGCGCCCGCGCATGGGCTATGGGTCCGATATGGGCGGGCGACGCACGCCTTGGATCATAGGCGGCATGGCAGTGCTGGCCTTGGGCGGTGTTTTGGCGGCGGCCGGCACCGCACTGATGGCGGAATCGCTCTGGGCCGGCATTGCACTTGCCGTATTGGCGTTTTTGCTGATTGGCGCTGGTGTTGGCGCGGCTGGCACATCGCTGCTTGTGCTGCTCGCTTCGCGCACCGCGCCCGCGCGACGCGCGGCAGCCGCATCACTGGTTTGGATCATGATGATTGCGGGCTTTGTGATCACCACCGCCATTGCCGGGCGGCTGCTTGATCCCTATTCGCCCATGCGCCTGGTTGCGGTGGCCGGTGGCGTTTCCGCCATTGCCTTTACACTGGCGACACTCGCGGTTTGGGGCATGGAAGGCCCGCGCGCCGTGCGCCCGGAAGCGGGCGATGCCGCGAAGCCGCCCTTCCGCCAGGCACTGCGCGAAGTTTGGGCGGAACCGGAAGCACGGCGCTTCACCATTTTCATCTTCGTTTCCATGCTCGCCTATAGCGCACAGGATCTGATCCTGGAGCCTTTCGCCGGCGCGGTTTTCGGCCGGACCTTGGGCGAGACCACGCGCATTTCATCGCTGCAACATGCGGGCGTTCTGGTTGGTATGATTGCCATTGCGCTGATTGGCAGTGTGCGCGGCGGTCGCTGGGCGGGCACGCTCCGCTTCTGGACCATCGCGGGGTGTCTTGCCACGGCGGTGATGATGCTTGCCCTTTCCGTCGCGGGACAATTCGGCGCGGCCTGGCCGCTCAAGTCCAGCTTCTTCGCGCTTGGTGTCGCGAATGGTGTTTTTGCCGCAGCGGCGATTGCTTCCATGATGCAGATGGTCGCGCGCGGGCACGAAGCCCGCGAAGGTACGCGCATGGGGCTTTGGGGCGCGGCGCAGGCCGTGGCCTTCGGGCTTGGCGGGTTGGCCGGTGCGGCGGCGGTGGATGTGGCGCGGATCGCACTCGGTCAGGCGGAAGCGGCTTATGCCGTGGTCTTCGTCATTGATGCGGCGTTGTTCATTGCCTCGGCCATGCTGGCCGCGCGCATTAATCGTCCAAAAATCAGCAAGACCGGCGGCTTCGGCCCAATGGTACCGGCAAGGTAAGGGGAATGGCCATGCAAACATATGATGTGATCGTGGTGGGCGGCGGGCCATCCGGCGCCACCGCTGCCGATGATCTGGCACGCCGCGGCCGTTCTGTGTTGTTACTGGATCGCGCGGGCCGCATTAAGCCGTGTGGTGGTGCGATTCCACCGCGCCTTATCCGTGATTTCGCGATTCCGGATGAACTGCTGGTGGCGAAAATCAATTCCGCCCGCATGGTCGCCCCCAGCGCGAAATCCGTCGATATGCCGATTGATGGTGGCTTTGTCGGCATGGTGGATCGTGAGGATTTCGACGAATGGCTGCGCGAACGCGCCGCCCATGCCGGCGCGGAACGCCAAACCGGCACTTATGAAAAAATAACGCGCGACGCCGATGGCACCGCCATTGTTCATTGGGAATCCAAGGATGGCGCAGCGGTTGCAGCCCGCGCACGCCTGGTGATAGGCGCGGATGGCGCGCGTTCCCAGGTAGCGAAGCAGGAAGTGCCGGGCGGCGATAAGGTGCGCTGCGTTTTCGCCTATCATGAGATTGTGCGCTCTCCGCCCAATGGTGGGGGCGCGGATTTCGATGCCAAGCGCTGCGATGTCTATTACCAGGGCAAGCTTTCGCCCGATTTCTACGCCTGGATCTTCCCGCATGGCGACACGACCAGCATCGGCACCGGTTCCATGCAAAAGGGCTTTTCGCTGCGCGGTTCGGTTGCTGAACTCCGCCGCGATATTGGCCTTACAAACGCGGAGACGATCAGGCGCGAAGGCGCGCCCATTCCGCTGAAGCCGCTCAAGCGCTGGGAAAATGGCCGCGATGTGATCCTGGCCGGTGATGCGGCTGGCGTGGTGGCGCCCGCTTCTGGTGAAGGCATCTATTACGCCATGTATGGCGGCAGGCTGGCCGCTGACGCCGCTGAGGAATGCCTGAAGACCGGCGATGCACGTGCCCTTGCCGGCGCGCGCAAGCGCTTCATGAAGGCGCATGGCCGGGTTTTCTGGGTGCTCGGCATCATGCAGTATTTCTGGTATTCATCCGATAAAAGGCGGGAGAAGTTTGTCTCCATTTGCGCGGACAAGGATGTGCAGCGCCTGACTTGGGAATCCTACATGAATAAGGAATTGGTCCGGCGCGATCCCCTTGCGCATGTGCGGATTTTCTTCAAGGATTTGGCGCATCTCTTTGGCCTCGCGAGGGCCTGAGCATTTTCAAGCCAAGTGGCATCACTTGGCTCTCCGGAAAATGCGTTCTAACCAAGGCTGGAGCATATGCGGTGAGCAACAGCGAAGCGGACATGCTCTGAACAAAAGATAAGGTTATTGAGGAATGGCGTCTCAGCCCATGCGCATTGGCACGCGCGGTTCCCCGCTGGCACTCTGGCAGGCGCGGCATTTTGCAACCGTGGCGCGCGCGGCGATTCCGGCACTCGCTGCTGATGGCGCGCTGGAAGAACACATCATCGCGACATCGGGCGACAAGGTGCAGGATAAGCGCCTTGCCGATATTGGCGGTAAGGGGCTTTTCGCCAAGGAAATCCATGAGGCACTGGCGGATCGGCGCATTGATGTCGCGGTGCATAGCCTCAAGGATCTGGAAACCGAATTGCCGCCGGGCATTGTGCTGGCCTGCGTGCTGGAACGCGAAGACCCGCGCGATGCGCTGATTCTGGGCGCGGGCTGTGGCGCGGCGATGGCGGATGATCCGCTTTCTGTCTTGCCGCAAGGCGCCCTGGTCGGCACCGCTTCCGTGCGCCGGCAAGCGCAATTGCTGCATCGCCGGCCTGATCTGCGCGTGGATATCATTCGCGGCAATGTGCAAACGCGGCTTGGGCGCGTCGCGGCCGGGGATTTCACCTGTTCCTTGCTGGCGCTTGCCGGGCTGAAGCGACTTGGCATGGCGGATCGCGCGCAAGTGGTGCTGGAAGCCGATGCTATGCTGCCCGCTGCCTGTCAGGGCATTGTCGGTATCACGGCACGCGGGGATGATGCGGCGACACTGGAACTCCTTGCGCGCATCGAACACACACCCAGCCGGCTGGTGGCGGATGCCGAACGCGCCTTGCTCGGCGCGCTGGATGGGTCCTGCCGCACACCGATTGGCGCGCATGCCACGCTTTTACAGGATGGGCGGCTTCGCCTGCATGGGCTGGTCGCGCGTGCCGATGGCAGTTTCCTCAGGCGCAATATGGGCGAGGCCGCAGCGAAGGACGGCCCGCAACTTGGGCGCGATCTGGCCGCTGCCCTGAAGCGCGAAAGCCCTGCGGATATTTTCGGTTAAGGCCGACCGGCCCTCAGCCCACCCCAGCCATGGCCCCGATGCGGCGCGTCGTGGCGATCTCACCATCCCGCCTGCGCAGTTCTTCCGCCATCACGCGATGGACCATGGCAATGGCGGTGTCATCCAGGCTGGCCACCCAAAGCCGCGCAAAGCTTGGGTCAAAGCTGGGGTCTAGCACTTGGCGCGGCAGGGAAAGCTCGGCCGCGCGCGCCTGAATCTCGGCGGCCGCCCCGGGACTATCCAGCGCAATGGCGCGCAGGCGGCGCGGGTCTGATGCGATATTGGCGACAAAAGCATCAAGCGCGGCGATGGCGCGGTCCAGCGCTGCGGCACCCCCTTCTGCCTCGGCGGCATCCAGCTTGGCTTTCAGTGCCTCATAGGCGATGCGATGCGATGTGCCATTCATGGCGGCCCCCTCCAGAGCATAATGGAAGGCTGCGCCTTTTCACGCATATGTGTCAATCAAAATTGACAGTCGTGTACGGCGATCAATCCCGCCAGCGGCGCCACACATCCCAGGCATGGGCGAAAAACGCCGCCGTCAGCGCGAGGGACACAAACCCCCACCAGGCGCCCGTCAAGGCTGCGCGCAAGGCAAGCGCGAAAAAAACCCCTGGCAGCACAAGGGCGAGCACCGATTGCGGCCGCAGCCCACGCCCTGTGAGCCACCAAAAACCGAGCAGCGCCAAAGCTTCGGCCAGCAGCACAGCCACCATAAGATCGGCGACTTGGCCAGAGGCGAAAAAGGCAGCGAAATCCGGCATTACGTTGTTTTATCGATCGCTCTTGGTGCGTTTCATGCTGATTTTTCCCGCCCTGGAATGTCCCCGTGCACCGCAAGCTGCCGGTTTGGCGGGCCGATTCACGCTACTGGCGGGAACCGAGAGCAGCGACCGGACCACTAGGTTACGATGTAACTCTCATCAAAGGGAGCCACCCCATTTGCAGCAGCCACGAAGCTACCTTGCCTGAATAATGGCAGCCGTCAAACACCCCAAAATCAGCATTTGGACACCACCAGGGTCGAGCGGGTGATGCGCCCTAAAATAGGGACATCTGCGCCCCCGGCACGGCGAAGCGCGTGCAATCCAGCGCCCCCGTCCCACCGCCACGCTTTTCCAGACCAAGCCGGCGCATGGCCACCGCAAAGCGCCGCGCCAGCAATTCCGCATAAGGCCCGCTGCCGGTCTGGCGCTGGCCGAAGCGACTGTCATAAAGCGCGCCGCCCCTAGTCTGGCGGATCAACGACAGCACGCGCGCTGCACGATCAGGCATATGCCTTGCCAGCCATTCCTCGAACAGCTGTTTGATTTCCAAGGGCAGGCGCAGCAGCACATAGCCCGCACTGGTTGCCCCCGCCGCCGCACCCTGTTCCAGCAGCTTTTCCAATTCCATGTCATTCACCGCCGGGATCATCGGCGCGGCCAGGATGGCGGTTGGCACGCCGGCCGCCGTCAATTCCCGGATTGCCTGTAGCCGCCGCGCCGGGGTGGCGGCGCGCGGTTCCATGATGCGCGCCAAGCCAGGGTCGAGCGTGGTGACGGAAAGGCATACCCGCACCAGATTGCGCGCGGCCAGGCGCTGCAGAATATCCACATCACGCAAAACGCCTGCGGATTTGGTAACAATGGTGACCGGGTGGCTGAAGCGGTCCAGCACTTCCAAAACGGCCCGCGTCAGCCCCAATTGGCGTTCCACCGGCTGATAGGGGTCCGTATTGGCGCCAAGCGCGATGGGGCGGGGCTGATAGCTAGGCTTGCGGAGTTCCTTTTCCAGCAGCGCAGCGATATCGGGCTTGAACATCAGCCGCGTTTCGAAATCGAGCCCCGGCGAAAAACCCAGATAGGCATGGGAAGGCCGCGCATAGCAGTAGATGCAGCCATGCTCACAGCCGCGATAGGGGTTGATGGACCGGTCAAAGCCCAGATCGGGGCTTTCATTGTAGCTGAGGGCGGATTTTGCGCGATCCTCGGTCAGGCTGGTTGGCAAGGGCGGCAATTCCGCGAAGCTTTGTTCAAGCGTCGCCCAGCCATCATCAAAGGCCTCCCGCCGGGCAGGCTCAAACCGGACTGGCGGGTTGGAGACAGCGCCGCGCCCCTTGCGCGCCAGGGATGGCATGGCGAAGCAGGCCGTGCCGCTATCGCTGGGCGTCAGGTTGGGGATACCATCGGGCATGGAGTGCCTCCCTTTCCAATTCCCCCATCCTGCCAAGAACGGCATCAAGGGTCAAGAACAAAATAAGAACAAATGAGTGTTTTGCCCGTCTCCGCCATTATCCCCACGCTGAATGTCGCCGCCAGCCTGCCAAGGACACTCGCGGCGCTGCGCGGGCGGGTCGCGGAAATCATCATCGCCGATGGCGGCAGCAGCGATGGCACAGCGGCGCTTGCGCAAGCCGCCGACGCGCGGGTGATCAGGGCGCCGCGTGGCCGCGGCCCGCAACTGCGCGCGGCGGCCGAAGCCGCAACCCAGCCCTGGCTGCTGGCGATCCACGCCGATACGCGCCCCGGCCCCGGCTGGCAGGAAGCGGTGGCAGGCTTCATCGCGCAGTCCGAAAACGCCGCCAAAGCCGCCCATTTCCGCTTCGCGCTTGATGATCCAGCGCCCGAGGCTCGGCGCCTGGAGGCCATGGTCACCTGGCGTTGCCGCTGGCTTGGCCTGCCCTATGGCGATCAGGGCCTGCTGATTGCACAGGATTTCTATCAGGCGCTTGGCGGTTATGAACCCGTGCCAATCATGGAAGATGTCGCGCTGATCCGCCGCATTGGTCGCAAGCGGCTTCGGGCACTGCCTGTGGATTTCATCACCTCGGCCGAGAAATGGCAGCGCGATGGCTGGTATGCGCGTTCAGCGCGGAACCTGTTCTGCCTCTCGCTCTGGTTCGCGGGGGTTTCGCCGGATCGGATTGCGCGGGTCTATGCGCGCCGCCGCTGATCGGCTTTGCTGAGGCGATGCGCCGCCCTGTTGTGATCATCTTCGCCCGCGCGCCACGGCTTGGCGCGGTGAAGCGGCGCCTGGCCGCAGGTATCGGCGCGCGCAGCGCCTTGCGCTTTTACCGGGCGATGTTGGCGGCAACCGCCTGGCCCATTGCGCGGGATCGGCGTTGGCACACCGTGCTTGCCATCACACCAGCCGGGGCGCGGGCGGATTGGGCGCGATTGGCGCCACCTGGCACGCCACGCGTGGCGCAGGTTTCTGGTGATTTGGGACGGCGCATGGAAAAGGCACTTGCCCCCTTCCCGCGCGCCATTCTGATCGGCAGCGATATTCCAAGGCTTGGTCCTGATGATATCGCCGCTGGGTTTCGTGCGCTGGGGCGGGCGGACGCGGTCTTCGGCCCAGCGCTGGATGGGGGCTATTGGCTGGTGGGGTTTGGGCCGCGCCGGCCCGACAAACCATTTGCCAAAGTGCGCTGGTCCAGCCCCCAGGCCCTGGCCGATACCCTGGCCAATTTCCGCGGCCATCGCGTCGCGTTATTGCCCCCCAAGCGCGATGTGGACAGCGCCGAAGATCTGGCGGCACTGCGCGAAGTTCTGATAGCGTTCTGAAAACACCTAGACACGCATGAGGGAGGAACTCCATGGCAGGCGTCATCCCCGCCCGCATGACAGCGCGGATCGAAGGCGATTTCGTGGTGTTTCTGATTGGCATGCGCATCAACAAGCCCTGGAAAATCCATCGCTGGTATCCGGTGGCCTCAGCCATGCCGCGCATGTTGCGCGAAGTGTCGGCGCTTGGCCCGGAGCATGGTTTTTTGGGCTTCACGCAGCTTGGGCTTTTCGCCCTGGTGCAATATTGGCGGAGTTTTGAAGCGCTGGAAGCCTATGCGCGAAACCGCGAAAAGCTCCATGCCCCGGCCTGGGCCGCCTTCAATCGCGCGGCACGGGATGCGCGGGGGGATGTCGGCATCTGGCACGAAACCTATCTGATCAAGAATGGGCAATATGAATCCATCTATTCCGGCATGCCGCCGACAGGGCTCGGCAATGCGGGCCAATTGCTGCCGGCGACAGGTGCGCAGGAAGAAGCGCGCGGGCGCTTGCGCCAATAGACTGCTTCTCTTGCAACTGCTTGAGGCTGACGCATGAGAAAACTACCCGTTTATGTCGTTGACGCCTTCACCACGCGCCCCTTCGCGGGCAACCCGGCCGCTGTCGTGCCGCTGGATGCGCCGCTGCCGGATGCCATCATGCAGGCCATGGCGGCGGAACATAATCTTTCCGAAACCGCCTTTGTGATGCGCGAAGCTACGGGCTGGCGGCTGCGTTGGTTCACGCCGAAGGCCGAAGTGGAAATGTGCGGTCACGCGACCCTCGCTACCGCCTTTGTGTTGGCGCGCGAATTGGCGCAGACGCCGCCCTTCACCTTTCACACCCTGTCCGGTCCTTTGGTGGTGGAAGCGGATGCTGCGCGCTTTATTCTTGATTTCCCGGCGCGCCTTTCCGAACCGGCCACGCCCCCAGCCGGGCTTGCCGCAGCGCTTGGCGCGACACCGCGCGAAGTGCATCGCGCGCGGGATTGGATTTGCGTCCTGGAAAGCGCGGAACAGGTCGCGGCACTGGCGCCCGACCACGCCGCGCTGGCGGCGCTGCCAGGCCCAGAACGCGTCATCGTGACCGCGGCGGGCGGCGATGGGGTGGATATCACTTCTCGTTTTTTTGCGGTGAAGGTTGGCGTGCCGGAAGACCCCGTTACCGGCACGGCGCATGTGCAATTGGTGCCCTTCTGGGCGGCGCGCCTTGGGCGGAAATCGCTAATTTGCAGACAGGCGAGCGCACGCGGCGGAACATTATGGTGCGAATGGCGGGGCGATAGGGTGCGGATGGCGGGCGATGCCGTGCTCTATGCCAAGGGAGAAATCCACCTGCCCCCTGCATGACCGCGCGGCCGCCAAGGTGCAGCGCTTGATTGAGCGCAAAGGCGCACCAGGTGATTCAGGGCAAAAACCTCCCAGGGAATTTTTCAGGGAGCAGCGCTATGCCCAATACTGTCAATAATACCGAATCTCGCCGGCAATGGTTTATCCTCGCCAATGGTAGCCGCGCCCAGGCCTATCAGAAGCGCCAGCAGGATTCCGGCTATGATCAATTGCGCGCCTGGGATGCGCCGGAAGCACGCATGCGCGATGCCGAATTGGGCGAAGACAAACCGGGCCGCGCCTTTGCCGGCGCCGGGGCCACGCAGCGGAGTGCCATGGAGCGCGATGGCAAGGATGACAGCCCTAAGGAACATGCCAAGCGCGATTTCCTGGAAGGCCTGGCCCATGACCTGGCCATTGCGCTGACGGCCAAGGAAATGGATAGCCTTGCCATCATTGCCCCGGCGCCAGTGGCGCAAGCCATCATGGCGCATCTGCCCGGCCCTGCGCGCCAAGCTGTCTTGCAGGAACACCACCATGACCTGACCAGCCTGCCCCATGCCGATGTTTTTGCCCGGCTGGATGCCTTGCGCCAACGCCTGCCATGAAACGAGCCTTGACCTGGGGGCGGGCTGGGCCACATGTCTCACATCATGAGCGACAAGCGACCGCCCATCATCATTGACATGACGCCCGAGGGCGAATTCCGCGACCAGCCGCCGCCCCCGGCGCCGCGTGGGTTCGAAAGCTGGCTCTCACGCCTCGGCAATGCCGCCATGCTGCTGGCGCTTTCGGGCTTTGGACTATTGATGGCCGCGCTGGCCGTGCTGGCCATCGGGGTATTGCTGCCCATCGTGCTGATCGCCGGCACGATTGGCGCCGCCATCATCTGGTGGCGCCTGCGCAAGGCACGCGCGCGGGGCGAGGGCACCATCATCATCACGCATATTGATCGGCGTGAAGGCTGAAGGCCTATTCCGCTGCCAGCGCCGGGGTAACCGTGCCCTTCATACCAAATGCCTCCGCCAGCAGCGTATAGGAACGCTGGCGCGCTGCTGCGTCATGGCAATGGGTGATGACGGCGAATTCCGAAATACCGCCATGCGCCGCTGAAAGGGCCTCAAGCTTCGCGCGCACCTGTTCGGGCGTGCCGACCATGGCCTGGGCGCGGATTTGCTCAAGCCGCGCCAATTCCAGATCGGAATAGGGATAGGCTTCGGCTTCCTGAACACTCGGCAGCGGCAGGAACATGCCGCGGTCGCGCTTGAGCCGCCATAATTCGCGCGAACGGAACAGGCGCCGCGCCTCGGCCTCCGTATCCGCGACCAGACAAAACACGCCAAGCGCGGGATAGGGCGCAGCCAGGCGCGCCGGCAGATCTGGCTTGGGCTGGAAGCTTTGGCGGTAGATGTCGATCACCTGTTCGCTGCCGCCGCCATCGGAAAAGAAATGCGCGAAACAATAGGGCAGGCCAAAATAGCCCGCGACCTGCGCGCCGTAATCCGAACTGCCCAGCACCCACATTTGCGGGCGCGTCGTGGTGACAGGCTGGGCGATGATGCTGGCGAAGGGGTGGCCTTCCGGCAGGCCATCGCCATGCCAACCCAGGATTTCCATGATCTGATTGGGGAAGCGTTCCGCCGCCCGCGCTGCATCGGGATTGAGCGCGAAGGCCGTGCGGCCATCAGACCCCGGCGCGCGACCCACGCCCAAATCAACACGGCCGGGCGCAATCGCTTCCAGCATGCGGAATTGCTCGGCCACTTTCAGCGCGCTGTAATGCGGCAGCATGATGCCGGCAGACCCGATGCGTATTCGGCTGGTGGTCGCACCAATGGCGGCCAGCAGCACCTCCGGCGCGCTGCCGGCATGCGATGCGCTATTGTGATGTTCCGCACACCAGTAGCGATTGAAGCCCAAAGCCTCCACATGACGGGCGAGGGCCAGGGTTTCCTGCACCGCCGCCGCCGGGCTGCGGCCTGAGGCGACCGAGGATTGATCAAGGACGGAAAGGATGAAGCCGGACATGGACGTAAGGTTAGCGCAAACCGCGCCAAGGACAAAAGCCGATGTATGAAGGCTTCATGCGCCGCGCCATTGCCCTGTCCTGCCAGGGGGTTGAGGCGGGCGGCGGCCCTTTTGGTGCCGTGGTGGTGAAGGATGGTGAGATCATTGGGGAAGGCATGAACCAGGTGGTCCCCCAGGCCGACCCGACCGCCCATGCCGAAATTGTGGCGATTCGCGCTGCCTGCGCCAAGCTTGGCACCCATGATCTTTCCGGCGCGGTAATTGTCTCATCCTGTGAGCCCTGCCCGATGTGCCTGGGCGCCATTTGGTGGTCGCGCATCGGCCTCGTGGTCTATGGCAATGACCGCGCGGATGCGGCGGCGATTGGCTTTGATGATGCGGCGATTTACGCCGAGGTCGCCGCGCCCCCGGAAGCGCGCCGCCTGCCGCTGCGCCGTGTTCTGGCCGAGGAAGCGCTTTCCGCCTTTCAGCTTTGGCAGGCCAAACCGGACAAGGTGCCTTACTGAGTTTCAGTGAGAAACGCGCCCAAACAGCGCCGTCAGCACCGCAAACAGCACGCCGCCGGCCAGAAACCCGACCAGCGTGCCATTGATGCGAACATATTGCAGATCGCGCCCCACACGCAGTTCGATCTTTTCTGTCACCGTGGCGGCATCCCAATTGGTCACCACGCCGGCGATGAAATCGGCAAGCTGCACCTGGGCTGAGGGCAGAAGCGTCATCAGCACACCCTCAGCGGCGCGGTTGAGCCGCTCACGCGCGCCCTCATCTTCAGCCAGCAAGCTGCCGGCATTGGCGAAAATGCCGGATAGCAAGGCAACGCTGCGCCCATCTGGCCGCGCGGCATCGGCTGCCAAGGCAATTTTCAGCCGATCCCAGACGTCCATAAGCCAAGCGGCAACGGAAGGATGGGAAAGCGCTTCGCGCATCAGGCGGCCAATGGCGGCAGCGCGTTCGGGGTCGGTTTCCAGTTTTTCGATCTCACGTGACAGCCATTCGGCGAAGGCCGCGCGCAAATCGGAATCATCGGGGCCGATCTTTTCCAATTCGCTATTGATGGCGTTCAGAATACGCCGCGCAATCGAGGCACCGGCCAGCCAACCGACCAAGGCCCCCCCTTCGGCACGCACACGCGCTTCAATGGCACCGCGCAGGTTTTCCTCGCGCGCGGCCAACAGCACTTTCAATTGGCCAATAGCCAGGCTGAACACTTCCTGATGCTGGCCCGAAGCCACCGCCGCGCGCAGAATCCGCGCCAGCAAACGCGCCCCAGCAGGGCCGGAGACGATCCTTGGCAGCAGCCGCGCCAGCAGGCGCCGCGCCCGGCCATCTTCAAGGCTCGCCAAGATACGGGGCAGGCTTGCAGATAGCGCCATGGCCGCGCGGCGGGAGGCTTCTGGATCGCGCAGGAAGCCTTCCAGAATGCGCGCCAGATCAAGCTTCGCCAGCACGCGGCGCACTTCGCTTTCGGTGAAGACATGGCCGGCCACAAAGCGCCCCAGGCCGCGGCCCAGCCGATCCTTCTGATTGGGGATGATGGCAGTATGCGGAATGGGCAGGCCAAGCGGGCGGCGAAACAGCGCCGTGACCGCGAACCAATCCGCAAGCCCACCGACCAGCCCGGCCTTGGCTGCGGCTTGCAACATCTCGGTCCAATAGCCCGGCGGTAATTGGTAGCTGCACAAAATGAGAGCAGCCATGGCGACCAGCAAACCGGTCGCAAAGGCACGATGGCGCTTGAGCGTCAGGCGAAGCGCGGCATCCGGGTCATGTTCCGACATGGGGCTTGGATAGCGCAGAAGCCCCATATCGGGGAAGCATCGGAACCGACCTGATTGACCGTCTCCAGAATTTTTCATCAACCAATGAGCATTCCATTGATTGAAAGCCGCGCCATCGCATTCAACCATGCGATGCGTAATCTGACTTTTCCGTGAAATCATCCTTAAGCCAAATCGCCGTCCAGATTTTCTTCCCTGATAAAAGCGGCAATATTCGGATTCATAGAAAGGTTAAAAGACTAATGCGTATATTTCAGGGATCTTCATGGATATTTTCAGAGATCGTTCAACCTTCTTCGTCATCATGGCTTCATTCGCAAGAAGCGGATGCAACCAGACCTTCTAGTCACCTTGAATGGGGCGTTGGTCATGTCTTGGAAGGGGAATACCCCAATGGCTATGAATTCCGTTAACACCAATATCGGCTCCATGGTGGCGCTTCAGTCGCTGAACCGCACCTCAGACCAGCTCTCCGTTGTGCAGAAGCGCATTTCAACCGGCTTTCGCGTTGCTGACGCGAAGGATGATGGCGGCGCCTTCGCCGTCTCGCAGGCCGTTCGCGCGGACATCGCTGGCTTGACCGCCGCAAATGAGCAGCTGGGTGGCACCAAGGGTGTTCTCGATACCACCTTTGCTGCGCTTGGCAAGATCTCGGAAACTATGGTCAAGGTTCGCGAAACCCTGACGCGCTTGGCCGACGGTACGCTCAATTCCGAGCAGTTCGACCAATACTCCGCGCAATATACGGCGCTGCGCACGCAGATCCAGAACTTTGTCGCTGATGCCACCTATAACGGCCGGACATTGCTGGATACGGCGGACGGCGATATCGTGACCACACGCAACGAATCTGGTGATACCTTCACGGTCACGGCGATTGATGGAGCGACAGACTTGGTTGTGGCTGCAGCCCCTGCCAACGTCACTGCCGCGCAGACTGCGCTGGCCGACGGCGGCGATTTTGACACCGTTCAAAGCGCGATTGCTGATGCCTTGAACCAGTTCGGCTCTGACAGCAACTATATTGATGCACAGATCCGCTACAACAAGGATAAGGCTGACGCGATTGAAGGCGGGCTGGGCGCGCTGATTGATGCTGATTTGGCGAAGGAAAGCGCCAAGTTACAGTCGCTGCAGATCCGCCAGCAGCTTGGCACGCAGGCGATGTCCATTGCCAATCAGTCTCCGCAGACCCTGCTGAGCCTGTTCCGTTAAAATATGTTGGCGGCCTCGTCTCGTGCGAGGCCGCCCTTTTCGACGGGAGACAAAAATGTCCACCCTTGTTCTTGAATTGCGCCAAGGCGATATGATGATCGTCAATGGGGCACCCATTCGTTTCCGTAATCGCGCCCGCATCGAATTGACCGCGCGCGCGCGCTTTCTTTTCGGCAAGCAATTGATGACCCCGGATATGGCTAATAGCCCGGCGCGTCGGATATATTTTGCTTTGCAAACAGCCTATATCGGCGATCATGATGAACGTAGGGCAGGGTTGGATCTGGCGCGTGATCTGATTTCTGAATTCAGTGAGGCAACAACTTCCGGAATGGTTTGCGACCTTTTGGACCGCGCCCTGAAAGCCGCCGAAAATGACCAATGCTACCAGGCCTTGAAGCTTGCCCGCCGCGTGATGCGGCATGAGGAGGTGGTTCTCGGCCTTACGCCCGTTGCCGGCGTGCCGATTTCGGAAGAAATCGCATGAGCGTCTTGCATGCCCGCCGCGCGTATCAAATGACGCGTCAGGCGATGAACCCGCGGGAACAGGAAGCAGATGTCTTCCGCCGCGTGACTGGCGCCCTCAAGGCAGGGCTGGAAAATGAAGGTATCGCCCGGGCGCGCGCTATTGCAGATAACCGTCGGCTTTGGATCGCGCTTGAAGCTTCCATCCGCCATCCGGCCAATCAACTGCCACAACAAACCAAATTGGCCATGTTGGGTCTGGGCAGGGCAGTCTTGCAGGAAATGGAAAGCCCCAAGCCAGATCTGGGTTTTCTGATCGAAATGAATGAACAATTGGCCGCGGGTCTTAGCTAGCTTTCATTGGATCTTGGGCGCTTGGCGCCTTTGGCATCAGGTTACAAAGCCCGTTATTCAGCCGCGCAAATGGCCTGGATTGAATAAACCATCCGGATCGAGCGCATGCTTAACGCGCTTTTCGATTTGATGAAGCGCTTGATCCATCCCGGGCAGGACAGGCGCCGAAATGCGCAAATCATCCGGTGCACGGAACAGCATGGTCGCCCCGCCTTCTGTGCGCACGGCTTCGGTAATCACGGCATGATTGGCGAGGCCAGGGGCAGCCGCAATCCAGACCAGCCCGCCGCCCCAATCCAGCATGCTCCGCCCGCCAATCATGCTTGCGAGAGCGGCAATTTTTGGTCCTGCAGAAGGGCGCACCGAAACCCGCCAAAGCGCTTCATCCACACCAAGCTGAAGCGGCTCAACTTCCCGAACTCTACGCCAGAAACTGCGGCTTTCGTCATTTTCCAGTAGGCGCTGCGTACCAAAGTTGTCCAGCATAGCGCGTAGCTTTTCGATACGATACGTGACTGATGCAGCAAAATCCTCAAGTCTGAGGGCGGCTGTAACATGGCCATTGCGCTCGATGACTGCGGCGGCCGAAACGCCAAAGGGACTCCCAAGCCCGGCGGAAAGTACGGTGACCGCACCGACAAGATCGGGGGCATCAATCAGTAATGTGGCGCTTGTCTCGGGTGCGGGCAGAACCTTTAGCGTCACCTCAGTAATCACGCCAAACGTCCCGTAGGATCCAGATAGCAGCTTGCATAAATCAAGCCCGGTCACGTTCTTGAGTACACGCCCACCGGAACGAATCGCCTCGCCTGCGCCATTGATGAAGCGCAGCCCCATCACATGGTCACGCGTCGCCCCCCATGTGATGCGTCGGGGCCCCGAAAGATTGGTCGCGACCACACCGCCGATGCTGGGCGGTGCGGAGGTGCCAAACACCCCATTCAAATAAGGCGATTCAGCAATCAATTGCTGGCCCTTCTCGGCCAAGACTGCTTCAATTTCCGCGAGCGGCGTGCCAGCGCGCGCACTGATAATCAGCTCTGCCGGACGATAGAGCGTTATGCCGGTCAATGCCCGTGTGGAAAGGCTGCGCGCAGCCTGTATGGGGCGCAGCAAGCCGCGCTTTGATCCCTGCCCTTCAATCGCAAGCGGCTCATGCGCAACGCGTGCTGCCTTTACCGCATCGATAATCCCGGCCTCATCCGCCGGCGCTATCATGGCGCTCATTCCGCGGCGATTGCTGGCGCCAGCGCGCCTTGCAGCGGGAATACCTTGGCCGGGTTAAGCAACCAAGCGGGATCAAAGGCCGACTTGATGGCGCGCTGCTGCGCCAATTCATGCGGCGCAAATTGCACAGTCATCAGATCACGCTTTTCGACGCCAACGCCATGCTCGCCGGTCAGGCAACCGCCCACTTCCACGCAAAGCTTCAGGATATCGGCGCCGAAGGCCTCGGCACGGCGGAAGCTATCGGCATCATTCGCGTCAAACATGATGAGCGGGTGCAGATTGCCATCACCAGCATGAAAAACATTGGCAACTTTCAACCCGTATTGGTCGCTCATCTCACCAATGCGCTTTAGTACACGCGGCAATTCACTGGTCGGGATGGTGCCGTCCATACATAGGTAATCGGGGCTGATTCGCCCCACCGCGCCAAAGGCGCCCTTGCGGCCCTTCCAAATGGCAAGGCTTTGTTCGGCGGTCTCGGCCACCTTCAGGCTGATCGGATCAAACCGCGCGCAAATATCCTTGATGCGCGCCAGCAGCGCATCCTGCTCCGCGATGCTGCCTTCAACCTCGATGATCAGCATGGCTTCCGCATCTAAAGGATAACCGGCATGGGCAAAGGCTTCGCAGGCATGGATGCAGGGTTTATCCATGAATTCCAGCGCCACGGGGATGATGCCGCTGCCGATAATGGCATCCACTGCAGCGCCCGCGATTTCAATGGAATTGAAGGCAGCCAGCATGGCGCGTGCCCCTTCGGCGCTACGCAGGATGCGTACCGTCACCTCAGTCACAATCCCTAATTGGCCTTCACTGCCGGTAATCAGCCCGAGCCAATCATAGCCAGCCGCATCCAGATAAGTGCCGCCAATGTCCAGCACCTCGCCCTCAATGGTGACAAATTTCACGCCGAGCAGATTATTCGCCGTCACGCCATATTTCAGGCAATGCGCTCCACCGGAATTCATCATCACATTGCCGCCGATCATGCAGGCAAGCTGAGATGAGGGATCCGGCGCGTAGAAGAAGCCCTCGCCCTCTACCGCTTTTGTAATCCCAATATTCGTGACCCCAGCACCGACAACTGCGTAGCGATCCGCATAATTGATTTCATGAATGGCGTTGAGTCGCATAAGGCCAATCACTACCGCATCCACCAAGGGCAAAGCGCCGCCGGAAAGGCTGGTCCCAGCCCCGCGCGGCACCACGCGAATACCCTGTTCATGACAATACCGCAGCACGGCCGCGACCTGTTCGGTCGAGGAAGGCAACACCACCGCGAGTGGCATTTGCCGATAGGCGGCTAGGCCATCCGTTTCATAGGGCTTGAGGCGAATGCCCTCCGCGATCACGCCATCACCTGGGACAAGCGCTTGCAGCGCCCCGATGATTTCGGCGCGACGGGCAAGAATCTCAAGCTTGGGGGGGGGTAGGTCGATCATGGCGGCATTCCTATGAATAACGCGAAAATGCACATCCGACCCGCCATCGGCAAGGGCCAGGCACAATTGGGTGCACCTTCGGGCTTGAAGGGCGTTCGCGGCAACACGGCGATTTCCGAATCAGGCTTGGCGTTGCCTTCGAAAAGGCAACTTCCAGGGCTGCGAAGAATACCCCAGGACGTAAAGCGCCTTCAATCAAACCTCATTTCGCGAGCCACCCACCATCCACCGGCAGAGCAATCCCCGTCGTAAAACTTGCTGTATCGCTCGCCAGATAAAGCACACCATCAGCCACTTCTTCCGGCCTGCCGAACCGCCCCATGGCATGCCGGGCCCGAGAGGCCGCGCGGGCCGCTTCCGGGTCTGCGCGTCGGCCCATGCTGCGCGCGAGCAAGGGTGTATCAATCGCCCCCGGCACAATCGCATTCACGCGAATATTGTCCGCCACGAAGTCAAGCGCCATGACGCGCGTAAGGCTCAATATCGCGCCCTTTGCGGCGATATAGGCGCTATTGCCGGCCCCACCCGCAATCGCAAGCTGTGAACCGGTAGTGATGATCGCGCCACCGCCCTGGCGCTTCATCGCGGGGATGACCGCGCGCGCCCAAAGCCAGGTGCCGCCGACATGCACGCGAAAAACCGCATCCCAATCTTCAGGTTTGGTGTCCAGAACCGTACCACCAACAGAAAACCCCGCCGCCGCGAACAGGATATCAATGCGGCCATAATGCTGCAGGATGGCGGCCACATCCGCATCCGCAGCACCTGGGGCACCGACATCGGAAACACGCGTCAATGCTCCGCCAATCAGCTTCGCGGTTTCCTCGACCGCTGCAGCATCGCGATCCACCAGCGCAAGCTTTGCACCTTCCTTCGCGAATAGCACAGCGGTCGCGCGACCAATGCCGGAACCGGCGCCGGTAATGACCGCGATCTTGTCCTTCAAACGCATGGTATCCCCCTGAATTTTATCTTGACGCAGACAAGCGCTTGGCATCGCGCCGCTGTTCATAGGCTTTGGCGTGCAGAAAGGCCGCCTCATGCAAGGCGCCGGGTAGCCTGTGGCGCCGCGCGGCTTCCAACAGGAAGCCCAGGATATGATCGGCTTCAATCCGCCCGCCAGCTTCCAAATCACGCAACATGGAAGCGGTATAGGCGCTGGCGCTATCGCCGAAGACGCCACGATATTGCTGCATGAAAGCAGTATTTACGGGAAAGCCTTCTGCGGCGGCGATGGCGGCATTGGCTTCCAAAACGCCATGCATGAAAGCAATGCCGCCTGGCGCGCGAGCGATTTCGCCAACATTCGCGCGCATCAGCACGGTGCAAACGGCGCTGGTGCCAAGATGCACCAGCTTTTCCCACATCTGCGCCATGATATCGGGCACAGCGGTCGCCACCATGCCGGACGCCGCGCTCAAGGCCGCCGCTATGCGTTCAACCCGCATACTCAAGCCGCCCGGGACCTCACCAAAGGTTAGCCAGCGCCAATCATTTAAATGGCGGATCGTGCCATCGGGCGCGAGGCTCGCCTGAATTTTGGCAAAGCCACCAAGCACACGCTCGGCGCCAAAGGTGCGTTGCAGTGTTGCGATATGGCTGATGCCGTTCAACACAGGCAGGATGGCAGTGCGCGCATCCACGGCCGGGCGGATGGTCTCAATCGCCTCAGCCAGATCATAGGCTTTGCAGGTCAGCAGCACCACATCCCAACCGGGGTTGAGCGCCTCCGGCGTGATGGTGCTCACCTTGGCCTGGTAATCGCCGAGCCCACTCGTGATCCGAAGCCCATCGCGGGCAAGTACCGCCGCGCGGCCGGGTCGCACCAGAAAGCACGGGTCAAGCCCCGCCTGATGAAGGCGCCCGCCAAAATAACCGCCCAAGGCGCCCGCGCCCAGAATCAAAATCCGCATCCGCCCCTCATGCCTATGCTCGTAGAAAGGCTAGCACCCTGGCCGGACGGGGGAAATCCTACCACTCCCGGGAATGGATGAATGCGATCCGGCACGAATAACCCCCTTCCGTTCCGGCGCGGCGCGCGGCAGGATCAGGCAGAAGCCAATCTAGGGGAAAGCCATGACCAAGGTCATCATCACCTGCGCCGTGACGGGTGCCATCCACACGCCTTCCATGTCGGATTACCTGCCGATCACGCCAAAGGAGATTGCGGAACAATCAATTGCCGCGGCGGAAGCGGGGGCTTCCATCATCCATCTGCATGCGCGCGACCCGCAAAATGGCCAGCCCACGCCTGACCCTAAGGTCTTCATGCAATTTCTGCCCGTCATCAAGCAATCCACCGATGCGGTGATCAATATCACCACGGGCGGCGGGCTTGGCATGACCTTGGATGAAAGGCTTGCCGCGCCTTTGCTGGCAAAACCTGAGATGTGCAGCCTGAATATGGGGTCCATGAATTTCAACATCGCGCCATCGGCCGCGCGGGTGAAAAAGTTCAAGTATGATTGGGAAAAGCCCTATCTGGAAGGCACCACCAATTACATCTTCCGCAATACCTTTCAGGATATTGAGCAGGTCGTGGAACGGCTCGGTAAGGACCACGGTACGCGCTTTGAATTTGAATGTTACGATGTCGGCCATTTGTATAATCTGGCGCATATGCTGGACCGCAAGATTGTCGAAGCACCGCTGTTCACCCAGACGATTTTCGGCATTCTGGGCGGCATTGGCGCGGAACCACGCAATCTGATGTTCATGAAGGAAACGGCGGATCGGCTTTTTGGCAAGGATTACGTTTGGTCCGTGCTGGCGGCGGGGCGCAACCAAATGCCCTTCACCACCATGGCCGGCATGATGGGCGGCAATGTGCGCGTGGGGCTGGAAGATAGCCTCTGGCTCGGCAAGGGTGTGCCCGCGAAATCCAACGCCGAACAGGTCGCGAAAATCCGTCGCATCCTCGAAGAACTCAGCCTGGAAATCGCCACACCGGCGGAAGCGCGCGAAATGCTGAAGCTCAAGGGCGGTGATCTTGTCGGTTTCTAAAGCGCTCTACAAGAACAGGGAGGCCGCGCCATGGCCGAGAAATACACCGTCGCCGATCTGGTGGCGGAATTCCTGCCGCAGATCGGTGTTTCGACCGTCTTCGGTATTGTATCCGTGCATAACATT
>JBIIGZ010000186.1:0-6396 GCA_044236185.1 Roseomonas sp. | reverse complement strand
GTTCGGCTTCAATCGCCTCAGTCGTGATGCGCCGGCGCGGTGCTTCGGCGGGCGCTTCGCTGGTGTCGAAAGCGGGGCCAATCGCAATGCCTGGGGAAACCGCAATGCCGCGAAGCTGCGTCTCGCGCCGACGCGGGGTTTTGGCGGTGCGCGGGCGGGCGGGCGTTTCAGTCTTCATGGAAGCCCGCTTCCACCAGGGCGGCCACCGCGTCCAGTGCTTCCTTGGCGTCCCAGCCTTCAGCTTCGATCACAATTTCAGCACCGCGCCCCGCGCCCAGCATCATCAGCCCCATGATGGAAACGGCGGGCACGCTTTGCCCATCGCGCAGCACATTGACGCAGGCGGAATAGCGTTCCGCCAGCGCGACCAGCTTGGCCGCTGCGCGGGCATGCAGGCCGCGACTATTCGGGATGACAACGCTGCGGCGCAGCACCATGCCGCCGGAAGAAGGCGCGGGTGCGGCTTCGTTCATTCCTTGGCGCTGCCATGCGGCTTGGCGCCCGCCACATCGCGGGCAAGCGCGATATATTTCCGCCCCGCAGCCTTGGCGTGGTCCAGTGCTTCATGCAGCGGTTCACTGCCGCGTACCTTCGCAAGTTTGACCAGTAGCGGCAGGTTCACGCCGGCCAGCACTTCCACCGGCTTGCCCTTTTCCACCATTTGCATGGCGAGGTTTGAAGGCGTGCCGCCATACATATCGGTCAGCACCACAACGCCATCGCCCTGGTCCACGCTGGCGATGCAGTCGCGTATTTCGCGTCGGCGCATATCCATATCATCATCGGGGCCGATGCAGACGGTGGCTACCGCTTGCTGAGGGCCGACAACATGTTCCATCGCCAGCCGCAATTCTTCGGCCAACCTGCCATGGGAAACCAGAACAAGACCAATCATGATACTTGCGAAAGGGCCTCCTGGCCCGAAGCGGTGGAAGCGCCAGAGGGGCTAGCCTGTCCGCCGGCAAGTTTCAATTCCCTGTGTGCCAGATCAACCCGCCACCCGGTCGCCCGGAGGTGGCCCGCCAGGCGTTCCGCGACAAGGACAGACCGATGCTTGCCCCCCGTGCAGCCAATCGCGATGGTGAAATATTTTTTCCCCTCGGCAGCATAACGCGGCAGCAAAAGCTCAAGAAAATCCCGTAACCTCTGCCAAAAGGCCGAAAAATCCGGATCGGCTTCAATGAAGGCGGCAACCGGTGCCGCCTGGCCGGTCATGGGGCGCAGCACCGGATCATAATGCGGGTTGCGCAAAAATCGCACGTCGAAAACCAAATCCGCTTCCCGCGGCAGGCCCTTCGGGTAGGCGAAAGAAAGCACCGAAACCGCAAGCCCCGCCGCCGCATCCGGGGCAAAGCGCCCTTCAATCATGCGGCGCAAATCAGCTAGCGGCAGGTCCGAGGTGTCAATCGTCAGGTCCGCGGTATCGCGCAGCGCTTCCAGCAGCGCCTTTTCCCGCGCGATTCCCTCCAGCACGCGTGAGCCCATGGGACCACCTGGCGCCAGCGGGTGACGACGGCGCGATTCGGTATAGCGGCGGAGCAGCGCCTCATCCTCGGCGGTGGCGAAAACAAGTGACACGTTGATGTCTGATCGCAGTCGCAGCCGATCCAAAACGCGCAGCACCGCAGCAGCATCGAAATCGCGCGTGCGCGCATCAATGCCGGCGGCAAGCGGCAGCACGCCGTCACCGACTAGCGATTCCAGGATGGAAATTGGTGGGTTGTCCACCGTCTCAAAACCCAAATCCTCCAGCACGCGCAGGATGGAAGCCTTGCCCGCGCCGGAAAGCCCGGTGACCAGCACAATATCGCGCGTCGGGTTGGTCATGCTGCGAAGGCCCCTGCCTTTTGGTGCAGACGCCCTGTGGCGGCGCCAAGCGCGTAAATCACCTTGTCGCAGACAGAATCTTCAAAGGCATGCAGCGTGATGCGCGGCACGGCGCCGGCTGGGCCCTGCCAGAAGGCCGGTTCCGGCAAACGCGGCACATCGCCGCGTACGGCCAAATCCACCACCAGGCGAAGCTGTGCATTTTCCGCCACTGGCAGCGCGGTAAAAATCCCAACACCACGAATTTCCAACATGCCGTGCAAGGCGGGCGGCGCTCTGACCGCCGAGCCTTCAAGCATCACCTGATCATCCGCCATCAATTGCCAGCCACGCCCAATCAGGCGCAGCACCAGATCGGATTTGCCCGCGCCGGAAGGGCCGCGGAACAGCACCGCCTCTGACCCCCAAGCTGCTGCACTTGCGTGGATGAGCATTGTCTGCCGGCACCATCGCGCCGGCCCCTTCCCGAGGCAGCGCCCTCACTGGCGCCTTTGCCTTAAGGGATCATGCCAGAAAGCCCAGCGCGCGGGAAGCGCTTGCCGGGGCGGGGCGGGCGGGGCAGGCTCGTCGCATGATTGATCGAAGCGATATCAGCGCCGCCATGGCGCGCATTGCCCCCCATATCCGGCGCACCCCGGTGCTGCGCCTGGCGCCGCATGAACTGGGGACGGAACACCCGGTCACGCTGAAGCTGGAATTCCTGCAAGTGACGGGGTCCTTCAAGCCACGCGGGGCGTTTAATCGGCTGCTGTCGAATACTGTGCCGCCAGCGGGCGTGGTGGCGGCATCCGGCGGCAATCACGGCGCGGCGGTGGCGTATGCTGCGCAAAGCCTTGGTGTGCCGGCCGAAATCTTCGTCCCCGCACCGACACCTGCGGTCAAGCGCGCACGCATTGAAGGTTTCGGCGCGCGCCTAGTGGTCGGCGGGGCGAGTTATGAGGAAGCGCGCATCGCATCCGAAACCCGGGCGGCGGAAACCGGCGCCATGCTCGTCCATGCCTATGACCAGCAGGAGGTTCTGGCGGGCCAGGGCACGATCGGGCTGGAATTGGAACAGGATGCGCCGGAACTGACACATGTGCTGATCGCGGCCGGCGGCGGCGGCCTGTTTGGCGGCATTGGCGCCTGGTATGCGGGCCGTGCCGGCCTTGTGGTGGTGGAACCGGCTTCCTGCGCCACGCTGACGATGGCGCAAAAGTCAGGCGCGCCGGTGGATGTGCCGGTGGGTGGCATCGCCGCCGATAGCCTGGGCGCGCGCCGTGCCGGGCGCTTGGCCTTCGATGTATTGCGCGCCACCAACGCCACCTGCGTGACCTTGCCGGATGAGGCGATTATCGCGGCACGGCGTTGGTTGTGGGAAAAGCTCCGCATCGTGGCCGAACCGGGCGGTGCGGCGGCGCTGGCCGCGCTTCTATCGGGCGCTTGGCGCGCGCCCGCTGGCGCGCGCATTGGCATTGTGCTGTGCGGGGCGAATTGCGATCCGGCCAGCGTGGTTTAAGCGCTATCCGCGCGGGATCATGCCTTCTTCCCGCGCCTTGATCTGAAGCGCCAGATATTTCGAGTAGATGCGGCACTGCGCCAGGCTGCCGGCCATGAACCAGAGCCCTTCCTGCGCGGTGGGCTTCCACATATTGGCCAATTCGCCATCCTCATCGATACCCCAAATCGGCCCTACCTTATCGGCAATGGCATCGCCCATCAGCCGGCGCACCAATTCCTGCTGCGTGTAATAGCCGGTCGCGAGCACCAATAGATCGGCGGGCACAATGCGCCCATCCTTCAGCTTGGCACCTTCGGCGACGAATTCAGCGATATCGTCGAATTGCAGCAGCCCGATATCGCCATTGATGATCAGGCCTGAACAGCCGGCATCCAGGTAATAGCCGCCACCGCGCCGGCGGTATTTCATTTGATGGCCGGTGCCATCCTCGCCCAGATCATATTTGAAGCCGCGCGCCTTCAACGCGGCGATCAGATCCTTGTCCAGTTCCGCCATGCGCTGCACGGCCAATTGGTAGCCCTGGATAATCAGCGGATAGGTGCCTGAAGTCGCGATCAGATCACAATCTTCAAGCGACGGGCCTTCATCATAAAGCGCGTAATTCATTTTCGCACTTGGATCGATGCTGACAACCGTGGTGGAGCCGCGCTGGATGATGGTAGTGGCCACATCATGGCTGTGCAGGTCCTGCGCCACATCATGCCCGCTATTGCCGGTGCCGAGCACCAGCGCCTTCTTGCCGCGCCAAGCGGCACCGCTGGAAAAGCTGTGGGAATGAATCACATCGCCCTTGAAGACATCAAGGCCCGGCAGCTTCGGCACTTTGGGAATACCGCTGACACCATTGGCGAAAATCACATGGCGTGGCGCCATTTCGCGTATTGACCCATCCGCGCGGCGCAGCCGCACACGCCAATGCCCTGCCTTGGCATCATAGTCGCCGCCCAGGAATTCCGTGCTGGTCCAGACATTGATTTCCAGCGCCCAGGCGTAATGTTCAAACCAATTGGCCAGCATGTCCTTCGGGATGTATTTCGGCCAGGTTGGCGGGAAGGGCATATAGGGCAGGTGGTTCACATGCACCTGGTTATGCAGCGCCAGCGAATGATAGCGCTTGCGCCAATTATCCCCGATGCGACCGTGCTTTTCGACCACCAGCGTATCCAGCCCCAACTGGCCAAGCCGCGCCGCAATGCCAAGCCCTGCCTGGCCCGCGCCAATCACCAGCACAACGGGGTCGCGGTCCGCGAAGGCTTCTGCCTTTTCACGTTGATCAAGCCAATTATCGCCACCAAAATTGCGCGAATAGGCTTCGCCGCTCGGCCGGCGCTTGCCAGTTTTCTCTTCAAACCCCGAGAGCTCCTCAAGCGTCGTCAGCAGCACCCAGGCTTGGCCGGGGTTTTCCACGGGCAGGCGCAGCACGCCATCACCGCGACCAAGCCTTGTAGCGAAGGTAAAAAGCGCTTCGATCACCTCATTGCCCAGACGCTTGACGCGCCGCGGCGGTGTGCGCCCTCCCGCCAAGGTGAAATCATGCGCACCAGTGCTCGGCGCTGCTGCCACGAAAGCCGCCGCGATATCAGCTGCGCCAGCATGGGGCGTGATATTCCACGTGAAGGCGAGCAGATCGCGCCAATGGCTCTCCGGCGCAAAAAGCGCCGCCAGACGCCCCGCATCAGCCGATGTAAGCGCGGCTTCAAACCGTTGCAGCCAACCGCTCACCAAAGCTGCATCATCCGCTGCGGTGCTGATCGCGCTATTGGTCATGTGGTTCATGGTAATTCTCGCCTTGGCGTTTCTCTGGGCGTCAGCCTAACCCATTCAAGGCAGTTGAAAAGCCCGCCAATTTTACGCCGCATCAAAACGCGTCAGCAGCGCCCGCAGCCGATCCGGCACGGGGATGGGCCGCTTGCTTGTCTGGTCAGTCCAAACCCAAACAATCTCACCAGTCGCAAGCAACCTGTCGCCATCGGCATGGAAAATCGCCGGCTGGAACGCGATAGAAGAAGTGCCAATCCGCGTGGTGCGCACGCCAATCGCCAATTCCTCATCATGGCCAATGCCAACCTTGTATTCGACAAGGGCGCGCACAACGTGAAAATCCGCGCCACTTGCCTTGATTTCAGCGCGATTATCCCAGCCTGCGGCACGGATATAGGCGGATACCGCCATATCATACCAGGTCAGGTAATGTGCGTTGAAGACAATGCCCTGAGCATCCACTTCATTATAGCGAACGCTCAGGGGGAAGAAGTAGCGAAAGCTGCTTCGTTCCATGGTTCAGGCAGACTTGATGTCTTTCACAATCGCCTTGGCAGCATTGACCATGATGGCAACTTCGTTAGCGATGGTCACCAGCTTATAGCCCATTTTGATCATGCGCTTGGCGTAAGCCGGCGATCCGCAATGCAGCCCGGCCGAGATGCCGCGCTTGCCGCATTCCGCCAGCAGCTTTTCATAAATACCCAGGATGAAGGGGTCTTCCACATCCAACTTCGGTTCCAACCCGTAGGAGAAGGAAAGATCCGAAGGCCCGACATAAATGCCATCAATCCCCGGCACATCCAGAATGGCGCCGATATTCTCAATGGCTTGTTTCGTTTCGATCATTGGAATGACGAGGATTTCGTCATTCGCGGTCTTTTGATAGGAACCGCCTTCGCCATAAAGTCCGGCGCGGATCGGGCCATTGGAACGCGTGCCATGCGGTGGGTATTTGCAATATTGCACCAGCGCGCGGGCTTCTTCGGGCGTATTCACCATGGGGCAGATCACCCCATAGGCGCCGGCATCCAGCACCTTGCCGATGATGCCCGGTTCATTCCACGGCACGCGCACCATGGGGGTCACAGGATGGGGCTGCATGCCCTGGAAGCAGGCCACGCAAGAAAGATAATCCTGCACGCCATGCTGCATATCCACGGTTATGCTGTCCCAGCCTGATTGGGCGAACATTTCCGCCGAAAAGGCATTGGGGATGGCAAGCCACCCATTGGCCACAGCCTGGCCGGCCTTCCACATCTGTTTGACCTTATTCGGCATTGCCCTGTTTCCTCCTTGGGGACGCT
>JBIIGZ010000185.1:0-6432 GCA_044236185.1 Roseomonas sp. | reverse complement strand
GCATTTGCCGGAAGAAGAAGGTCAGCAATAGCGTGCGGATATGGCTGCCATCCACATCAGCATCGGTCATGATGACAATGCGATGATAGCGAAGCTTGCCGATATCAAAACCACCTTCCGATGGCTCACCGCGCCCGATCCCGGTGCCAAGCGCCGTAATCAGCGTGCCGATTTCGGCGCTGGAGAGCATCTTGTCAAAGCGCGCACGTTCCACATTCAGGATCTTGCCTTTGAGCGGCAGGATCGCCTGGAAGGCGCGGTCGCGCCCCTGCTTTGCGGAACCACCGGCGCTGTCACCCTCAACGATGAATAGCTCGCTTTTCGCCGGATCGCGTTCCTGACAATCGGCAAGCTTGCCGGGGAGTGATGATACATCCAGCACGCCCTTGCGGCGTGTGAGGTCTCGTGCCTTGCGCGCGGCTTCTCGCGCTGTTGCCGCATCCAGGATCTTGCTTACCAGATCCTTGGTTTCCTTGGGATGCGTTTCGAACCAATGAGTAAGCGCATCGGCGCAAGCCACCTGCACCACCGGCTGCACTTCGGATGAAACCAGTTTTTCCTTGGTCTGGCTGCTGAATTTCGGATCGGGCACCTTCACCGAAAGCACTGCGGTCAGGCCTTCGCGCATGTCTTCGCCGGTGAGTGCGACCTTTTCCTTTTTGGCGATGCCTTCCGCAACCTTCGCCACCACGCGCGTCAGCGCCTGGCGGAAGCCCGCCAAATGCGCGCCGCCATCGCGTTGCGGAATGTTGTTCGTGAAGCACAGCATGGTTTCATGATAGCTGTCATTCCAGCGGAGTGAGAGCTCAACCTTGATCCCATCCTGTTCCCGCGCGGCCAGGCTGATTGGCGTTGCGAAAAGCGGGGTCTTGCCCTTGTCCAACCATTCGACAAAGGCCGTAAGCCCACCATCGAAATGAAATTTGGTTTCCTGCACTTCCGCATGGCGTTCATCACGCAGCACAACGCGCAAGCCGGAATTGAGGAAGGCCAATTCACGCAACCGGCGTTCCAATATGGCGAATTCAAACTCCGTGCGCGTGAAGGTGAGTGCTGAGGGCTTGAAGGTCACTTCCGTGCCGTTCGGATGATCAGACGCGCCAAGCGCGGTGCAAGGCACCACGGTGTCGCCATGTTCGAAGCGCAGCCGATATTCCTGCCCGCCGCGCCAGATGCGCACTTCCATCCATTCGGACAGCGCGTTGACCACCGCGGCGCCGACACCGTGCAAGCCGCCGGAAACCTTGTAGGAATTCTGGTTGAACTTGCCCCCGGCATGCAGCCGCGTCAGCACCACCTCGGCCGCACTGATGCCTTCTTCGGCGTGGATATCCACCGGAATTCCGCGCCCATCATCGCGCACGGTAACGCTGCCATCACCATTCAGCGTGACGGAAACGGCCGAAGCGAAACCCGCCTGCGCTTCGTCCACCGCATTATCAACAATCTCAAAGGCCATATGATGCAGGCCAGAGCCATCATCGGTGTCGCCGATATACATGCCCGGCCGTTTGCGCACCGCTTCCAACCCGCGCAAGACGGTGATGGAAGCGCTGTCATAGGCTTCAGTTTCGGCGCGCGGCTCATCGCTCATGCCGGTAACGGGCTCCTGTTTTGGGGATGCGAAATCACCAGGAACTTATAGCTTTTTTCGGCGCAAAACGCGACCCCGGCGGCGCGTTTTTCTGCCCCAGTCCGCACCGCAAAAACCCTTTATTTTCAAGCGACTTCCGAAGGAGCCGCAAAGACAGGAACCCCAGTGTCAGCCAAGCGCGAAAAGCCTGCCTTCACCCGCGCCAAATAACTGTCCAATCCCGGTCAGCGGGGCAAAAACCTCACGGTCCGTGCCGGTCATGAAAACCTGCGCCGGCAGCGCGGCGAGGGCAGCGAAAAGCGCCTCCCGCCGCGTCGGATCAAGATGCGCGGCCACTTCATCCAACAGGAGCAAGGGTGCGAAGCCGCGGGCTTCGGCGATCAGCGCAGCATGGGCCAGCACCACGGAAACCAGCAGGGCCTTCTGCTCCCCGGTTGAACAAAATTCGGCGCTGATCGCTTTCGGCATATGGATCAAGCTCAAATCCGCCTTATGGGCGCCGCGCGCCGCACCGCCCGCTGCCGCATCGCGCCGCCGATCGGCCGCCAGGCCCTGCCGGAGCGCATCTTCCACCGCCAGCGCGGGGGTTTCGGCCAAAGCCGCCAGGATGGGGCAGGCAATCTCAAGCCGCGCGGCCGGGAAGGCGCCTGTGGCGCGGCCGGCGGTAAGCTCCGCATTCAGGCGCAGCATCAGGGCGCGCCGGGCGGCCGCGACCGCCACCGCATGCCGCGCCATGGCATCTTCCAGCCCGGCCAGCCAGGCAGGGTCAGCGCGGCCTTCGGCCAGCAGCCGGTTCCGCTCCGCCATCGCATTGTCATGCGCCGCCACTTCCCGCGCATGGCCAGGCTCCAAAGCCCAGACCAGCCGATCCAGGAAGCGCCGCCGACCACTCGCCCCTTCCTGGAATAGCCGATCCATTTGCGGCGTGATCCAAACGGCGGCCATGCGTTCAGCGAGAATCCCCTGGCTGCGGAGCGCCTGCCCATCCAGGCGATAGATGCGCCGTTCCGTCACCCCTTCCGGGTCCGTGCCGGTGCCAATTTCCATGGCGCCAGCGCGGGTTTCAAACCGCCCCGCCGCCGCCCAGGGCAAGCCAGCACCAGCTTCCTGCCGGCCAAGTTCTGCCATGCGCGCGCCGCGCAAGCCGCGACCAGGCGCCAGCAGCGAAATCGCTTCCAAAAGATTGGTCTTGCCCGCGCCGTTTTCGCCCGCGATGCAAATCAGGGATGCGTCAAACGCCGCATCCAAGCCCCGCCAGGACCGGAAATTCGTAAGCCGGAGGCGCGCAAGGAAAAGCCCCGGCGCCGTCACACCCGCATCGGCATCAGGACAAACAGCGCTTCCGGCCGGGACGCATCGCGCACAATGGTCGGTGCCGCGCCATCGGCAAACATGAATTCCAGCTTGTCTTGAACAAGGTCAGTGATATCGGACAGATACCGCGCCTGGAACCCGATCTCGAGCGCGCCGCTGGTATAGGCGACATCATCACCTTCCAGATCTTCCTGCGCTTCGCCCTGATCGGGGCTCGCGGCCGAGACACGCAAATGATTGGTGCCAAGACTAAGCTTGACGGGGCGTGATCTTTCGCTGCTGATCGCGGCAACGCGCTTCACCGCATCGGCAAAATCCTTGCGCGGCACGACAAGCTTTTTGTCATTGCCGCGCGGAATCACGCGTTCATATTCCGGGAAGGTGCCATCAATCAGCTTGCTGGTGAGCGTCACGGTACCGAGCGCGAATTGCACCTTGGTATCCGAAAGCCGCACCACAATCTCATCCTGGGTTTCTTCCGCCAGCTTGCGGATTTCATTCACGGTCTTGCGCGGAATGATCACGCCCGGCATGCCTTTCGCGCCTTCCGGCAATGGTTCTTCCACGCGCGCAAGCCTATGCCCATCGGTCGCAACCGCGCGCAGCACGGGCTGGCCTTCGCTTTCGGTTGCGTGGATATAAATACCGTTCAGGTAATAGCGCGTTTCTTCCGTGGAAATTGCAAACCGTGTGCGGTCAATCAAATCCCGCAAGACGCCTGCCTTGATGCTGAATTGCACCGGCATGCGCCCTTCGGTCATGGAGGGGAAATCATCCACCGCCAGCACCGCGAGGCTGGTATTGAAACGCCCAGAACGCAGCGCGAGCGGCCCATCACCACCGCCATGGTCGAATTCCACGCGCGCCCCTTCCGGCAGGTTGCGGATGATTTCGTAAAGCGTTGCAGCCGGCGCCGTGGTGCGCCCCGCGCGCGCAACAGTCACACCCGCAATGTCTTCCACCACCGCGATTTCCATATCGGTCGCGGTGAGTTTCAGGGTGCCTCCTGAACTTGCTTCGATCATGACATTGGCAAGGATGGGGATAGTGTTGCGCCGTTCCACCACGCTTTGCACATGGGTCAGCGCCTTGAGCAGTACCGCCCTGTCAACCGAGAATTTCATCGTTCCGACGCCCCGATCCTGTTGTGGCGATCTCAGCCGCGGCCGGATGGGCCACGGGGGTGAACCGCCAGTGAAATCCTGCCCGGGCGACAAAGCTGCCGAATCGGCGCGGTGGAGCACCCGGATTCGTTTCCCCATACCAGCCTGGAAGGGGCCAGAAAAGCGGCCTAGTCTCTGGAAAAAGCGCTTTGGCGGGCCGGGCCCAGCCCCTCAGGTTTCCAGCATGCGCCGGAGCAGCTCCACATCCTCAGCAAAGGACCCATCGCCCTGCATCAGCTCCGCCACGCGGGAGACAGCATGCATGACCGTGGTGTGGTCCCGATTGCCGAAGCGCCGCCCAATTTCGGGAAGCGAACGTGAAGTCAACTGCTTCGCCAGGTACATGGCGACCTGGCGCGGCCGCGCAACATTGCGCGCGCGCCGCGCCGAAGACATGTCGGTCAGGCGAATATTGTAGTGTTCAGCGACCTTGCGCTGGATCTCCTCGATCGTGACGCGCCGGTCATGGGCGCGGAGGATATCGTGCAGCACCTCCTGCGCGCCTTCGAGCGTGATGGGCCGCCCAAACAGATTGGCCCAGGCGATCAGGCGATTAAGTGCGCCTTCCAATTCCCGCACATTGGACGTGATCTTATGGGCCAGGAATTCCATGACGCGCGACGGCACCGCAACGCCCGATGACGCTGCCTTGGCTTCCAGAATGGAAATGCGCAATTCATAAGTGGTGGCGTGCAGATCAGCGACCATGCCGCAGCCAAGGCGCGTGCGCAGCCGATCCTCAATGCCGGAAAGATCGGATGGTGATTTATCGGCGGAAATCACAATCTGCTTGCCGGCATCCACCAGCGCATTGAAAGTGTGGAAAAATTCTTCCTGCGTATTGTCCTTGCCGATCAGGAATTGCAGGTCATCCACCATCAGCACATCAACCGACCGCAGCGTTTCCTTGAATTCCATGGTGGATTGGCTGCGCAGCGCCGCAATGAAGCGATACATGAATTTCTCTGCGCTCATGTAGGCTACTTGGCGCGTGGGGTGTTGTTCACGAATGGCCCAGGCAATGGCGTGCATCAGATGTGTCTTGCCAAGCCCAACACCGCCATACAGAAACAACGGATTGAAGCCGGGCATTGCCGGCCTTTCTGCAACGCGACGCGCGCAGGCATGGGCGAATTCATTGGGCTTGCCGACAATGAAGGTATCAAAGGTGAAGCGCGCATCAAGCGGTGCGGCCCAATCGCCACGCGGATCAGCGGCGCGCGGCGCGGCATTGGCTGGGCTTTCCGCCAGGGGGCGCACAGAATTGTCCGAAGCCTCGGCCGCAGCGGCGCGGCTGCCTGTCGCCACGCGGAGATCAACCCGACGAATGGCAGGATTTTCCTGCTGCCATAAGGCACGCAGCCGATCGCCGTAATGGCTGCTTACCCAATCGCGCAGAAAGCGCGTGGGCAGCGTGATCGTCGCCTCATCACCTTCAACAGTAGCGAGGGTCATTTGCCGAAGCCAGCTGCGGAATTCCACATCGCCCACTTCTTCGCGCAGCTTGGCGCGAATACGCGCCCAAGGTTCAGCCCAGGCAGCGGGGCCTTGCGGGGATGTGCTATCGCTTAGCTTTTCCGTGCTTCGCAAAACGCTGACCCCCTGCCCACTCACTCATTTGTCCCTGTTGGAACGCATCTTGGTGCGGTGAGCGATAAAATTTCAATAGCAAAAAAACTCAACCAAAAATTTTCCGAGATTCGCGATCAAGCATGGAGTTTCAGGCTTGACTCAATCACCCGAAGAGGGAAGCGCGCCTGGCGAAAACCAACCGATGGAAAGTGCACAAGCGAAACGGCGGCGCGGCAATCTCCGCGCCCCCAACCATACTGCTTCAGGACAGAAAAATGCGCCGTCAGGCGCCGACAGATTTTACGCGCGCAGAAAGCCGAGACAATTTCCGCGCGACCGTATTGGCGTGGACCACACCCTTGGTTGCAGCGCGCTGCATTTCGGGTTGCGCCGCGCGGAAAGCTTCCTGCGCCGCAGCCTTGTCACCCGACTTCACCGCTTCTTCGACCTTGCGCAAAAAGCTACGGACGCGTGATTTGCGCGCCTTGTTCCGCGCGGTGCGCTTTTCGGTCTGACGGATGCGCTTGCGCGCAGAAGCGTTATTGGCCATGGGCTGTCTGTTCGAACCTGAATAAGGATGGGCCGGCATCCCACCGGCGAAGGGCGCGTAACTAGCGCTGGAGGATGGTCCGCGTCAAGCCGGGTGAGCAAACCCCATCTCAGGGGGCGGGCAAGCGCTTTTCTTTAGCTTCCGACCCGCTAAATTAAGGTCCATGAAGCGTTTCTGGGAAGCGGCCCTGGCCGTGCCAAGGCTTGAAGGCGGCTATGGGGTGGTGCTGGATGGACGCC
>JBIIGZ010000042.1:0-21042 GCA_044236185.1 Roseomonas sp. | reverse complement strand
AAATGGCATCGGCCATATGCAGGCCGATCCTCTCCTGCCGGACCATGATGGGGCGGATATCCGCATCCGCAGCATATTCGATCAAATGATTGACCGGATAGCCGGTGAGGATCTGAATCCCCTCACGTTTCATGATTTCCGCAATGGCCGCGCCGAGTTTCATACCGGACTTCCTCTACCCTGGCGCCAGGCGCCGTTTCATCCCTTGGCACGCTGATGGTGCCTCTGGGGGAAGCCTAGGCTTGCTTGGCGCCCGGATGCAATAAGGCAATGGCCTTGCGCCCTTAGCCGGGCCCCGGCAGGCTTGGGTCTGCCGTTTTGAAGGATCGCCCATGCCCATCCCCGCCTTGTTTGAGGGCAGAATCGCCCTGCCCGTGATTGCCGCCCCCATGTTCCTGGTCTCCGGCCCTGATCTGGTGGTGGAAACCTGCAAGGCCGGCGTGGTGGGCAGTTTCCCCGCGCTAAATCAGCGCAGCACGGAAGGCTATGGGGAATGGCTGGCCGAAATCCGCGAAAGAACCGGCAATGCCGCCGCGCCATTCGGCGTCAATCTGATCGTGCATCGGTCCAACGCCAGGCTTGATGCGGATTTGGCCGAAACCGTGCGCCAGCGCGTGCCCTTTGTGATCACCTCGCTGGGTGCAGTGTCTGAGGTGGTGGACGCCATCCACAGCTATGGCGGGCTGGTATTCCATGATGTGATCAATCTGCGCCATGCGCGGAAGGCCGCCGAAGCCGGTGTGGATGGGCTGATTGCGGTTTCAGCTGGCGCGGGCGGGCATGCCGGCACCTATAACCCCTTCGCCTTCCTGCATGAGATCCGGCAATTCTATCAAGGCACCATCATCCTATCGGGCGCCATGTCCACCGGGGCGCATGTGGTGGCGGCGCGGGCGGCGGGGGCTGATTTCGCGTATCTCGGCACACGCTTCATCGCGACCACCGAAAGCCGCGCGCCGGAGGATTACAAGCAAATGATCCTCGCCGCGACGGCTAAGGATATTGTCTATACCAATGCCATTAGCGGGGTGAATGGCAATTTCCTGAGTGCATCTTTGGAAGCGGCGGGGCTTGATCCAGCGAATTTGCCCGAATTCAACAGGGAACTTCATTTGGGCAGCAGCGAAAAGCGCGCCTGGAAGAATATCTGGTCCGCGGGCCAGGGCGTTGGCGCCATTCATGATGTGCCGAGCACGGCGGAATTGGTGGCGCGGCTCAGGCGTGAATATGATGCAGCGATTGCTGGATTGAACCAGGGGTTTGGTTAAGCGCTACCGCCGCAATTCCATTTGAATCGGCCCCTCCCGCTCACCGCGGGCGAATTGGTCCACCATGGCATTGCCGGTATCGCCAAGCTTCGCGGCTTCACCAGTCCAGATGATGCGGCCCTTATGGATCATGGCGGCATCATCGCCAATCCGCCGCGCGCTTGCCATGTCATGCGTGATGGAAACGGCGGTCGCCCCCAGCCGATGCACCACATCCACAATCAGCCCATCAATCACCGCGCCCATGATGGGATCTAGGCCGGTGGTGGGTTCGTCGAAGAAAATGATCTCGGGCTCTGCCGCAATGGCACGCGCAAGGGCCACGCGTTTTTGCATGCCGCCCGAAAGCTCTGATGGCGAAAGATCGCCCACGGATGCGGCAAGGCCAACTTGCGCCAGCACCTCGGCCGCCTTGTCGCGGGCACGCGCGCGGGTGATGCGCTTTTGCGCCAGTAGCTTGAAGCAGACATTCTCCCAGACCGGCAGGCTATCGAACAGCGCGCCATTCTGAAACAGCATGCCGATGCGGTCATTCAGCGCTTCACGTTCACGCCTGGGCAGTTTCAGAATATCCTGACCATCAATTTCGATGCTGCCAGCATCGGGTTGAATCAGCCCCAGGATGCATTTGATGGTGACGGATTTGCCGGAACCCGAACCACCCAAAATCACCATGCCATGACCCGCGCGGATATCCAGGTCAACGCCATCCAGCACCTGCTTTGGCCCGAACGCCTTGGACAGCCCACGCAGGCGGATTTTCGGCACTGCGCCACTCATCGGGCGAAGAACATTTCGGTAATGATGTAATCCAGCGCCAGAATAAGGATGGAGGAAATCACGACAGCCGAAGTGGTCGCCGCCCCCACACCCTGCGCGCCCCCCTTGCTATTATAGCCGCACCAGCAGCCCATCAGCGCAATCACAAAGCCAAAGACGGATGCCTTCACCAGGCCCGAGACCACATCCATGGTCTGCATGAAATCAAGCGTGGCGCGCAGATACCCGGCAGAACTAAAACCAAGCTTCGCCGTGCCGATCAGCCAGCCGCCCATCACCCCCAGAGTATCGGCGATCAGGACCAGGAAGGGCAAGGCGATGGCGCCGGCCAAAAGCCTTGGTGCAACTAGATATTTCATCGGGTTGGTGGAAAGCGTGGTCAGCGCATCTATCTGGTCGGTCACGCGCATGGTGCCGATTTCAGCGGCGAAGGAAGCACCAATGCGCCCCGCCACCATCAGCCCCGCAATCACTGGTCCCAATTCGCGCGTGATGGAAAGGACAACAACATTCGCAACCGCCCCCTCAGCATTGAAGCGCGCAAAACCCGTATAGGTTTGCAGCGCCAGTACCATGCCGGTGAAAAACGCGGTCAGCGCCACAACAGGCAGCGAGAAATAACCAATCTCCACCACTTGGCGCAGAAACAACCGTCCATAGAAGGGGGGGCGAAACAGATGCGAAACACCTTCCAGCGCAAACAGCACCACGGCGCCAACGCCCTGCAAGGCGCTAAGTACAGCGCGGCCCAAAGCTGCGATGGGGTTCAGTATCCCGGCCAAGCTCAGCCCACCCCATAGTCGCGGCGGTAGCGATCGCCGAGCGATGTCAGAATTTCATAGCCAATCGTGCCTGCCCGCGCCGCCAGATCATCGGGCGAAGGCGCGGCGCCGCCGATAAGCTGCACGCGATCTCCTACGGCAATGCCCGGCGTATCCGTCACATCCAAAGTGATCAAATCCATGGAAACACGTCCCACCATCGGCAGAATCATGTCGCGATAGGCCGCGACACCCTGCCCTGAGAGGCGTCTCAGGTAGCCGTCCGCGTAGCCGACCGCAATGGTGGCGATCCGGCTGCGCCGCGCCGCAACGAAAGAAGCGCTATAGCCAACACTGGCACCGGCGGAAACATCACGGATTTGCAGAATGGGCGCTTCCAGCCGGACCACCTGCAGCATTGGGTTGGCGGCGCCGGGGGTAGGGTTGATGCCGTAAAGCGCACAGCCTGGCCGCGCGAGGTCTGAGGCGTAATCCGCGCCCAGAAACAAGCCAGATGAATTGGCGAAGGACCGCTTGAGCTTGGGCAGCGTACCACACGCGCGGTCAAAACGCGCTGCTTGCTCCGCATTCAAGGGATGGTCCGGTTCATCCGCACACGCCAAGTGCGACATGACATAAAGCAGATTGAGCCCTGCCAGCAGGGAGTGATCGGCGACGAGCCGCGCCTGTTCCCCCGCATCCAGCCCAAGCCGCGCCATGCCCGTATCCAGATGCAATAGCGCCCGCCTTGCCTGACCAGCGCTGCGCCCGGCAGTGGCATGGGCCAGCACATCGCCAAGGCTATTCAGCACCGGCAGCAGCGCGGCATCGCCATCAGCACCGGGGGCGAAACCATTCAACACCGCAATCATGGGCCCAGGGCCAAGCGTTTCGCGCAGCGCAATCCCCTCGGCCAGATGCGCCACAAAGAAATGCCGACAGCCGGCCGCCTGCAACGCCGACGCCACCTTATCGGCGCCGAGCCCGTAGGCATTCGCCTTCACCACGCCCGCCACTGCGCCCGGTGCGGCGCGCGCGGCAAGTATGCGCCAATTTTCAGCAATGGCAGCAAGATCAATATGAAGGATGGCGGAGAGATCCATCAGCAGGAACCAGGATCAGCCGCCATAGCCATCATCATGCTGCGTTTCCAAATCCCCAAAGCGCGTGAACTCCGCTTCGAAGAACAGCTTGATGGTACCGGTTGGGCCATGGCGCTGCTTGGCGATAATCAATTCCGCCTTGTTATGCGCCATTTCCATATCCTTCTGCCATTTGTCCACGGCACCCTGGAATTTTTCGGCATTATCGAAGGAAAGCTCCTTGGGGGCGCGCTGCATCAGATAATATTCGTCGCGATAGACGAACATCACCACATCGGCGTCCTGTTCGATGGAGCCGGATTCCCGCAAATCCGAAAGCTGCGGGCGCTTGTCTTCGCGGCTTTCCACGGCACGCGACAACTGAGACAGCGCAATCACCGGCACGGACAATTCCTTGGCGAGTGCCTTCAGCCCCTGTGTGATCATGCTGATTTCAAGCACGCGGCTTTCCGGCCGTGTGCCCGCCGCCGGGCGCATCAGTTGCAAATAGTCAACCACGATCAGATCAAGCCCCTTGGTGCGCTGCAAGCGCCGGCAGCGTGTGCGCAGCGCCGAGATGCTGATCGCCGGCGTGTCATCAATATGCAACGGCAGCGATGCCAATTCGCGGCTTACTTCCAAAAACCGGTCAAAATCACGCTGGCTGATTTCGCCGCGCCGAATGCGATCACCGGAGATGCGGGATTCCTCAGCCAGCAAACGTGTTGCCAATTGATCCGCGCTCATTTCAAGCGAAAACAACGCAACGCCACCCTTGGGCACCGCATTCGGGTCCGCTTCCTGCGCGCTGCGCAGCACGGATTTCGCGGCGCCAAAGGCGATCTTGGTCGCCAGCGCCGTTTTACCCATCCCAGGCCGGCCCGCGATAATGAGCAGATCAGAAGGATGCAGCCCGCCCGTTTTGCTATCCAAATCACGCAAGCCGGTGGGCAAACCCGAAACCCCGCCCGGCGTGGTGAAGGCCTTCTCAGCATGGTGCACGGCGATAGTTAGCGCGCGTTCAAAAGTAAGGAAGCCCCCCTCCCCCGCGCCGCCTTCCTTGGCCAATTCGAATAGGGCCTGTTCCGCCGATTCCAATTGCGCCTTGGCATCCAATTCGGCTTCGGCACCAAAGGCACGATTCACCACCACTTCGCCCAAATCCACCAACTGGCGGCGGAGCCAGGCATCATAGATTACCTGGCCATATTCGCCGGCATTGATAACGCCCACCATGGCCGATAGCAGCTGCGCCAGATAGGCCGGCCCGCCTACCTCATCCAATAGACCGGAATGTTCAAATTCCGCGCGCAAGGTCACCGCATCGGCAAGCTGGCCCGCTTCGACGCGGCGCTTAATGGCGTGGAAAATCCGCCCATGCACTGGATCAGCAAAGTGGTCCGGCGCCAGATATTCGCCCACGCGTTCAAACGCCTTGTTATTGGCCAAAAGCGCGCCAAGCAGCGCCTGTTCGGCGGCGAGGTTGGAGGGCGGAATACGCTGCGAAAGGCCGAGCAAACCGGCCCCGGGGGTGGCGCCGGGCGAGGGGTCAAAACTATTCATGCCCCCTTATAGCGCGGCAGCGCGCAATTGCCCCCTGGGGATTACGGGGATGGTGGGGATTGGCTGTGAATTCCTCCCCCAACAAGCGTGCGGATCAAGGCTTGCCGCTCTGTCTGCCAAATATAGTCACGTGTAGTGGGTAACGCCGCCTGCTCGCGCGTGAGTTGCAATTGCCAATTCATATGCCCCATCCGCCGGAAGGCGAGTTCCGCCCCAGAGAGGTAGAATTCAAACATGCGGCAGAAACGCTCATCGTAAAGGGAAGCAATGGCGTCCCGGTTGCCGGCAAAGCGCATGCGCCAATGGGCAATGGTCTTGGCGTAATGCAGGCGCAGGATTTCGATATCGGTCACGAAAAGCCCAGCCTTTTCCGCTGCCGGCAGCACTTCGGAAAGCGCTGGGGAATAGCCGCCGGGGAAAATGTATTTGGCCAGCCAGGGATTGGTGGACCCCGGCCCATCGGCGCGCCCAATGGCATGCACCAAAGCGACGCCTTGAGGCTTCAGCGCACGGCGGATGAGGCGAAAAAAGGCCGGGTAATGCTGCAAGCCCACATGTTCAAACATGCCAACCGATACAATCCGATCCACGGGCTGGCGCCAATCCCGATAATCCATCAACGCAAAACGCACCTGCCGGGAAAGTCCGGCTTCTTCCGCCCGCGCCCGCGCGACTGCCAATTGCTCGGCCGAAAGCGTTATGCCCGTGACCTGCGCCCCCCATTCCCGCGCCAAGGTCAGCGCCATGCCGCCCCAACCGCAGCCGATATCCAAAACCTCCAGCCCTGGACGGTCCAGCTTCAGCTTGGCGGCGATATGGCGCTTTTTGGCGATCTGCGCTTCTTCCAGGCTCTCATCGCCAGTTTGAAAATAGGCACAGGAGTATTGCCGATCCCGGTCGAGAAACAGCGCATAGAGCCGCGCATTCAAATCATAGTGATGCGCCACATTGCGCCGCGCGCGGCCAGCGGGGTTGAATTGATCCAGACGCCGCTTTGTCCAACGCGCCCATTCCAATGCCTTTTCCGCCGGATGTGTGCCGCCTTCCATCAGATTGAGCGCCAGCAGATCCAGCAATTCATGCAGCGTGCAATCTTCAGGCAGGATTTCGCCATCCATATAGGCTTCGCCCAAGGCCAAGGCAGGGTTGAGGCCGAGACGTTGCAAGGCAGCGCGGGAGCGCACAGTAAAACCCGCCACCGGCCCCTGCCCCGTACCATAGGATCGCAATTCACCCTGCGGTAGGCGGACATGCAAGGTGCCGTGCTTAATCAGGCGCTTCATGAAAAGATCGAACAGCACAATGCGTTTCCCTTGCCGATACGGCGATATCCGCATCAGCAAGAGTGATAATGCAACACAAGAAGGCGTGAGGTGCGCGCTACTCCGCCGCGCCGCGCAGCCCCTCCCACCAGGGGCAGGCACCGGGCATGAGTGTATGATTGCCGGGCAGCACCTGTACCGGCGCCCTTTCACCGCGCGCGGCTGCTGCCATACGCATCTCCCGCCCTTTGGCGACAGCTTCCGCACCGGCCCAATGCCGGTCATGGCCCCAAAGGCTCGGCCCGCTATCCATGCGCTCTGCCTGCCACGTCGCGGGTTCGATATGCCGCCCGCCCCAGCCATATTCGACCAAAAAGCCCCCCGGCGTGCGCGCGTAAAAGCTTGTCATCCAATCATTGGTGTGGCGGCCAAGCGTGGTGCCGATGCGCCCTTCTTCAGAAAGCGCAATGTCATAGCCCTGCCCCACATCATCCAGGCTCAGGCATTCCATCATCAAATGATGCAAGCTTGCCTTGCCGGTTTCGATCAAGGCAAGCGAGTGATGCCGGCCATTCACATGCATGAAATAGGCGCGGAAGGGGTTTTCCACCCAATCGGAAAGGCCAAAGCCGAGCACTTCCCGATAAAAAGGCAGCACATCTTCAACGCGCGGCACATTCAACACCGCATGGCCCATGCCAAGCGGGCCGGTGCGAAAGCCGGAAATGGCGCGACCGGGGATAAAGGGCCGATCGGTCACTTCCGGCCCGTGAAACAGCTCCACCCGATTGCCGAGCGGATCAGCGGTAACGATCAGTTCCGCCACGCGCCGCCGTGCGGCAAGCGCAGCGCTACCCATTGCGACACGATGCCCCGCCGCTTCCAAGCGCGCCGCCATGGCTTGCAGCGCTGGCGCATCCGCCACCTCCCAGCCAAAGGCACCTAGCCCGTCATGCGGGTCAGCGCTGATGATCACGCGCTGGCGCCGATCATCCATGCGGAAGGCAATCTCGGTCGCGGATTTTTCGGCGAGCATCAGCCCAAGCAGGCGCGGGCCAAAGCCGGCCCAATCATCCAATTGGCTGGCGCGGAGTTCCAGATAGCCCAATGCGGTAATGGCCATGGCGCGATCCCTTTCCCAAGACGCAGTTGATGCGCCTTAATCCACCTTCACCCCGGCGGCGCGGGCTTTTTCCACCATATAGCCGCGCGCCCATTGCATATCTTCAAGTGATCCAAAAGCGTTAGTGTAATGCCCCTTGAAGCCGCGCGCTTCGATCAGGCGGAACATATCGCCGAAATCGAAATCGCCCTGGCCCGGCACCAGATGTTCCTCATGCCCATTGCGCCAGCAATCCGCGAGCCGCACTTCGCGCACGCGTTCCATCGGAATGCCCGCCACCCAGGCAGCTACACCATCTGGCATCAAATGCGCATGATTGGCGGTGAAGGAAAGCGCGAAGGCGGGGGAATGGATGGCACCATAGTAATAGCGCCATTCTTCCTGTGTATGGGCCAGGTAATGTACCTCGGCCGTTGGCGGTTCGACATTCAGATTTTCAAGTAATAGCAGGGCACCATGCTTTTCCGCATGTTGCACCATGCGTTGCAGCCGGTCCCGCCCCGCTTCCATGCGCATCGGCACATCGGAAGTGAAGTGATAGCCTGCATGGACCACAATCCATTCAGCTTCAAGCTTGGGGGCCACTTCAATATAGGCGCGCATATAGGCATCCACCGCTTCCGCCAAAAACGGCGAATATTCCCCGACATTCACGGCAGAGAGCGTGTGCAGCGCAATCGTTACGCCATTGGCGCGGGCGGAAGCGACAATGGCGCGGCAGCGTGCATCATCGAACATATTCACCTTATTGGCACCGGTATCCAATTGGATATCAATATGGCGTACCTGGTTCCGCGCTGCCCATTCAATGGCATCTTCAAGCTTCAGCTTGCGCCCCACATCCACCCCGATCCGGTCAATCAACGCCATGGAAGGCCTCCTTCTTTTCCAACATGGTTTACAGGCTTCGGGCAGGGTGGCAAGCTTCACCAAAAGCAAACTGGAGCGCCCGGAGGCGCCCGAAACCCCGGGGGAGGAAGCAAGCTATGATGTTGATTGATCGTCGCGGTGTGTTGGCGCTGGGCGCCTGGGCGGCTGCCACCAGCAAGGCCTTCGCCCAAAGCCCCATGCCCGAGCATGAGCGGGTTTTGTATGAAGCCGCGAAGCGTGAGGGCGAAATCACCTGGTATTCCGGCCAATACAGCGCCGAGGCTTCGGAAGCCGCAGGCCGCGCCTTCAATGAACGCTACCCTGGGGTGCGCTGCAATGTTGTCCGCAGCACATCGCAGGTGGCCTTTCAACGCCTGTCGCAGGATCAAAGGGCGGGCGTCGCGCAATGCGATGTCTTTTCATCCACCAATGGCGGCCATTACAGTCAGCTCAAGCGGCAGAACCGCCTGATGCAGTTTCGGCCCAAGAATGCAGATGGTCTACTGCCGCTGCTCCGCGTTGCGGATCCCGAAAATTATTTTCAGTCCTCCTTCCTTGGTATTTTCCTGATGGCGCATAATACGCGCTTGGTCTCAGAGGCTGATGCCCCCAAAAGCTGGAAGGACACGCTCGATTCCAAGTGGAAGGATAAGCTGGCTATCGGCCATCCCGGCTTCAGCGGCGCCATTGGCCTTTGGGCGCTGGAGATGCGCCGTCTCTATGGCGCGAATTTCCTGCGTGATTTTGAAAAGAACAAGCCACAAATCGGGCGTTCTTCCATTGACCCTGTCACCGCCATGAATGCGGGGGAACGTGCGGTTGGCGTGGCAGTGCCATCTTCCTCCACGCTGTTCAGCATGTCACGCGGCAATCCGCTCAAGCTGATCTATCCGGAGGAAGGCGTTGTCGCTGCACTCTCGCCCTCCGCCATCATCCGCAATGCGCCGCATCCCAATGCCGCAAAGCTGTTCATGGAATTCCAGACCGGCCAGGCGCTTTCGACAGCGGTAGTAAAACTTTTCAATGAAAGCCTGCGTCCAGATGTGGCGCCGCCCGAAGGTTCACGCCCGCTGGATCAAGTCAAGATGCTGGCGCCAACGCTTGAGGAAGCCGATAAGGGCGTGCCTGAAGTGCGCGATGCCTGGCGCGATATCTTCGGCGTGTAACAACGCACAATGGCTGAAGGGGCGGTCTTGAAGACAGCACCGCGCGCCCAGTTTGGCGCGCGGATCAGGATGGTTGAACCGGTCACTCTTCTCTGGGTGATACTGGTTCTTGGGCTTTCCTTTCTGATTGCTGCACCACTCCTCAAGATGTTGGCTATCAGCTTCGAGGAACAGGATACTGGCGCCTTCACCCTGATGAATTACGCGACCGCCTATGGCCGCCAGCGTTATCTGGATGCCTTGCGCAATTCCCTGCTACTGGGGCTTTTGACTGCGGCGATTTCCACCATCATCGCCGTGCCCATGGCCTGGGCGGTTTCACGCACCGATATGCCGGGCAAGGGTTTCACCTGGGCCATGGTTTTGGCTGCCTTCGTCATGCCACCCTATCTTGGCGCCATTGGTTGGATTTTGCTGGCGGGGCCAAATGCCGGCTGGATCAACCAGGTCTGGCGTGCAGTGTCGGGCGCACAAGACCCGCTGATGAATGTTTATACCTTCACCGGCATGGCCTTTGTCATTGCGCTGCATTCCTTCCCGTTGGTCTTCATTTTCGTCAAATCCGCACTCGATCTGATTTCCTCCGAAATGGAGGATGCAGCAAATATCATGGGTGCGGGCACCTGGACCACCATGCGCAAGGTGACACTGCCTTTGGTATGGCCATCCATCCTGGGTGGCTTCATTCTGATTTTTCTTGAAACCATCGCTTTATTCGGCACGCCCGCCATCATCGGCATTCCCGCGCGCATCAATGTCGTGACCACGCAGCTTTGGCAGTTTTTTGAAGACCCTGTGCGCGTAGAAGTGGCCGCCGCCTATTCGATTCCGCTGCTGCTGATCACTGTGGCGCTAATCGGCGTGCAGAAGCTGCTGCTCTCCCGCAAAGGGTTTGTCTCTCAGACTGGGAAGGGCGGCGAAAGGCGGCAGATCAAGCTTGGTCCCTGGCGCTGGGTGCTGTTTGCCTGGTGTTTTGGCGTGGCGCTGCTTGCGGTTCTGAAGCCCTTGCTGGTGCTGTTGCAAGCCTCCTTCGCCAAGGCCTGGGGACGCGGGTTTTCGCTCGATAACCTCACTCTCCGCAATTACCGGATGCTGCTGTTTGAACATGACATGGCGCTGCAATCGGTCTGGAATACCATCTGGTTTTCCGGCGCCTCGGCCGCGCTTGCGCTGATCCTCGCACTACTGGTGGCTTATATTGTTGTGCGACGCCTAATCCGCTTTGCCGACGGCCTAGCTTTCCTTGCAATGGCGCCATTCGTCATTCCGGGCATCGTCATGGCGATCGGGTTTTACGCTGCCTATGCGGGGCCGCCGCTGATGCTCTACGGCAGCGCGCTTCTGATCATCCTGGCCTTCACCGCGCGCTTCCTGCCAATTGCCTATGCCAATGCGCAGGCCTCCATCCGCGCGGTGCATCCGGAAATGGAAGAAGCCGCGCGCATCCTGGGTAGCGGGCGGTTGCAAACCATCCGCCGCATCACGGCACCTTTGCTGAAGACATCCTTGCTGGGTGGCTGGCTCATCGTCTTCATCGTCGCCTCACGCGAATTATCGGCGGCAATCTTCCTGGTGGGGCCACGCACGCGCACCATGTCCGTTTTGCTGTATGACCTCAGCGAACAGGGCAATTTCGAATTGGTCTCCGCCTTTGGCGGCATATTGCTGGTGATCACCATGGTCTTTGTCGGCATCGGCATGAAGCTTGTCGGCCGCGATTTCATGCTGCGGAGGGATTGACATGCCGCGCCTGACCCTTTCTGGCCTCACCAAGGCCTATGGCAAGAATGTTGTTGTGGACGCGATTGATCTGACGCTGGAAGAAGGCGAGTTCCTGTCTTTGCTCGGCCCTTCCGGCTGCGGCAAGACAACGACGCTGCGCATGATTGCGGGTTTTGTTGAACCCAATGCCGGCACCATCGCGGTGGATGGCAAGGTGCTTTCCGCGCCCGGCGCCGTGCTGCCGCCGGAACGCCGCGGCATGTCCATGATTTTCCAATCCTACGCCATTTGGCCGAATATGACGGTGGCCGAGAATGTTGGCTTTGGCTTGACGCTTCGCAAACTTCCCAGCGATGAGATCAAGCGCCGTGTCGCTGAAATTCTGGATGTGGTGAAAATGGGCCACCTCGCGGCCCGCTACCCGGCCGAGCTTTCCGGTGGCCAGCAGCAACGCGTGGCGCTCGCCCGCGCTATTGTGGTGAAGCCTGCCGTGCTGCTGCTGGATGAACCACTTTCCAACCTGGATGCCAATCTGCGGGAAGAAATGCGCTTCGAAATCCGCCGCCTGCATGATGAATTCCGCATCACAACCGTCTATGTCACGCATGATCAGGCAGAAGCCATGGCGACATCTGACCGTATTGCGGTGATGAATGCCGGCCGGATTGAACAGGTGGATGCGCCGCATTTGCTCTATACCAAACCGCGCACACGCTTTGTCGCGGGCTTTGTTGGACGGACCAATTTGCTGGAAGCGCGTGTGGAAGCCGGCGCCTTGCTGCTTGGTGGCCTATCGCTTGGCCCAGCTGCCGCGGCGGGCATTGGGCCGCAGGTATCTGGGGATATTCTACTTTCGCTCCGCCCACAGGCAATGAGCCTACATGTCACGGAACCGGCGCACGAAAGCGCGGCACTGATCATGCCGGTCACAGTGCTGGAACGCACTTATTTGGGTGAATCCTGGGATTATGTGTTGCGCCCTGACGGGGCAGAGCTACGCCTACGCGCTGCCGCGCCACCGCTTGCAGCCCATGCGGTGGGGGTAAAGCTTTGGCTCCGCATAGATCCGCAACAAATCGCCGTGGTCCAGTAAGCGCTAATGGATTGGCAGGCTGATCGGCGCGATTTCGTCGCCGCTCCGCCCGCGATAATCCCGGCCAACTGAATCACGCAGCATCTTGGCCTGGCTTTCGGCAAGAATGCCGGCGGCGTCAGAAACGTTCAGCTTGGTCGGCTTGCCATCCGCGTAAATCGTCTTCCCTCCCACCAGCACGCGCTTCACAGCGCGATCGGCAGCGTGGAAAACCAGCGCGCGCAGGGGATCGCGCGGCGGCGTCATCAACGGATGTGCCAAGTCTACCAGAACCACATCCGCCGAAGCGCCCACATTCAGCCGCCCAAGATCCGGCCTGCCAAGCGCTGTAGCACCTCCAATCGTCGCCGCATGGAAAACACTGCCCGTATCCGCCGCCGTGATATCGCGGCAGGCATTGCGCGCCAGAATGATGGCAAGGCGCATTTCCTCAATCAGATTATGCGGCGCGCAGTCGGTACCAAAGCCAAGATTGACTCCACGCGCGCGATACTTGCCGAAATGGCGCAAATGCTCCCCATACCTTGCAAAGGGCGATGGGCAATGCGCGACCGTCGCGCCCGTATCGGCAATCAGGCCGACATCCTTGGCCGTATGCCAACCAATCGAGATATGCTCGTCCACAAAAATCGCATGGCCCAGGATACTGCGCGGCGTCAGCAAGCCGATATCCGCCGCCCATTGAATGGGTGTTACGCCGTGGCGGCGAATGATCTCTCGCACTTCGACCACAGATTGGGAGATATGTGTGGTGAAGGGCCGGCCCGTCTCCGCGGCATAGGCGATGCTTTCGCGCAGCATCTCCTCCTCTACCGTGTCGATCTGCGCGGGGAAGACAATGCCAGTCAGGCGGCCAGACGGATCAGCCTCGGCCTCCTTCATGAATTGCTTGGCGGCATCGAATTGTCGGCGGGCATCTTCGCGGTTCCACATCCAGGTTACGGTCTGGGGCGCTTCCATCCCCCAGCGCGCCGCAGCGTAACCCGCCCCGGCCCAGCCCCGCAGGCCGCTTTCCGCCATGATGGAAAGCCAGGATGGGAAAGGCGGCGACAAATCAACCACGCTCGTGACGCCAGCTGACATCAGCTCCGCATAGGCCAAACGCATAGCGGCGGCCTGACCTTGCTGATCCAGCTTGAAGGCTTGCAGGCGTTCGAACAGGCCGGTCATTTGCTGTTCCGGCACGCCATGATCTTCGCGCACACCGCGACCGCCAGGTTCCGTTGTTGGATGAGTATGGATATTGATCAAGCCTGGCATGACCAGAAGCTTGGCTCCCTCAATCACCTCAGCGCCCGCGGGCGGCGGCGCATTGGGATCATGCGGCGTAATGGCGGCGATGCGACCATCGGCCAGCAGCACATCCTTACCCTGACCATAGAAATGCCGCCCGGCCGCCGCATCCCATTCGGCGGTCCAGGCAGCGTTGCGGATAAGGGTGGATGCGGGCATGGCGGCCTCCTGGTTTGCGTATCGCAGCGATATGCTCAACCCAAGCGCGAACCGGATGGCATTACAAGCAAAATGCACGCCAAATGAAAAAGTCAGAACCTCCGGCGTCCCAGGCGCTCATCGCCAACCGCATAAAACACGTTGGTTCACAAGATCAGGGACCGAGGGGGCTACCGCTTCACGCCTTCATCTTATCCGGCAATGAAACCACATCGTCGGGGCTAATCATCAACGTCACAAGCTCTTAGCCGCTGCCTGCTTGCCCATGGCGTATCAGTCCCCATCGCCGGTCCTGGCAGCCCTTCCCCCAAACCACCTTCCAGGGCAGAAGGGCACCATGACACCCGCCATTGCCTCAGCCCTCATGCCGCTCATGCGCAGCATGGATGCAGAAACCGCCCATGGTATCGCGCTGCGAGCGCTTTCTCTTGGCTTGGCCGGCCAGGATCGTGGTGCGGATCACCCAAGCCTGGCGACCGAAGTTGCAGGGCTTCGCTTCCGCAATCCGCTCGGCCTTGCCGCCGGCTTTGATAAGAATGCAGAAGCGGTGCTGCCGCTGCTCCGCCTCGGCTTCGGCTTTGTCGAAGCCGGCACGGTCACGCCGCGCCCTCAGGCCGGCAATCCGCGCCCGAGGCTGTTTCGCCTGACCGAAGACCAGGCCGTGATCAACCGCATGGGATTCAATAATGCTGGGCTTGATGCCTATCTCGCGCGGCTCAGGGCCCTGCCTCGGCCACTCCCCGGCGTTTTCGGTGCGAATATCGGCATCAACAAGGAAGGCGCCGATCCGGAACGCGATTACCCGGCGCTGTATGAAGCGCTGGCGCCGCACGCGGATTACGTGACCGTCAATGTCTCCTCCCCCAATACGCCGGGCTTACGCGATTTGCAGGGCGAAGAACGGCTCGCCTCGATTCTGGCCGCCATCAATGCGCGCCGCGCGACACTGCCAAAGCGCCCGCCCTTGCTGGTGAAGATCGCACCTGATCTGGCCGATGATGCACTCGGCCCCATTGTGGAAGCCTGTGTGGCACAGGGCATTGCCGGGTTGATCATTTCCAACACCACCATCACGCGCCCGCCTTCGCTGCAATCGGCACTGAAGGACCAGGCGGGGGGGCTTTCCGGCGCGCCGCTTTTCACGCTTTCCACTGAAATGCTGCGCCGCTGCTACCATATCGCGCAGGGTCGCCTTGCGCTGATTGGTGTGGGCGGCATTGCCAGTGCCGAACAGGCCTATGCCAAAATCCGCGCCGGCGCTGCGCTCGTGCAGCTTTATTCCGGTTTTGCCTATGCCGGGCCGGTTTTGGTACGGCAAATTCTTGATGGCCTCGCCGCACTTCTCGCCCGTGATGGCTTCACTTCGATCGCCGATGCTGTCGGCAAGGATGCATGATGCAAATTCTCGAAGGTATCGCTGGCGTCGCTGACCGTTACGACGGCTATGTGCTCGATCTTTGGGGTGTGGTGCATGATGGGCGCAAACCCTATTCCGGCGTGCCGGAGGCGCTTGCGGCGCTGAAGGCACGCGGCAAGCGCATTGTCTTTCTGACGAATGCACCGCGCCGCGCCTGGTTTGTGCAAGGCATGCTGGATCGCATGGGCCTCGATCGCGGGCTTTACGATGGCATCATGTCTTCCGGTGAGGCTTCCTGGCGGCTGATGAAGGAACGCAAGCACCCTTGGTTCGCGCGGCTTGGGCAGCGCGTGATGCATATTGGGCCTGAGCGTGATCTTTCCGTGATCGAGGAAGACGCTGCTGAGATTGTGACAGACCCAACCAAGGCAGATTTCCTGCTCAATACCGGCCCGGATGCGGATGGCGGCACGAAAAGCGCGGAACCTTATCGCGCGACCTTGCGCGCCTGTTTCGATGCGGGCTTGCCGATGCTGTGCGTCAATCCGGATCGCCATGTGATGGTGGCCGGTGAGAAGGTGATCTGCGCCGGCGCTTTGGCTGATGTTTACCGCGAATTCGGTGGCGATGTGCTGGAAATCGGCAAGCCTGATCCAGCGATTTATGAGCCGGTCATGGAATTGCTGGGGCCGATCCCCAAGGCGCGCGTGCTGGCGATTGGCGATAGCCCGCATACGGATTTGGCGGGCGCGCAGGCCACAGGCATTGATGCGCTTTGGGCGCTGACAGGCTTGGCCGGCGAAGCGCATGGCGCGGACCCAAGCCCTGAGGCTTTGGCGGCCGTGGCATTGGCGGAAAAAGTGGCGCCGCTAGCGGCGTTGCGGAGTCTCCGTTGGTAGCGCCCGCGTCAGTCCACAATGAATAGCTTGGCCCCGCTGGAGGTGCGCGACATATGCGGCTCCGCCCCATCCGCCACCTGATAGGACATGCCGGGTTTGAGCAAAAAAACCCGCCCATCCGCCAGCGTCGTTTCCAATTCGCCTTCCAGCACCAGCAGCACATGGCCCTTCTGGCACCAATGATCCGCCATATAGCCAGGTGAGTATTCCACCATGCGCACGCGGATAGGGTTTTCCGCAGGGCCGACATGGCGGGTGCGCCACAGCGCTTCCCCAGTCACGCCCGCATGGCGTGTTGTTTCCACATGCGCCCAATCAGTCGTGTCGAAGGGAATGGCTGACATTTGCATGTTTCAGGAACCCTTACGCATGCCCAACGGCTGAGGATAACCAAGCCGGGTGAACCTTTAACTTCGCCAGCGCCGCCTGCCAAGTTGTACTGGCATCCTGATGAAATAGCAGGGCCTCATCGGCCGGCACGCTCAGCCAGGAATTGCGCTGGATTTCCTCTTCCAATTGCCCAGCCCCCCAGCCGGCATAGCCAAGCGCCAGCAGGCCCTGGCGCGGGCCGCCGCCGCTTGCAATGGCGCTCAAGATATCCACGCTGGCGGTCAGGGCGAGGCCAGCACCGAAAGCCAGGCTGCCTTCTGCTGACCAATCATCCGTGTGCAGCACAAACCCACGCCCCGCTTCCACCGGCCCGCCAGAGACCAGGCGGATCTGCCGCTGCGACGGCACCGGCTTTAATCCAAGCTGCTTCAATAGCTTATCAAAGCCCAAGCCTTCGATCGGGCGATTAACCATCAGCCCCATCGCACCTTCTGCGGAATGGTTACACAGGCACACCACGCTCTGCGCAAAGCGCGCATCTTCCATGCCCGGCATCGCAATCAGCAGATGCCCGGACAGATAATCACCAGCCCCGCGGCTGGCGGCTTTACCCTTTCTGGCCATGTTTGGAATTTGGCGCCGCCGGCGCGAAGCTACAAGCCCAAAAACCGTTCCGGCTTAACGCGCCACCCTTTCGCACTGCCCAAAGCGCTTTGCGTTCTTCAGGGTGCCGGCAATAAGGCATCTGTGCGCCCCATCAGGCGATAGGCGGCAAGCCCCAGCCATTCCCGAAAGCCCCATTCGAATTGACCCAGCCGTTCAGGAAACGGCGCATCATAAAGCGCGGCGAAGCTATGCCCTGTCCGGTAATTCACCGGCCAGGCAATGATCCCGCGCCAGCCCGCCTTGCGGAACACGCCCATGGCACGCGGCATATGGCTGGCCGAGGTGACCAGCAGCCAGACCTCATCCGGCTTTGGATGCACCAAATCCCTGGTCAGCAACGCATTCTGATGCGTGTTGCGCGCTGCGTCCTCATACATCACGCGCGGCCCGGACAGGCCCATGCTTTCAAAAAACTGGCGCGCAACATCGGCTTCCGTCAGCCCACCATGCACCAGGGAGCCCTGGCCACCGGTGAAGACGATCCGCGCATCGGGGAAGCGGCGCGCAAGCGCAATGGTTTCCGTCATGCGTTCGGCAGCCCCATTAATGGCGGGGATACCCCGTGCATCGGTGATGTTCTGATCAACAGCACCACCCAGCACAACAATTCCATCAACACGCGCAGGCGCTTCAGCGGGGCGCGGAAAGCGATCTTCCAAGGGCAGCAGGATGAACTGGCTGATGGGTGTTGCGATCAACAGGAAAAAGAAGGCGAGGCAGCAAAGCACAAGCCATCGTCCGAAGCGCCGACCGCGCCAGATCATGGCAAGCCCAACCGCACCGACCAGCAGCGCGAAATGCCCTGGCCGCGCTGGAAACCACAAAATCTTCGAGAGGAGATAGCCAAAATCCATCAGGACAGGTCCCAAACCGCGCCGTCACGCCAAAAGCAGCGGCGCACGGACCTGTCAAGCAAAGCCAAGGCCGGGCGCATTATTGCCCCGCCCGGCGCTTGCATAATTACTTTCGGCCGCCCTCAGCCTTGGCCGCTTCGTTCACACGCTGTTCGGCTGCAAGGATAGTGTTACGCAATTCCCGCATAAAGGCATTGCCCTTGGGCGTGCGCTGGACCAACACCGAACGACGATCGGACGGGTCGGGCTTGCGCCGCGCAAGATCGTGATCACCCAAACGGTCAAGCGCGCGTGTGATGGCAGGCTTGGAAACATTGAGCTTCGCCGCCAGTCCGCGGACCGTATGCGGACCATCCGAAAGGTAGCTGATCAGCATTACGCCTAGTTGGCGCGAAGAAAGATCATGCGCATCGCGGCGCACCAGGGCGACGATCGTTTCCTGAAGAACCTTAATCAGGTGCTCTGATCCGTTATTGTTGTTGGCCATAATGGTTTCCCTTTCCGTACGACTGATGCTGGCCATTCCGTGACCGGCAAGTCTTCTTTTCTTAATTGAACAGTACCGATGTGTGCTTGCATTAGATCAATATCATCGATGTGTCATATCACATTCCCTTTGATAAATGGCGCAACATCGTGAAGATGGCGCGCGCTGACTGCGCTTCCCCGCCTTCGGGGCGTCCAGGGCGCGTGGTATCGTTCCAGGCATAGACATCCAGATGTGCCCACGGCTGGCCCTCAGGTACGAAACGACGCAGGAATAACGCCGCCGTTACCGCGCCTGCCATGGGCTTCTGCGAAACATTGGAAAGATCAGCGAAGGGGCTATCCAGCCAGGCATCATAGCCATCATGCAGGGGCAGCCGCCAAAGTGGGTCCTGCACTGCTTGGCCGGCACGCAAAAGCTGCTCCGCCAAGCCTTCATCGTTGCTGAAAAGCGCTGGTAAATCAGGGCCTAGCGCAACTCGCGCTGCACCGGTGAGCGTTGCTGCATCCAGGATCAATGCAGGCTTCTGTTCTGTTGCGAATTGCAGCAAATCGCACAGCACCAACCGACCTTCCGCATCGGTATTGCCGATTTCAACCCTTAATCCCTTGCGCGTGCGCAAGATATCCATGGGTCGCATAGCGCTACCGGAAACGGCGTTTTCCACGGCTCCGATCAGAACCAGAAGGCGCAACGGCAGCCTTGCACGCATCACCATTTCAGCCACGGCCAGCATCACGGCCGCACCCCCCATATCCTTTTTCATGCGCAACATTGCGGCCGAAGGCTTTAGGTCCAGCCCGCCCGTATCAAAGCAGACCCCCTTGCCGCAGAGCGCTATCAGCGGACCATTGGCAGCCCCTTCCCACTGAATAACAGCAAGATGAGGCTCACGCGGGCTACCCGCGCCAACCGCTGCCATGCAAGGGAAGCCCTCAGCCAAGGCATGGCCCGCAATTATTTCCGCACGACCACCATGGCGATGAGCCAAGCCCACCGCCGCTTCCGCCAATTGTTGTGGCCCCAATTCGGCAGCAGGCATATTGATAAGATCACGAGCAAAACAGATCGCTTCAGCAATCATTACGGCATTTTCAGTGCCAGCCGGGACAACCAACTCAGCCGGAGCGCGTTCCTGCCGCTTATGATGCAACCAACGATAGGCACCCAAATGCCAACCAAGTACCGCATCCGCAGGATCAACCAATGTGCTAGCGAGATGCCACCGGCTTCCGGCCGGCAGCGCCAAAGCCGCGCCCCCGAAGTACCAGGGCGAAGTTTGCTTTCCGACGCCGATCGCAGCGCCAGCCAATCCGCTTTCATCCGGCAATAATGCAATTTCCCCGGGCTTTGCTAAAAAGCCAGAAGCACGCAGAAACGCTGCCGAAGCAGCGGGAAGCCCGGCAAGAAAGGCCGGCAAATCATCTGCACCAATGACGTGCAATGGCTTCGAAGAGCCCCCTTCAACAGACTTGGCTTCAGCCACCAAATTCCCCCTCCCCTTCAAATTGCACCAAAGCGCGCCCCCTACCCAAGTAGTTTTTGCACACTCACCACCCAAAGATCAATTCACAAAGAAAAACTAAGAACCAACTCATCTACAATTTAAGTAAATAATAATTAATTATGGAATAAAATTTGTTTTTACTATAATTTTTTCAACGCCGAAGTAAAACTAACCCGGGTGTCGTTTGAAAACTGGTAAACCGCTCCGGGTTTGTCGGAGGTCACGTGCCCCCCTGAAATGTTTCCAAACTTCGGTAGAGTCTGTTTCTCAAGGGGACGGACGAATGAAACGCAGCAGGTTCAACGATGAGCAGATCATCGGGATTTTGAAGGAACAGGAAGCGGGTGCTGTGACGGCGGATGTTTGTCGCCGTCACGGGATCAGCGAAGCGACATTCTACAAGTGGAAGGCCAAGTTTGGCGGCCTTGAAGTGACGGAGGCCAAGCGGCTTCGCACGCTGGAGGAGGAGAACGCCAAGCTGAAGAAGCTTTTGGCGGAGGCGATGCTGGACATTGCGGTCTTGAAAGACATCTCCTCAAAAAAATGGTGACGCCCGGCGCGAAGCGGGACGCGGTCGCCCATGCCCGGAACTGCTACGGGTTGAGCGAGCGCCGGGCGTGTCATCTGATTGGAATTGCCAGGCGGGTTGCTCGGTATCGGCCGAGTGTTGCGGACGATACTCACCTGCGGCAGCGGTTGCGTGAGTTGGCGGCTGCGCGGCGGCGGTTTGGCTATCGGCGGCTCGGCTATCTCCTGGCCCGGGAGGGGCTGAAGCCGAACCATAAGAAGCTGCTTAGGCT
>JBIIGZ010000184.1:0-6450 GCA_044236185.1 Roseomonas sp. | reverse complement strand
GCGCTGGTTTTTGCCGCGGTAGGCGTGCCTTCGGCCGGGCTTTGGGGGCTGATCGGTGCGGGGGCGCGGCGGGTGCTGCGGCAGGGGCGGGGATTGCGCGCCTTCAACATTGCCATGGCGTTGTTGATGCTGGCGTCACTTATCCCCGCGCTGAAAAGCTGAAACGGTTACGCTTCAGCCTTCAATCACATTGGAACGCTGGCCACCGATAATCGACAGAAATTCACGCCGCGTGCTGGGGTCATCACGGAAGGCGCCAAGCATGCGGCTGGTGACCATGGTGACACCCGGCTTATGGATGCCGCGGGTCGTCATGCATTGATGCGCCGCTTCAATCACCACGGCCACGCCCTTCGGCTTCAGCACCTGTTCAATGGTGTTGGCCACTTGTGCCGTCAGCTTTTCCTGGATTTGCAGGCGCTTGGCATAGACTTCCAAAACGCGCGCCAGCTTGCTGATGCCAACCACGCGGCCCTGCGGCAGATAGGCGATATGCGCGCGGCCAATGATCGGCACCATGTGGTGTTCGCAATGGCTTTCCATGCGGATGTCGCGCAGGATCACCATTTCATCATAGCCATCGGTTTCTTCGAAGGACCGTGCGAGCAATTCTACCGGGTCCGTTTCATAGCCGGCGAAGAATTCCTCATAGGCGCGGGCAACGCGCGCGGGGGTATCCACCAGACCCTCACGGTCCGGATCATCGCCGGCCCAGCGCAGCAGCGTGCGCACTGCGGCTTCGGCTTCTGCGCGGGATGGGCGCGGCTCCAGAGAGGCATTGGCCGTAGAGAGGCCAGAGGCAGGAGTTTGAATATTCACGGTATTGGTCTTTCCCAAGGTCGAAACGGCGCCAGAAGGCAGGGGGCTTTGCGGAGCCGACAAACCCCCATGTGGGCAGCCCCGCCGAAATGGCAAGGATTTGCCCCCGCTTGGCGCCGGGCGCCCGTGTGGGGTAGCTTCGCCAAGCTCATGAACAACCAGAAGAACCCGCCATGCTCGATGCCCTAGCCCCGCTTGCCGCCACCTCAACCAACGCCAGGCTTTATGACGCGCTGATTATCGGTGCCGGCTTCGCCGGGATGTATCAGCTCCATTCGCTCAGGGATCGCCTCGGGCTTTCCGCCCATGTGCTGGAAGCGGGCGATGGCGTGGGCGGCACCTGGTATTGGAACCGCTATCCGGGCGCGCGCTGCGATTCCGAAAGCCATAGCTATTGCTATCATTTTTCGGATGAGCTGGTGCAGGGCTGGGAATGGTCCGAACGCTACCCGAGCCAGCCGGAGATTCTGCGCTACCTGAATTACGCCGCCGATAAGCTGGATTTGAAGCGCGACATTACCTTCGGCGCGCGCGTGGTGGCGGCGCGCTATGATGAAGGGGAAAACCTTTGGCATGTGCGGACCGAACAGGGCGGGCATTACGCCGCGCGCTATCTGATCACCGCTGTTGGCTGCCTTTCTTCGGCCAATCTGCCGAAGATTGATGGCAACGCGGATTTTAAGGGCAAATGGTATCACACCGGTGAATGGCCGCATGAGGGTGTGGATTTCGCGGGCAAGCGGGTTGGCGTTATCGGCACCGGTTCCACCGGTATTCAGGCCATTCCGGTAATTGGCGCGGCTGCGAAGCATCTGACCGTCTTTCAGCGCACCGCGAATTATTCCATCCCCGCACGCAATGCGCCGCTGACCGATGATTTCAAGAAATATGTGCGCGAAAACTTCGCCGAAATCCGCGACGTGATGCGTTCCACCGTCAATGGCCATCCCTGGCGCATTGCGGATCGTTCCGTCTTGGATGTGTCCGATGAAGAACGGAATGAGATTTTTGAGAAAGCCTGGGAAAAGGGCGGGCTGCGCCTGCGCGCTGAATTCCGCGATGTGCTGACAAATGAGGAAGCGAATAGGATCGTCTCAGACTTCCTCAAGAAAAAGATCGGCCAGATCGTGAAGGATCCTGCCAAGGCTGCGATCCTTTCAGATATTGATCATGGCTTCGCGACCAAGCGCCCGCCGATTGATACCGGCTATTTCGAAACCTATAACCGCGACAATGTTGATGTGGTGAATTTGCGGGCCGAGCCGATTGAACGCATCACCGCCAATGGCGTGAAGACCAGCAAGGGCGAATATCCTTTGGATATCATTGTCTTCGCCACGGGTTTTGATGCCATGACCGGGCCGCTATTCAACTTGAATATCGCCGGGCGCGATGGTTTGGCTTTGCGCGATGTCTGGCGCGAAGGCCCGCGCAGCTATCTGGGGCTGCAAGTCGTGGGCTTCCCCAATCTGTTCACCATCACCGGGCCTGGCAGCCCTTCCGTGCTGACCAATATGCCTGTTGCCATCGAACAGCATGTGGATTGGATCACGCGCTGCATCGCGGATATGCGGAACGCCGGCCAGACGCGCATTGAAGCCAAGCCCGATGCGGTGGATGATTGGATGGTGCAGGTGCAGGAAGTGGCCAACCGCACGCTTTTCACGAAAACGCTACATTCCTGGTATCTGGGCGCCAATGTGCCCGGCAAGCCGCGTGTGTTTATGCCCTATATCGGCGGCATGGCGCGGTATCGGCGGATTTGTGATGAGGTTGCGGATAAGGGGTATCAGGGGTTTGCACTAACCGCCTGAAGCATTTTCAAGCCAAGTGAAAACACTTGGCTCTCCGGAAAATGCGACCAAAGAAAGTTTTAGTGCGTTGCCCGTGAGCGAATGCGAACGGGAAACGCACTAAACCGGCTCCAACCCCTTGGCGCGGAGCAACTTCGCATCCGCGCCCTGCACCAAAAACTCCATAAAGGCCCGCGCGGCTTCCGGCTGCGCAGCTTCGGCGAAAAGCGCGGCGGAGAAAGTCATCACCTCGCCAATTTCGGCGGGCAGGGTGCCGATAATGTCTATCCCCGGCACGGTCATCAATTCGCTGACCTGTTGAATGGCCAATGCCACTTCGCCGCGCTTCAGCAATTCGCCGGTAAAACCCTGTGGGATCACGGTGGCTTTCGCGTTGACCTCCGCCGCAATACCAAGGCGTTCAATCAGCCCCGCGAAGAACAACCCGCTTGCGCCAGCGCGGGAATAGGCGAGTGATGGTGTCGCCAGCAGCGTCGCGCGAAACGCCTCCGGCGTGCTGATATCCGGCCGCTTCGCGCCGGCCGCGACCGCAACACCAATGTGGGACAACGCCAAATCACGCCGGCTGCCTTGCGCAAAAACCCCCTTGGCGATGAAATCATCCACGGCCGCGGCGGTCAGGATCGCGATATCGCCCCGCGCGCCATCGGCGATGCGCTGGGAAATGCTTTTCGTCGGGTCGAACACCATGGCCGGCGCCGGGTTGGTCTTGGCCCAAAGCGGCGCCAGCACGTCAAGCACGCCCTGAAGCGCCAGGGTGGACATGATGGAAAGCGGCTGAGCCATGGGGCGGGTTCCTTACGCATTGATCACGCCCAGAATGGCGCTTGCGAAGCCGCGCGGCAATCTGGCGGGGCTTCGCCGTAAATTCGCCATGGCATGATGTTCACAATATCACGCTGGCCAAAGCAGCCTCGGAAGGAAATGGCTCATGAATTGGAAATTAGGGTCGCTCGCCTTGACTGTCGGCTTTCTTGCCATGGCCTGCGCTGAAGTCGCGCCGGCGCAAAGCCAGGCGCAGGCCGCACCGGAAGGCTGCGCGCGGCATGAGGCGCGCTTCCCGGCTTTGCTCGGCAAGGCACCCGAAGAAGTGCGCGCTGCCCTGCAAGCCATGCCGGGCATCAGCACCGTGCGCATGGGTGGGCCGACCACGCCAATGACCAAGGATTACCGGATAGATCGCGCAACCGGGCTGATCGAAAACGGCGTGGTGACGCGGATTACTTGCGGGTAACTTCCTGCAGGTGAGGCAACCAGCGCCCTCAAGGAAATTAACTTTTTGTTAAGTTTTTCCTGTATGAACTCTTTGTCATGAAGCCCCTTTTTGCCAGTCTTTCGCCGGGCGACCCAGCTCCCGACTTCGTGGCGCCCACGACAACCATCCCACGCTTCACCTTCAACACGGCGGCGGGGCGCTACATCGTCTTGTGCTTTCTTGGCACGGTCGGTGACGATGCCGGCCAAGCCGCCATGCGCGCCATCGCAGCACACCAGCGCATGTTCGATGATGACAAGATCAGCCTTTTCGGCGTGGTAATTGACCCTCAAGATCGGGCGCAGAACCGCATTCAGGAACGTGTTCCGGGCATCAGGTTCTTTCTCGATGATGATCTTGCGATTTCGCGGCGTTACGGCGCGGTGCCGCGCGATGCCGTGGCGGGGCAAGCCGTTGCAGTCCGGCGCTTCTGGTTGGTCCTTGATCCGGCGCTGCGCATCCTGAAACTGTTTCCCTTTTCGTCCTGCGGCGCGGATCATGCCGAATTGTTCAACTACCTCTCTGCCCTGCCACCGGTAGATAGCTATCCTGGTTTCACCGTGCAGGCGCCGGTACTTTGCCTGCATAGCGTTTTTGAACCTGCCTTATGCGAAAAACTCATCGGCTTGTATGAAACCCATGGCGGCGGGGAGTCGGGCTTCATGCGGGAAGTCGATGGCAAAACCGTCGGTATCTTTGACCACAACCACAAGCGGCGCAAGGATTACACCATTACGGATGATGAGATCATTCGTATCACCCAGGCGCGGATTAAACGCCGCATCGTGCCGGAAATCGCCAAGGTCTATCAGTTTCAAGTCTCGCGCATGGAACGCTACATCGTAAGCTGTTACGCGGCAGAAGATGGTGGCCATTTCCGTCCCCATCGGGATGACACCACAAAGGGCACGGCGCATCGCCGCTTTGCGGTTTCCATCAATCTGAACGCCGAATTTGAAGGTGGTGAGATTTCCTTTCCGGAATTCGGTCCGCGCGGCTTCAAGCCGCCGCCGGGTGGTGCGGTGATTTTTTCCTGTAGCTTGCTTCATCGCGTATCCAAGGTAGCCGCCGGGCGTCGCTACGCGTTCCTGCCATTTCTTTATGATGAGGCAGCTGCCAAGCTTCGGGACGAAAATCAGCAGTTTCTTGCCCCCTCGATATAAGGGTATCAAACCCGGTCCCAAGACTGAGGCTATTGGTTAGGGTTGCGCTGCGCTCAGGCGGATCAGGTGCGCCGACTGACGGCGATTGATAAGGCAACCACCGCACAAAGCCCCGCCATGGCCCAAAAAATCCCCGCCCCCAGCGCGGCATAGCCAGGGCCAGACGCCAGCGTCAGCACCGTCGTCATGGCCCCCACCGCGGCCCCCAGCAGCGTCTGCGCCGTGCCGCCAAGGCTCACCGGCACGCGTTCCTGCAAAAGCCTTATCGCCGCCAGATGCATGGCGCCAAAGGTCAGCGCATGCAGCGCTTGCGCCAAAATCAGCGGCGGCAGGCTTTCGCTGACCGCCATGATCGGCCAGCGCAGCATGCCCGCGCCGGCTGCCAATAAAATCAACCCGCGCACGCCAAGCCTTTCCACCAGGCCGCGCCCCCAAATGAATAGCGCCACCTCCGCCACCACGCCCCAGGCCCAAAGCAGGCCGATCACCCCGGCGCTGAAGCCCAATGCCTGCCAATGGATGGACCCAAAGGCGTAATAGGCCGCATGGCTGCCCTGCATCAGCGCGGCAATCAGCATCAGCTGGCGCAACCAGGGCATTGCGAGTGCCGCGCGAAACCCGCTTGCACCGCCTCGCCCAAAGCCCTCAGCGCGCGGCAGCAGAAAGGCCGCTGCCGCGCCAAGGCCAAGCATGGCGGCAATCAGCCAGGCAGCACTCCCCGCGCCCAGTACGCCCACCAGCGCGCCCGCCAGCACAGCGGCCAGGATATAGCTCGCGGAACCCGCCGCACGGGCGCGGCCATAATCAAAGCCAGGAGGTTCCCGGGCAGCGCGCAACGCCATCGCATCAGCCAAAGCGGTGGTCGGCGCCAGTGCCGCTGCCAGGGCCAAATTAACCAACAGCAGCGCCCAGAATCCGGCAGCCAAGCCAAAACCCGCCGCGAAAATTGCCGCCGCGCCGGTGCAGCAAATCAGCACCAGCCTGGGATCACCCAGCCAATCCGCAACCCGCCCACCCAAAGGCCCTGCAAGCAATTTCAGCGCGCTACCGGCGGCCAAAACCGTGCCCAGATCAGCCGGCGTCAGCCCACGCGCCAGCAATAGCGGCGGCAGAAACGGCATCATCACGCCAAAGGCCGCGAATTGCGCGGCATAGATCAGGGCGAAGCGGGTGGCGGGGTTCATCACAGGCCCGCCACCCTGCCCGTAGCCGCCACCATGGACAAGCGCGCCGCGTCATGCCACGGAACATCGCGTTTTCTTTCTTGGACACTGACCCCCGCATGTTCGAACCCAGGGTTCGCGCCATCCTCGGCCCGACCAATACCGGCAAGACCCACCTCGCGATTGAGCGGATGCTCGCCCATGCCTCGGGCAGTATCGGCTTTCCGCTCAGGCTG
>JBIIGZ010000183.1:0-6466 GCA_044236185.1 Roseomonas sp. | reverse complement strand
CTGACCGATTGGCTCGCCTACAATGGCTGGCGCGTCGTGACCAAGCCCGCAAAGGAACAGGCGGACCCGACCGGGCGGCGCCGGATCAAGGGCAATATGGATATCGAATTGGCGGTGGATATGATGGAATTGGCGCCGCATCTGGATCACGCGGTGCTGGTTTCCGGCGATGGCGATTTCCGCCGCGTGGTGGAAGCCGTGCAGCGCCAGGGCGTGAAGGTGACAGTGGTGTCCACCATGGAAAGCCAGCCGCCCATGATCGCCGATGAACTGCGCCGTCAGGCTGATGGCTTTCTGGAATTGGCCGATATTGGGCCTGAGATCGCCCGCCGCGCCCCGGCCGAAGCCCGCGCTCCGCGCCCCGCCCCGCCCCCGGCTGCCGCGGCAAGACCCAGCCGCATCACCCCTGCCGACCCCTATGGTGAGGCGCCGGATATCGAGCCTGAATGACCAACACTTCGGCTCCGGGGCGCGATTGCGCGCTCTGCCCAAGGCTTGCCGAATATCGCGCCGCCAATCGCGCCAAGGAACCCGGCTGGCATAACGCGCCCGTCCCATCCTGGGGCCCGCGTGAGGCCCCTTTATTGGTATTGGGCCTTGCCCCCGGCGTGCGCGGCGCCAATCGCACCGGGCGGCCTTTTACCGGGGATTATGCCGGCAAGCTGCTCTACGCGACCTTGCTGGAATATGGCCTGGCGCGCGGCGCCTATGGCGAAGACCCCAAGGACGGCATGGAGTTGATCGGCTGTCGCATCGCCAATGCGGTGCGTTGCGTGCCGCCGGAAAACCTGCCCCTGCCGGTCGAAATCCGCGCCTGCAATGGCTTCCTGCAGGCCGAATTGGCCGGCATGCCGGGCCTGCGCGTGGTTCTGGCGCTGGGTGTGGTGGCGCATAACGCGCTGCTGCGGGCCAAGGGCATTCCGGCTTCGCGCTTTGCCTTCGCCCATGGCGCACAGCATCGCCTGCCCGATGGGCTGATCCTGGCGGATTCGTACCACGTCAGCCGCTACAACACCTCAACCCGGCGCCTGACACCTGAGATGTTTCAGGCCGCCATGGCCGGCGTTATGGCTGCGCTGACCGGCAAATAGCGCCGCGCAAAACCAACAAATTTTCAGAAAAAACCTTTAGACCCTGAGATCGAGCAGCGACCCACGCGGCATGGGCTTCGCCGGCTCGGGCGGGACAGCTTCCAGAGAACGCTGCTGGGAGGTCTGCGCTTGCCGCTTATTGCCCAGCGCATCCACCGGCTGCACCGGCGAACGCGCTTGGATGATCCCGGCACTTGCCGCGATTTCCTGGGAGACGGCTGCGATGGCATTCAGACTGAGCATGGATGTGAACTTAGGCCCCAAAGATGAATGAAAAGTTAACGTTGCCCCCGCAGGCCTGATCGGCTGCGTCAATTTCAGCCTGATCTTCGGCTTCTGGTTGATCGTCTCGGCAGCGTCCATACACGCATGATTGCATGGAAGCTCTTAAAAAATTGGGCGGTTTTGTACTGACACGGGGTTAACGCCTCCCCTGGTCATCAACCAAGGGGAGGCGTTGGGGGGCCTCAGGGCCGCAGCGCCATCGGCACGAAGGGCCGTTCCGCCGCACCGCTATAAACCTGGCGCGGGCGGCCGATACGCTGGCTCGGGTCTTCGATCAATTCCTTCCACTGGCTCACCCAACCCACCGTGCGCGCCACGGCGAACAACACGGTGAACATATGGGTCGGGATGCCCATCGCCTTCAGGATGATGCCCGAATAGAAATCTACATTTGGGTAAAGCTTGCGGCTGACGAAGTAATCATCGGAAAGCGCGATGCGTTCCATTTCCATCGCCATATCCAACAGCGGCTCATCCTTGATGCCGAGTTCGGCCAGCACTTCGTGGCAGGTTTCCTTCATGATCTTCGCGCGCGGGTCGAAATTCTTATAGACCCGGTGGCCGAAGCCCATCAGCTTGGTGTGGCTGTTCTTGTCCTTCACTTCGCTGATGAAGGCTGGAATATTCTTGGGATGCCCAATTTCGCCGAGCATTTTCAGCACGGCTTCATTGGCGCCGCCATGCGCTGGGCCCCAAAGGGCGGCGATGCCGGCGGCAATGCAGGCAAAAGGGTTGGCGCCGGTTGAACCGGCCAGGCGCACCGTGCTGGTGGAAGCATTCTGTTCGTGATCCGCGTGCAGGATCAGGATGCGGTCCATGGCGCGCGCCAGAATCGGGTTATTCACCCAGGGCTCGGCCGGAACGGCGTTCAGCATGTACAGAAAGTTTTCCGCATAGCTCAGATCATTGCGCGGATACATGAAGGGCTGGCCGATGGAATACTTATAGGCCCAGGCCGCAATGGTCGGCACTTTCGCGATCAGCCGGAAGGCCGCGATTTCGCGCTGCCGCGCATCATTGATATCGAGATTGTCGTGATAGAAGGCCGCCAAAGCGCCAACTACACCGCACATGATCGCCATCGGGTGCGCATCCCGGCGGAAGCCATCGAAGAAGCGGCGCAGCTGTTCATGCAGCATGGTGTGATAGGTCACACCCTTGCGGAATTCCTCATACTGCGCGGCATTGGGCAGATCGCCATTCAGCAGCAGATAGGAAATTTCAAGGAAGCCAGATTTTTCGGCCAATTGTTCAATCGGATAGCCGCGATAGAGCAAAACGCCCGCATCGCCATCAATGTACGTGATGGTGCTTTCGCAGGAAGCGGTCGCGCCATAGCCGGGATCGAAGGTGAAGATCCCCAGATCGCCATAAAGCTTGCGGATATCCGCAACCTGCGGCCCCAGCGTGCCGCCCAAAAGCGGCAACGTCGTGCTTTTGTTTGTGCCATCCAAGGTGATGGTGATGGACCCCTGGGCCTTCGTGGTCATGCGCGTCTTCCTCAAAAACAATGCGCCACCGTCAGATGCGGGGGCGCTTAATCATGGTGCGGTGCAGGATAAGGGCGGAGTGGTCAGCTTGGCAAACCCGGGCACCGAGGATGTGCGGCAGCCTAAAGGCAAAGCGTGAATGGGGCTTGAAGAAAGGGGCCAAAGCGCCGGAAATCGCGCCATCGGGTCGCCAAGGGCAGCAGATCAGCGCCGGCGCCACTCGGCCGGCATCAGGCTGGCATCGGCCCAAAGCCCCTGCCGCCCATCCCGCGCAGCCACTTCCAGGGGGCGCAGCACGGATATGGAAGCCAGGGCAAAGCCCTGCTCCACCATGGCGGCATTGATATCCCGCCCGCCGGCAATGCAGCGCCCAAGGCCACGGCGGAAACCATCATGGCCTTCAATCCGGCAAGTCACATCCTGGCCCTGTAGCAGCGCCGCAAGCCTTGCCGCCGCCGCCGCGCCGCAATCGCCCCGCGCGCCATCATTGCCGCAGGCCTCTCCGCGCGCGGGCGCCGCTATGCCGGAAAGCCGGATGATGCGATCCCCAAGACCGAGGGTTTCGCCATCAAAAACCCGGATCTGTGCAGCCTCGGCCGTGATGGGCCGATCCGCCGGGGCAGAGCCGAACAGATTGGACGGTAAGCCAAATCCAAGAACGAGGGCGGCCAAAACCGCGCAAGCAACGCCTAGCCCGGAACCGCCAAAGCGGGGGCCCAATTGCCTTCCCTTAAAGATACGTCTTGGTTCACGCACATGTGACGGTTAACCGATTTTTACGCCATGTTACAACTGCCCAAAATGCGAAAATTTCGCGTCTCACTCACGCAAAACGCGAAGAGCGCCATCTAATCCGCTGACCAGAATGATTCTTTCGCCGATAATTTTTTCCACGCCTTCAGCACGCCATCACGGTCCATGACAGACCGTGCCAGGCACCAGCCTTCGGCCATGCCAATGGCCCAGGCGCGCCCCTCATCATTCTCCCGTGCCAAGCTCTGCACCAGGCTTCGCGCAACGGCGGCATCGTTGCTGCGGCCCAATTCTTCCTGAAGCGCGGCCAATCTGCGCTGGAAGCGCCGTGCCGCCTTGCGGGGGAAAACCGGGGCGAAGACCTCGGCCGCGTAGCGCAGGCGCTTGCCGTCCAGGCGAAGCTCATGCAGCGCCTCAGCCGGCAGGGTTTCGATTTCGGACCCTGCCTCAAGCAGCCTTTCCCAGCGCTTGTCCAATACCAGCGCGGCGAATTCCTGCGGCGGTCCATCCAATAGGCCAAGGCGTTCAGGATCCGCCCCATCGCGCCAGGGTTTTTCCAACAGAAAAGCAAGGCCAGCGATCACCGCGCCCCGCCACGCCGGCCCATCCAAAGCCTCGGCCAGCGCGCCATAGGCCGCCTGCCGTTTGGCTTCCGCCGCCCGCAGCAGGGATTTCATGTGCTTATCCTCGGGCAGTAGCGCCGCCATATCGGCACCGATCCCGGCCAGAAACACATCCCAATCCCTGGCCGGCCCCAAAAGCCCGAGCATTTCCTTGAGCGCCCCATCCAGGGCGCGGCCCTGCTTGCAGCCCGTGATGGGGCGAAAGACCTTGAGCAAAGACCTGAGCCGCCGGAGCGCCACGCGCAACTGGTGCACGCCTTCAATATCAACCCCCGCCTGCGCGACCGGCGCATAATGCAGCGCCACTTCCAGCAAATGCCCGATCGCGAGCGTAAAGCAGGCCTCCGCGCTTGCTGCCGCCGCCGTATCCGGCGCGCCATGGCGGCGCGGGCGCGGTGCCTGCCCGGTGGCAAGGCTGAGCGCCTCGGCGCCCAGGCTTTGGCTTGGCGGCAGCAGCGGCAGGGCGGCGGCAAGGCGCTGCGCGAGATCAAGCACGGCAGGGGCGGGGCCGGAAAGCATGACGCGCGCCAGGTCACGTTCCGCCGCCACGCTGCGCAACTGCCCTTCAATCAGGTGCAGCACCACCACGGCATCGCCGATCAGCAGGCGCTGGCCCCGCCTTTTGCCGCTGAAGGCGGCAAGCGGCGTCAGCGCCGCGCCCTCAGCCGCTTCCGGGGTTTCATGGGGGGGCAGCACCGCCACAGGGCGCAAAATTTGGCCTGGATGCCAGGGCGCCTCGGTCTCCGGCGTCAGGCTGATAAGCCGCCTCGGCCCGCGCTTGCCGGCTTCAAGCAAGGCCCCTGTCGCGGCCAAAGCCCCGCCGGGCGTATCCAGCCAGCGCCATTCTTCCGTGCTGGTGCTGATGCGCCCCTGGCGCAGTGCTGCCAGGATGGGGAAGCGCGCCAGTCGCGCCGCTTCCGCGACCGGCAAAATAAATTCCAGACTAAGCGACGGTTCTGGGGCGGGTTCAGCGACCTCGCCCCCGCCCTCTCGGCCTTCGGGGGTCATTCCGCCATTTCCGGCAGGTCGGCGGGAATCATGAAGCGCACCAGCCGCCCGCCGCCTTCCGCGAGGCTTGCCCAGGGGCTCGAGACGCTGAATTCCGCCAAGGCCGCGGTCGGAAAGGCGCCGGCCATGCGCCGCGCCTCCGGGTTGCGCGCCATGGCGTCCGCGCCAGTCAGCGCCAGCGCCAGATCATGCAGGCCGGGATTATGTCCAATCAGCAGGACGCTCCGCGCCGTTTCCGGCACGCGATGCAAAAGCCCAAGCAAATTCTGCCAAGATGCCAAATAAAGCTCATCCATCGGCTCAATGATCGGGCTATCGGGCAGGGGTGAGAGCGCTTCGAGGGTTTGCAGCGTGCGCCGCGCGGAAGACACCAGCACCACATCGGGCGAGAGGCCCAGCCCGCGCATTGCATTCGCCATCGCCGCCGCCGCGCGACGCCCTCGGCCATTCAAGGGCCGCGCATGATCGGCCAGCGCCGGGTCATCCCAGGCGGATTTGGCATGGCGCAGCAGAAGGAGTTGACGCATCGCGAAATCATTCTGGCACGGCGCGGCCGGCTTGTCGCGCCCCTCGCGCTTTCGCCGCGCATGACCATTTGGTGACAGGATAACGGAGGGCAGCATGGCTGAAACATCAATCCTGATCCTGGGCGCGACCGGCGCGGTGGGGGCAGCGCTGGCGCGGCGCGTGGCGGCGCGCGGGCAGCGCCCCGTGCTGGTGGCGCGCGATGCCGCGCGGCTGGCAGCACTTGCCGCTGAAATCCCGGGCAGCCTTGCAATCCCTGCCGATGTAGAGGACGCGGCGGCACTCCGCAGCGCGGTGGCTGCGGCCGGTACGCCCCTTGCCGGGCTTGCCTATTGCGTCGGTTCCATTGCGCTGAAGCCGCTGAAGCGCGTGACCGAGGCGGATATGATCGGCGCCTTTCGCCTGAATGCGCTGGGCGCCGTACTCGCCATCCAGGCCGCGCAGGATGCGCTGGCGGCCGGCCGGGGTTCGGTGGTGCTGTTTTCGTCCATCGCCGCCAGGGCGGGCTTTACTAACCACGCGGCGATTGCCGCCGCCAAGGGCGCGGTAGAGGGCCTCACGGTCGCACTCGCCGCTGAATTGGCGCCCGCCATTCGCATCAATTGCATCGCGCCATCCCTGACCCGCAGCACCATGGCGGCACCCCTGCTGGCGAACGCGCAAATGGCCGATGCGATTGCCAAGCAACACC
>JBIIGZ010000041.1:0-21110 GCA_044236185.1 Roseomonas sp. | reverse complement strand
CTTGGACAGCGCGCCGCCCTCCGCATCCGTCAGCAGCGGCAAATGCCCGAAAGCCAGTGCATTCTGCTTGCCGCCGAGCGCTTCAAAAATATCAATCTGAATGCCGGTATTCGTGACGTGATCCTCACCGCGGATGATATGGGTGATGCCCATTTCCAGATCATCAACGACCGAGGTGAAGGTATAAAGCGGCGAACCATCCGCGCGGATCAGCACGGGGTCGGAAATCGCCGAAAGCTTCACGCTGCGATCACCCAATACCTGATCGCGCCAGGAAACCGAGCGCATGGAAAGCTTGAAGCGCCAATAGGGCTGCTTGCCGTTCGCCAAGGCGCGTTCCAATTGCTCTGCCGTCATTTTCAGCGCTTCGCGATCATAAAGCGGCGGTTTGCCTTCGCGCCGGCGGCGTTCGCGTTTGTAGGCGAGTTCTTCTTCCGTCTCGAAACAGGGATAAAGCCGCCCGGCGGCTTTCAACTCCTCAGCCGCCGCCGCATAGCGATCCAACCGATCAGATTGCCGCACCAGCCCATCCCAGGGCAGGCCAAGCCAGGTCAGGTCTTCTTCAATCGCTTCCGCATATTCCGCGCGGGAACGTTCGGTATCGGTATCATCCAGCCGCAGCAGGAATTCCCCGCCATGGCGACGCGCGAGCAGCCAATTGGCCAGCGCGACACGCGCATTGCCAACATGCAAAAGCCCGGTGGGCGAAGGGGCAAAACGGAGTTTCATGCCGCGTCCTCAGAATCTTCATCGCGGCGCGGGTCGAGCATGCGCCAATTGCGTTCTTCACTGTCTTTTACGGGGGTTTCAGCGAAACCCTTCAATTCACTGCCGCTTATCCAGGCGGCTTCCGCAGCACCAACCACTTCCGCATCCTCGCCAAAGGCGAACCAGGCATCCAGCACGGCCTTCGCATCAAGCCCTGGCGCACGGCAGCGCTCCACGGAATCCCGCACATAGCGCCGTGCAAAGGCATTGGCGTGTTCGATGGAAAGAAAGCCGCGGATTTCTTCCACCGGATCGCTGCCATTGCCGCCCGACAAATCCATGATGCGGACAATCAAATCGCCGCCACCAAAAAGCTGGGGATCGAGACCGCCACTCATGAAATCAACGCCGTGAAGCCATTGGTGATGGGGTAGCGCCGATCCCGCCCAAAGGCGCGTGGCGTGATCTTCACACCGGGGGGTGCCTGCCGGCGCTTATACTCGGCGCGATCCAGCAAGCGCCAAACGCGCAACACCAAAGCGCGATCAAAACCATCGGCCACCAGCGCATCCACGGATTTCTCGCCTTCCACCAGCCCTTGCAGAATGGCGTCCAGCACATCATAGGGCGGCAGGCTGTCCTGATCCTTCTGGTCCGGCTTCAATTCCGCACTGGGCGGCTTGGTAATCACACGTTCCGGCATCACCATGCCAAGCGGCCCAAGCGCGCCTGCGGGGCGGTTTTCATTGCGCCAACGCGAAAGCGCGAAGACGGTGGTCTTGTAGACATCCTTCAGTACGGAATAACCGCCGCACATATCGCCATAAATCGTGGCATAGCCCGTGCTCATTTCGCTTTTATTGCCGGTGGTCAGCAGCATATCGCCAAACTTGTTCGACAGCGCCATGAGCGTGACGCCACGAATACGCGATTGCAGGTTTTCTTCCGTGATATCGGGCGGGCGATTGCCGAAGGCCGGCGCCAACATCCCCGCGAAAGCCTCCATCGCCGGGCCAATACCGATATTCTCATAACGAATACCCAAAAGCTGCGCGCATTCGGCAGCATCTTCCAGGCTTTCAATGCTGGTATAGGGCGATGGCATCATCACCGCGCGCACGCGATCGGGCCCGAGCGCATCCACCGCAACAGCCGCCGAAATCGCAGAATCAATGCCGCCAGAAAGGCCAAGCACCACGCCAGGGAAGCGGTTCTTATTCACGTAATCACGCAGGCCCAGCACCATGGCGCCATAGATCTGCTCAAGCTTCGGCAGATCGGGCGTAATCTCGCCCGGCCTGCACACTAGCACACCACCATCACGCCGCCACTCGGTGATGCGTAGCCCCTCAGTGAACATGGGCATCACATGCGCCAGCTTGCGATCCGCATTCATCACAAAGGATGCGCCTTCAAACACCAGCTCATCCTGCCCGCCCACTTGGTTCACAAAGACAAAGCCCAGCCCGGTTTCCACGCAGCGCGATACCGCCAGATCAAGCCGCGCCTGATGCTTTGCCGCCTCAAACGGGGAACCATTGATGGCGATCAGGATTTCCGCGCCGGTTTCACTGAGTGTTTCGGAAACGGCAGGAAACCACCAATCCTCGCAAATCATCAGGCCAAGACGAAAACCACGGAAGGGAATGGGGCCAGGCGCGGGGCCGGCATCAAAAACGCGCTTGTCGTCAAACACGCCGTAATTGGGCAATTCATGCTTGGCGCGGCGCGCGGCGATCTGCCCGGCTTCCAGCAGGAATAGCGCGTTGAAGACCTTCTCCCCATCGCGCCAGGGGCCGCCCACCACCAGGCCGGGACCACCATCGGCGGTCTCGGCGGCGAGTGCGGCGATTTCGGCCTCGCAGGCGGCGATGAAGGCGGGCTTGCGCACCAAATCCTCCGGCGGATAGCCGGCGATGGAAAATTCCGGCGTCACCACCAGGTCTGCCCCAAGCCGCGCAGCCTCTGCTCGCGCCTTGCGGATCAATGCCGCATTGGCGGTCAGCGCGCCTTCATGAGGGTTGAGTTGCGCAAGCGCGATTTTCAGGGTCTCGACCATGCGCGCCTTCTAGAGCTTTTCTGCGGCGGGTGAAATCACCCGATTGAAAAAGCCCTAAACCTGCCCGCCATTGCGCCGGCGGGTCTCCCCCTGCTTCAGCAGGAATTCGCGCCCAATCTTCACGCGCGGCACGCCATCATAGGCAACGATATCCGCCGTGGCATAGGTTTCGGACCAGGTTTCGGGGATGAAGCTGCCGGTGCCCACCACATCAATCGGCGCACGCGCTTCCGCCATGACCCGGCATTTGGTGACCCCAAAGCCCGAGGAGGCAACAATGCGCACCCTGGGGAAGCCCGCCTCATCCAGCACTTCGCGCATGCGCCAGATGGCGGCGGCGGAAACGCCGGTGCCGGTCAGGTGCCTGAGTTCCGTCTCACTCCGGTAGCGGCGGGTTGCCTGGGGGGCGTGGCGTTCCAGAACGGCATAGCTTTCGGCGGGGTTGAGCCCTTCAAGGAAGCGGCCGCCATGGGTATCAAGCCGCATGGCCAGCCGGCCGGCGGCGGCCAATTCCGGGAAGCGGCGGGCCACGGCCAAGCCATCAGTCACTTCGCGCCCGAAGTAATCCACCAGCACAGTCAGGTTTTCATCGGGGAAGGTTTCGTGGAACATTTCGGCCGCGCGCACCGTGCTGCCGGCATAGCCGATCAGCGCATGCGGCATGGTGCCATAGCCCTTGGGCGCGCCGAACCAATGGGCGGTCGCGTCATTGGCATTGCCGATAAAGCCCTTAGCCCCTTCCGCCTGTGCGGCCCGGCTGCCGACGGATGCGGCATAGGCCATCATATCCTGCATTTCCGCCCCGGCGCAGTGGCGCGCTTCCATCGCCAGGAAAGCGGTTTGCGGCAATTCAACACACATCTGATAGGCGTTATGCGCCGCGACACAGGCCGCCCCCAGCTTTTGCAGCAGCATGGTTTCCAAATCCACCAGCTGCACAAAGGAACCGCTGACATAAAGCAAGGGATCACCCGCGCCGACCCATTGGCCTTCTTCATGCATCACTTCAATCTGGAAGGCGGTGCCGCGAGACGCCGCCACGGCGCGCAACCAATCCAGCATTAACCGCGGGGCTGATATCACCGGGCGGCGCAGAAAAATCGCATAGGTAACCTTGGTGTCGCCAAAGCGCTGCACCACCGCCTTGGTACGGTTGAAATAGCTATCCGCGCGGGCGGTAATCACATGATCCGCCACATCCGCTGCCGCCGAGGGGGTTTCTCCCCCCCGGCTGCTGGGCGCGTTCACTGCGCTGCCTGAGCCGGTGCGGTCAGGCCGGCCACGCGCCGCGCCTTCAATTCCTCGGCGATCAGGAAGGCGAGTTCCAGCGATTGTTCGGCATTAAGCCTGGGATCGCAGGAGGTCGCGTAATTGGCGGCAAGATCAGCTTCCGAAAGCTTATGGGCGCCGCCCAGGCATTCGGTGACATTGCTGCCGGTCATTTCCACATGCACGCCGCCGGCGAAGCTGCCTTCCGCTTCATGCACATCGAAAAAGCCGCGCACTTCGGAAATAATGGCATCAAAAGGTCGAGTCTTATAGCCAGCGACGGTGGTGGTATTGCCGTGCATCGGATCACAAAGCCACACCACATTACGGCCCGCCTTGGTCACGGCGCGCACCAGCGGCGCCAGCTTCGCTTCCACCTTATCCGCGCCCATGCGGGAAATCAGCGTGAGCCGCCCTTTTTCATTAGCCGGATTCAGGATTTCGGTCAGCCGCACCAATTCATCGGCATCCATGCTGGGGCCGACCTTCATGCCGATGGGGTTCTTCACCCCACGCAGGAATTCCACATGCGCCCCATCCGGCTGGCGCGTACGGTCCCCAATCCACAGGAAATGCGCCGAACAGGCATACCAATCGCCGGAAGTGGAATCCACCCGCGTCATCGCCTGTTCATAAGGCAGCAACAGGCTTTCATGGCTGGTGTAGAAATCCGTCTCCCGCACTTGCGGCAGGTCTGACATGCCGCAGGCCTGCATGAAGGCCAGCGTCTGATCAATGCGCGTCGCCAAATCCGCATAGCGTTCCGCGAGCGGGCTTCTTTCGACAAAGCCCAGATTCCAGCGATGAACTTCGTGCAAATCCGCATAGCCGCCGGTCGCGAAAGCGCGCAGTAAATTCACCGTGCCGGCAGATTGCATATAGGCGAATTCCATCCGCGACGGATCAGGAATGCGCGACGCCGGATCGAAATCCGGGCCATTGATGATGTCGCCACGATAGGAAGGCAGCGTCACGCCATCGCGCGTTTCAGAATCAGATGAGCGCGGCTTGGCAAATTGCCCCGCCATGCGGCCAAGCTTCACCACTGGCAGCGCACCGCCAAAGGTCAGCACCACCGCCATTTGCAGCAGCACGCGAAACGTGTCGCGAATTACATTGGCGGTGAAATCACCGAAGCTTTCGGCACAATCGCCACCTTGCAAGACAAAAGCCTGGCCATCGCCAGCACGCGCCAAGGAGGCCTTTAGGCGCCGGGCCTCACCGGCAAAAACCAGCGGGGGAAATCGCGCGATCTTGGCTTCCATTGCGGCCAAAGCCGCCTGGTCGGGATATTCCGGCACTTGCCTGATCGGCATGTTCCGCCATGATTCCGGGCTCCAGCCCCGCGCAGTCATTTCCGCCTATCTCCTTGTTACAAGACGGGGCACAATAAACACGAGCCCGCGCCGAGGGGAAGAGCAGCCGGGCCTGGCGACAGGCAAGTGAAGGAAAGGCAAGCCATGGACAGGCAGCAAGATATCGCGATCCGGATGCAAAAGGCAGTTCAGGCTGGGGCGATCCCTGGCCTGGTGCTGGCTTTTGGTGACCGGCATGGCAGTAGCTGGGATGCCGGTTTTGGCAGCCGGGCGCTCGGCAGTGCGGAGCCGATGCAGCCCGATGCGGTGTTCTGGATTGCCTCCATGACCAAAGCCATTACCGGCGCGGCGGCCATGATGCTGGTGGAAGCGGGCAAGCTTTCACTTGATGCGCCAGCAAGTACGCTGGTGCCGGGGATTGGCGCGCTTGGCGTGCTGGAAGGCTTTGATGAGGCCGGCCAGCCCAGGCTGCGCCCGGCCAAGCGGCCCATCACCTTGCGCCATTTGCTGACGCACACGTCAGGCTATGCCTATGACATGTGGAGTGCGGATATCGCCCGCTTCCGAAAAGCCACGGGAACGCCCGCCGTTGGCACCTGCCGCAATGCCGCACTTGCCCTGCCCCTGCTCTTCGATCCGGGTGAGGATTGGAGTTATGGCATCGGCATAGATTGGGCCGGCAAGATGATTGAAGCCGCAACCGGGGAGACACTGGGCACGCATCTGGCGCGGGTGATTTTTGAACCGCTCGGCATGGTGGATACGTCCTTCAAGCTGCGCCCGGACCAAAGGGCGCGCTTGGCGGCGATGCATGGGCGCGGTGCGGATGGCGCGCTTTCCGTCATTCCGTTTGAGGTACCGCAGGAGCCGGAGTTTGAGTCAGGCGGCGGCGGGCTTTATGGCACAGCACGGGACTATTTGGCTTTCGCGCGCATGATCCTGAATGGCGGCAAGCACGGCAAGATCAGGCTGCTGAAGCCTGAGACGGTGGCAGAGATGGCGCGCGACCAGATTGCGCCGCTTTCCGTGCACCCGATGATTTCCGCGGTGCCGACAGCAACGCGCGATGCGGATTTCTTCCCCGGCATGGCGAATGGCTGGGGCCTGACCTTCCTGGTGAACCGACGCCCATCACCCCAGGGCCGGGCTGCCGGCGGGCTCGCTTGGGCAGGGCTTGGCAATACCTTCTATTGGATTGACCACGGCCGCGGCACGGCAGGGATTTTCATGAGCCAAATCCTGCCGTTTTTCGACCCGGAGGCGATCAGCCTGTTCCGGGAGTTCGAGAGCATGGTGAATGAGGTGTGAGCAGCTGCCGCTAAAACACCACCACTGATCGGATGGATTTGCCTTCATGCATCAGATCGAAGGCATCGTTGATTTTCTCAAGCGGCATGGTGTGGGTGATCAGATCGTCAATATTGATCTTCCCTTCCATATACCAATCCACAATCTTCGGCACATCGCTCCGCCCACGCGCGCCACCAAAGGCGGAACCTTTCCAGACACGGCCCGTGACAAGCTGGAAGGGCCGCGTGGCGATCTCGGCGCCTGAGGGGGCGACACCGATGATGATGCTCTCCCCCCAGCCGCGATGGCAGCATTCCAAAGCTTGACGCATCACCGCGACATTGCCGGTGCAATCGAAGGAAAAATCAGCACCTCCGCCGGTCAGATCCGTGATCGCCTGCACCACCTTATCGGCGCCGATCTCATTCGGGTTGATGAAATGCGTCATCCCGAATTTGCGCGCCATGGCCTGTTTGGCAGGGTTGATGTCAACGCCGATGATCTTATCGGCCCCCACCATGCGCGCGCCTTGGATGACATTGAGCCCAATACCGCCCAAGCCGAATACCGCCACATTGGCACCGGGCCAGACCTTCGCAGTATAGATCACGGCGCCAATGCCAGTGGTGACCCCGCAGCCGATATAGCAAATCTTGTCGAAGGGTGCGTCTTCGCGCACTTTGGCCAGGGCAATTTCCGGCAGCACGGTGAAGTTCGAAAAGGTGCTGCAGCCCATGTAATGGAATACTGGCTTGCCGGGTGCGGTGGTTTCGCAACGGAAGCGGCTGGTGCCATCGGGCATGACACCCTTGCCCTGCGTCGCGCGGATGGAGGTGCAAAGATTGCTGCGCTGACTGAGGCAGGTTTTACAGGCGCGGCATTCGGGCGTGTAGAGCGGGATCACATGATCGCCGGGCTTTACGCTGGTCACGCCCGCGCCGATTTCGCGCACAATGCCAGCGCCTTCATGGCCCAGGATGGCGGGGAAAAGCCCTTCAGAATCCAGCCCATCCAGCGTATAGGAATCCGTATGGCAAACGCCGGTCGCCATGATTTCGACCAGCACTTCTCCAGCTTTGGGGCCATCTAGGTCCACGGTTTCGATAGAAAGGGGCTTTTTCGCTTCCCAAGCCACGGCTGCGCGCGTTTTCATCGGGCGAGATTCCTCAATGCTGACGTGAAAGCAGTTTGCACGGCATGACGGTGCGATGAAAGCCCTACGCCGGAACTGCCCTTGCTGCCGTGCGCGCGCCCGCATCACGCGGCAGCGCCATGGCCGCAACAAGCATCACCAGCCCAAGGGCGGCCAGCGTCAGAAATAGCGCCGGCGCGCCGCCCGCGGCATCGCCATAAGCCCAGGCGACAAGATTGACGCCAAGCGGCGCGGCGACAAACCCCATGGCGAATTTCAGCCCGAAGGCCAGGCCACGCCGCCTGCCAGATGAATAGCGCGCCAGCAGCAGGTTTTCCACCGGCGCGGCGAAATCAAACATGAAGCCAATCACCACCGCGACCAGCAGCGCCCAGGCGCCGCCAAACCAGGCGGCCAGGATCATCAAGGGCAGCTTGATCAGGAAGGTCGCAACATAAAGCGCCTTCATCGGCATGCGATCCGCAAGCCGCCCGCCAATCAATTGCCCGGCGCTGCCCATCAACATGGTGGCACCCACAATCAGGCCAAGCTGCGCCGCCCTGGTGGAATCAAGCAGCAGCATGTCGCTCAGCCACTTTGGAAGCGCAGTGGAATAGGCAGTGTAGGCAATGGAGCCCAGCATGAAGGTGATGGCGAGCACGATCAGCACGCCCCAGGGGATGCGCGCAGCCTCATTCGCCACAGCCTGCGCTGCCTCTGCGCCTGGCTGGTGATTGCTGGCGGCAACACGGCCAGTGAGCAGGCAGAATAGCAGCGCAAGCCCGGCGATGATGGTGATGATGCCGGGAATAATCATCGCCATGCGCCAGCCGGCGATCTCCGCGAGGCCACCGGCAATAACGGCAGCGCAGGCGACGCCAATGCTGCCCGCAATGCCCAAAATACCCATCAGCCGCCCACGCGCATCGGGCGGCGCGGTCATGGAAACCCAGGCGAGTGCCACCGGATGATAAATCGCACCAAAGCCGCCGAGCAGCGCGAGTGCCAGGCCCATTTCCGCACTATCGGTCACTGTTCCTGCGATGATGGAAGCAAAGCCAATACCCAGGAAAAACACCGTCATCATGCGCGCATGACCAAAGCGATCCGCGAGCCAACCGGCCAGCGGTGCGCCCACCCCGATCATGGCGGCACCCAGCGTCCACAGCGCGATGATTTCCGCATAGGGTCTTTGCCAAATGGCTTCCAGAATAACGGCCAGCGTCAGGAACAGGCCCGTCAGCACATGATGCAAAAAATGCCCCGCCGAGGCGAAGCCGATGATCAGGCGCTGCGCCGGTTGCATCACACACCCACCACGCGGGTGCGGGTGCGCAATGTCACGAATTCCTCGGCCGCCGTTGGATGAATGCCTATGGTGCGATCAAAATCCTGTTTTGTGGCACCCATCACCACGGCAATGCCGATGCCCTGCATCATCTCACCCGCATCTTCGCCGATCATATGCGCGCCCAAGATTTTTTGCGTGCGCTGGCAGACCACCAGCTTCATCAGCGTCTTGCGGCCTTCGCGCTTGCTGATGGTGTGGCGCATGGGGGTGAAGCGCGTGACATAGATATCGGCGGGGCCGCGCTTGGCGGCTTCCTGTTCCGTGATGCCCACAGTGCCAATGGGCGGGTTCATGAAAACCGCCGTTGGCACGTTTTCATAGCTGACGCGGCGTGGGTTATTGCCGAACAGCGTATCGGCCAAAGCGTGACCAATCGCTGTTGCCATGGGTGTGAGGTTCACGCGGTCCAACACATCGCCAATGGCATAGATATGCGGCTGGCTGGTCGCGTGATTCTCATCCACCGCAATCACGCCATTATCGCCCAGGCGCACGCCGGCCTTGTCCAGCCCGAGCCCGGCTGTGGCGGGTTTGCGCCCGGTGCAGAAAAACACTGCATCAACCACAAGCGTCGAGCCATCGGAAAGATGCAGCACACGTTCCGCACCGCGCGCTTCAATACGCGTTGGGGTCACGCCGGCATGGCAGGCAATTCCCTGCGCGATCAAAGCCTCGGCAGCGGCGCTGCGAATATCCTCATCAAAGCCGCGCAGGGGCAGCGGCGCGCGATGCACCAGCGCAACCTCTGCCCCAAGCCCCTTCAGGATGCAGGCGAATTCCACCGCGATATAGCCAGCGCCCAACACCGCAACGCGCTTGGGCAAGGCTTTCAGGGTGAAAAGATCATCGGAAATCAGCCCAAGCTCCGCGCCTGGAATATCAAGCCGCGTCGCGACACCGCCAACCGCGATGATGATGCGCTCTGCCGTCACGCGCTTGCCGCCGACATCAAGCGTATGCGCATCCAGAAAACTGGCGCGCGCATCGAAGGACGTGACCCCGGCATTGCCCAGCAAGCGGCCATAAATCGCCGAAAGCCGCGCCACTTCGGCATCCCGTGCCGCCGCCAGCTTCGCCCAATCATGCCCGTGATTTTCAAAGGACCAGCCAAAGGCCGCCGCATCTTCCGCCCAGGCGCCATATTCGGCGGCATTCACCATGATTTTTTTCGGCACGCAGCCGACATTGACACACGTGCCGCCCCAGAAGCGTTCTTCCGCAACCCCCACCCGCGCGCCATGCCCGGCCGCGATGCGCGCGGAGCGCACCCCGGCAGACCCGCCACCAATCACAAAAAGATCAAAATCATAGGCCATGGAAACCTCAATAAGCCGATCAGGCCGGGCGTTTCGGGACAATAAGCCGCACGGTGAAAATCTGCACCGGCTCATCATGCTGGTTGAAGGTTGTGTTGCGCATCAGCGCAGAACCGCGATCCGGGCGGGAACGCGAAGGTGCTACTTCCAGCACCTCAATCTCTACGCGCAACGTATCGCCGGGGTAGACCGGCTTGGTCCATTGAAGCTCGCCACCGCCACCGACAATGCCGCCGGAAATCCCACCAATGGCCTGCACGACCATGCGCATGGTCATGCCCGCAGTATGCCAACCACTCGCGGCCAGCCGCCCAAAAAGCGGATGTGCGGCACCCGCTTCCTCATTCATATGGAAGGGCTGCGGGTCATAAAGCGCAGCGAAGCGTTTGACTTCCTCGGCATCAACCATCACCGAACCCGCGGTAAAGCGCCGGCCCGGAAACAGGTCTTCCAGATAAATCGCGCCCGTCACGTGCCGATTCCACCAAGGGCCAGGTATTTCACTTCAAGATATTCTTCGATCCCCATATGGCTGCCTTCACGGCCAAGGCCGGATTGCTTGAAGCCACCAAAGGGCACTTCGGCGGTGGAAATGATGCCTTCATTGATGCCGATGATGCCGTATTCCAAAGCCTCGGCCACGCGGAAAATGCGCCCGACATCGCGGGCGTAGAAATACGCGGCCAGACCGAATTCCGTATCATTCGCCAACTTGATCGCTTCCTCTTCGGTCTTGAAGCGGAACAGGGGGGCGACGGGGCCAAAGGTTTCCTCGCCAAAAATCTTGGCCCCGCGCGGCACATTCGAAAGGATCGTCGGTTCGAAGAAATTGCCGCCGCGCGCATGGCGTTTGCCGCCGGTGATCACACTCGCACCCTGCGCCAGCGCATCGGCGATATGTTCTTCAACCTTCGCCACAGCATCGGCATTGATCAGCGGGCCTTGCGTCACACCAGGTTCCATACCGGGGCCGACCTTCAACCCTTCCACCGCCGTCTTCAGCTTGGCGGCGAATGCTTCATAAACACCATCCTGCACCAAAATGCGATTGGCACAGACGCAGGTCTGCCCCGCATTGCGATACTTGGATGCCATGGCGCCGGCCACCGCCGCATCCAAATCCGCATCATCAAACACGATAAAGGGCGCATTACCGCCCAATTCCATCGAGGTCTTTTTCACCGTCGCCGCGCATTGCGCGAGCAGCACGCGCCCCACTTCCGTGGAACCCGTGAAGGAAAGCTTGCGGATGATCGGGTTGCTGGTGAGCTCCTTCCCCGTTTCACCAGAAGGCCCGGTAATCACATTGCACACACCTGAAGGCATGCCGGCGCGTTCCGCCAGCACCGCCAAGGCCAGTGCCGAAAACGGTGTTTGCGATGCGGGGCGGATCACGCCGGTGCAGCCCGCCGCCCAGCCCGGCCCGGCTTTGCGCGTGATCATCGCCGCAGGGAAATTCCACGGCGTGATGGCGGCAAAAACGCCAATCGGTTCCTTGGTCACCAAAATACGCCGGCCCTTGGCATTTTGCGGAATAGTCTCGCCCTGCACGCGGCGGCCTTCATCGGCGAACCATTCAATGAAGGATGCGGCATAAACGACTTCGCCCTTCGCTTCGGCGAGTGGTTTGCCTTGTTCCGCCGTCATGATCGCAGCCAGATCATCGGCGTTTTCATGCATCAGCGCGGCGATCTTGTGCAGGATCACGGCGCGATCCTTGGCCAGCATCGCGCGCCATGCCGGCCAGGCGGCATTCGCGGCTTCAATGGCGCGGCGCGTTTCGGCCTGGCTCATGGCGGGGACTTCGCCAATCACCTCACCCGTCGCGGGGTTGCGCACGGCAATCGTCTTGCCGCTATCGGCCTGCACCCAGGCGCCGGCGATGTAATTCGCCTGACGGAACAGGGCGGGATCCTTCAAGGGTAGCTTGGTGGTGGCGTCGAGCATCTGGGTCCTCCTGGGCTTTGACGCAGAATAGGCTGAAATCGCGCCTTTTCCCAAGCCTTGCGCAAGTGGGCTTGCGCTCACGCCCCGGCAGGCCATGATCGCCCGCAAGAAAGCGATAGGAACGCCCAAATGGATGCCACCCACGACCCCGGCCTGAAAAGCTGGGTCGCTTCCGCCAATCAGCCGGGGCAGGATTTCCCGATCCAGAACCTGCCCTTCGGCGTCTTCAGCCGCGCCGGAGAAGCGCCGCGCGGCGGGGTTGCGATTGGCGAGATGATTCTGGATTTGCGCGCGGTAATCAGCGCTGGCCTGCTTGCCGGCGCCGCTGCGGAAGCCGCCGCAGGACCAAGCCTGAATGCGCTGATGGCCTTAGGGCGGGGCGCATCAGCCGGTTTGCGCGCGCAAATCTCGGCATTGTTGGCGGCGGGATCGCCCGCAGAAGCCCAGGCGGCGCACATTCTGGTGCCGATGCGTGATGCGCAAATGCACATGCCGGCCACAGTCGCTAATTTCTCCGATTTCATGGCGAGTTATGATCATTGCGCCCGGCTTGGCGTGCGCCGCGATCCGAAGAACCCTCTGCCGCAAGCCTTCCGCCATTTGCCCGTGGCCTATCATTCCCGCGCCAGTTCCGTCCGCGTGAGTGGCGAAGATGTGATCCGCCCGCATGGCCAATGGGCCCGGAGCGACGGCGAAGTGCGCTTCGGCCCATCGGAGGCGATGGATTACGAATTGGAATTGGCGATCTGGATTGCGGGCGAAAACAAGCTCGGCACGCCGATCACCATGGCGGAGGCACCCAGCCGCATCTTCGGCTTCGGGCTTTTGAATGATTGGTCCGCGCGCGATATCCAGCGTTGGGAAATGCCACCGCTCGGGCCTTTTTTGGCGAAGAGTGTTTCAACCTCAATCTCGCCCTGGGTGATCACGGCGGAAGCGCTGGAACCCTTCGCCCAGGCAGCACCAGCGATTGACCCACCACCCCTGCCCTATCTGGATAGCGCCTGGAACCGTGCGGCGGGCGCGCTTGGCATTCGCATGCAGGCCCTGCTGGTGACAGCCAAGATGCGTGCGGCAAATACGGCGCCCGCCCTACTGACGGATACGGAATTCGCCCGCATGTATTGGACAGCGGCGCAAATGGTGGCGCATCACGGCACCAATGGCTGCAATCTTTTGCCCGGTGATTTGCTCGGCAGCGGCACGGTTTCCGGGCCGGAAGAAACGGCCGCCGCCTGCCTTGCCGAACTTGGTCTTGGCGGCCCCATCACGCTGCCCAATGGCGAAACCCGCCGCTGGCTGCAGGATGGTGATGAGGTGATTTTCCGCGCCCGCGCTGAGGCGCCCGGCGCTGTTTCCATCGGCTTTGGTGAATGCCGCGGCGCCATTGCACCCGCCATCGCCTGGCCCGTTTGATCTGAAGAAAAGGAGGAACCCCATGCCCCGTCGCATCGTTGACATATCCGTCGCACTGAAGGCCGGCATCATCAGTGACCCGCCCCATGCGCTGCCGAAGATCGAATATCTGGACCATCACATGACCGCGCCCGCCATGGCGCAGGATTTCGGCATCAGCGTGGATCAATTGCCTGAAGGCGAATATGCCGCGATTGAGCGCGTGCAGATCAGCACCCATAATGGCACGCATATTGACGCGCCCTATCACTATTTCAGCCGCATGAATGAAAGGCTGGTGCCGGGTGGCGAGCCTTCCTGGCGCATTGATGAAGTGCCGCTTGATTGGTGCCTGCAGCCCGGCGTGAAGCTCGATTTCCGGCATTTTGAGCATGGCTATGTCGCGACGGCCAATGATGTGCAGGCCGAATTGAAGCGCATCAGCCATACGCTGAAGCCGCTGGAGATTGTTGTGGTGAATACCGCCGCCGGCGCGCGTTATGGGGAGGATGATTACATCCATTCCGGCTGCGGCATGGGCAAGGAAGCAACGCTTTGGCTGCTGGAACAGGGCGTGCGCGTGACGGGCACCGATGGCTGGTCCTGGGATGCGCCGTTTTCACTCACCAAGAAAAAGGTTGCGGCCACCGGCGATGTTTCGCTGATCTGGGAAGGCCATCGCGCCGGGCGAGAGATTGGCTATTGCCACATCGAAAAACTTTCCAACCTGGACAAGCTGCCGCCCAGCGGCTTCACCATTTCCTGCCTGCCAGTGAAGGTGCATCGCGGCTCCGCCGGCTGGACCCGCGCTGTTGCGATTTTTGAAGAATAAGGGGGAAGAGCCATGGCGCGCCGTTTCATTGATATTTCGGTCGCACTCAAAGGCGGGATCGCATCTGACCCGCCGCATATGTTGCCCGAGATTGAGTATCACGATCATCACATGACCGCGCCGCGCCTGGCGCAGGAATTCGGCATCAGCGTTGATCAATTGCCCGAAGGCCAATTCGCCGCGCGGGAAGTGGTGCGCATCACAACCCATAGCGGGACGCATCTTGATTCACCCTATCACTTCTTCAGCCGCATGAATGAAAGAACAGTACCAGGGGGCGAGCCTTCCTGGCGCATTGATGAAGTGCCGTTGGAATGGTGCTTTCAGCCTGGCGTGAAGCTCGATTTTCGGCATTTTCCGGATGGCTATGTCGCAACGCCCGGCGATGTGCAGGCGGAATTGAAGCGCATCGGCCATACGCTGAAGCCCTTGGAAATTGTGGTGGTGAATACACGCGCGGCCAGCCGTTACGGGCAGGATGATTTCATCCATAGCGGCTGTGGGGTTGGCAAGGCGGCCACACTTTGGCTGCTGGAACAGGGCGTGCGCGTGACGGGGATTGATGGCTGGTCCTGGGATGCGCCGTTTTCCCTGACGAAGAAGAAGGTACAGGAAACCGGCGATGCGTCCCTGATCTGGGAAGGCCATCGCGCGGGGCGCGAGATTGGCTATTGCCACATGGAAAAGCTCACGAATCTGGAAAGCCTGCCGCCGGATGGCTTCATGATTTCCTGCTTCCCCGTTAAGGTACATCGCGGTTCCGCCGGCTGGACACGTGCGGTTGCGATTATTGAGGAGTGATGCCGATGAAGCGCTTTTTATGCCTTGCCCTATTGCTGATCCCCTTTGCGGCCAAGGCTTTTCCGGATCGGCCCGTGACCATCATCAACCCTTACGCAACAGGCAGCAGCACGGATGCGGCGGCGCGCGCCTTGGCCGATGCCTTCACACGCGAATTCGGGCAGAATTTTGTGGTGACCAGCCAATCCGGCGCATCGGGCGTTGTCGGCATGCGGGCATTGATGGCCGCAGCGCCGGATGGGCATACGCTGGCCTATGCGCCGCTGGTGCCGCTCGCTTTCCAGCCGCATCTGGTGCGCAACACGGGGCTTGGGCCGGATGCCGTGGCGCCGGTCTGCAATGTGACCGAGAATATTCTTGGCATCATGGTAAAGGCCGATAGCCCCTGGCGGACGCTGCCCGATCTGGTCGCGGCAGCAAAGCAGCGCCCATTGAACTATGGTTCACCTGGGCCGAATTCTGCGCCCTTTCTTGGCGTGCATCGCGTGCAAATTGCCGCTGGTGGGCAATGGACTCATGTGCCCTTTCGCGGCGATGGCGCGTCACTCACAGAAGTGATCGCGGGGCGCTTGGATTTTGCAGCGATTGTTGTGGCATCTGGCGTACCCATGGCGCGGGCGGGGCAGACGCGGCTGATCGCGGTATTCTCAGAAGGGCGTCACCCTGCATTTCCGGATGTGCCAACGGCGCGCGAACAGGGTATTGCTGCCTCACAGCCCTCCTACGCGGCACTTTGGGCAACACGCGGCACGCCGGAACCGATCCTGGATCGGTTGCAGGAAGCCTGCCGCCGCGCGATGGAAACCGAAGGGTTCAAGCGCTTCGCGGAAAACTGGGGCGCCGTGCCGCAATTCCGTGGGCGCGCTGATCTTGGGCGCTTGCTTGCTTCTGAATATGAAACAACCGGCAAGGCGTTTCGCGAATTGGGCGTACAGCCGGAGTAAAATTGAACCCTATTCCACCGTGACGCTTTTCGCGAGGTTGCGCGGCTGATCCACATCCGTGCCCTTCAGCACTGCGACATGATAGGCAAGGAATTGCACCGGGATCGTGTGCAGAATGGGCGCGGCAAAGGCCGGGACACGCGGCAGCACCACAATGCGCTCGGCAAAGCCGCGCAGTTTCTCTGCACCCAGATCATCGGTGAAGGCCATAACGCGACCACCGCGCGCCGCTGATTCCTGAAGATTGGACGCGGTTTTCTCAAACAAAGGGCCTGAGGGGCAAAGCGCGATCACCGGCACCGCAGGATCAATCAGCGCAATCGGGCCGTGCTTCATTTCGCCGGCTGCGTAGCCTTCCGCATGGATATAGGAAATTTCCTTGAGCTTCAGCGCACCTTCCAAGGCGATCGGGTAAAGCGATCCTCGGCCAAGGAAAAGAACATCCCGCGCCATGGCAACTTCGGCGGCCATGGCACGAATTTCACCATCGCGTTCCAGCACTGCGGCCGCATTGGATGGCACTTCCAACAATGCAGCGGTCAGTTCCGCTTCCTGTGCGGCGCTAATCGCCCCACGCGCACGGCCAAGCCCGATCGCCAGGCAGGCCAATACCGCAAGCTGCGCGGTGAAAGCCTTGGTGGAGGCAACGCCTATTTCCGGCCCTGCCACGGTCAGCACCGCTGCATCGCTTTCCCGCGCCATGGTGCTTTCCGGCACATTCACAATCGAAAGCACGCTTTGCCCACGTTCCTTCAACAAGCGAAGCGCCGCCATGGTATCGGCGGTCTCCCCACTTTGGCTGATCAGCAGGGCGCCGCCACCTTCTGGCAGCGGCGGATCACGATAGCGAAATTCACTGGCGACATCAGCATCCACGGGAAGCCGCGCCAATTCCTCAATCCAATAACGCCCAACCAAACCCGCCAGATAGGCACTGCCGCAAGCGGTCATGGTCAAGCGCGGTACCGTCACAGGATTGAAGGGCAATGCAGGCAAAACCACACGCCGCTGCGCCGGTTCCAGATATTGCGTCAGCGTATCGCCCAGCACCACCGGATGTTCATGCAATTCCTTTTCCATGAAATGGCGGTAATTGCCCTTGCCGGTAGTGGCACCCGAAACTGTCGTCAGCTTGATCTCGCGCGCCACTTCAGCACCGCTTGCGTCATGAAACCGCGCGCTGTGCCGATCCAGCACAGCCCAATCGCCTTCTTCCAGATAGGCGATGCGCCGCGTAAGGGGCGCCAGCGCCAGCGCGTCCGAACCCACAAACATCTCCCCCTCACCATAACCAACGGCGAGTGGCGCGCCTTGGCGCGCGCAAATCAGCAAATCCGGATGGCCCGCGAAAATCATCGCGAGCGCAAAGGCGCCATGCACGCGCTTCAGCGCGGCGGCGGCGGCGGCGTCCGGCGCATGACCGGCTTGCAGGAAATCATCCACCAGTAGCGCGAAGGTTTCGGTATCGGTTTCGGTCTGGAAGATGTGGCCGCGCGCTTCCAATTCGGCGCGCAATTCAGCGTGGTTTTCGATAATGCCGTTATGCACAACAACCACGCGCGCCGTACCATGCGGATGCGCATTGCGCGTGGTGGGCGCGCCATGCGTGGCCCAACGCGTATGGCCAATGCCGGTGATGCCTGGCAGCGGGCTTGCGTCCAATACGGCTGCCAGATTGCCAAGCTTGCCCTCAGCACGCCTGCGATCAATCTTGCCGTCAATCAGCGTCGCAATGCCCGCGCTGTCATAGCCGCGATATTCAAGCCGCCGCAGTGCTTCCAAAAGCCGAGGTGCCGCCGCTGCCTGACCAACCACACCAACAATGCCGCACATCAGCGCTTCCCCTTGCCCTTGAAGCCGCGTCCCTGCTTGACCGCCTGGCGCCCGCGCGCAATCGCCAACGCATCATCCGGCACGTCTTCCGTAATCACGCTGCCGGCCGCGACCAATGCGCGCGCCCCCACCCTCACCGGTGCCACCAGCGCGGTATCACTGCCGATGAAAGCGCCTTCACCGATTTCGGTGCGGTGCTTCGCCACGCCATCATAATTGCAGGTGATGGTGCCAGCACCGATATTCGCCCCCGCGCCAATCATTGCATCCCCAAGATAGGATAGATGATTGGCCTTGGCCCCGGCGCCGAGCGTGGTCGCCTTCAGCTCCACAAAATTCCCGACATGCGCGTGGTTCTCAATAATGCTGCCAGGACGGAGCCGCGCATAGGGGCCGATCACCGCGCCCCGCTTCACCACACAGCCTTCCAAATGGCTGAAAGCGCGAATGGTGACGCCATCTTCCACCGTCACATCAGGGCCAAAAAAGACATTCGGCTCCAGCACTACATCCGCGCCCAACTGCGTGTCATGGCAAAGATGAACACTCTCTGGCGCCAACATCGTCACACCACCCGCCATGGCGGCAGCGCGCAAGCCGCGCTGCACTTCGGCTTCGGCTTGCGCCAATTCCGCACGGCTATTGATGCCGCGAAGCTCAGCCTCTGGCGCCTCCACCGCGACCACGCGCTTGCCCTCGGCCCGCGCCTGTTGGATCACATCGGTCAGGTAATATTCGCCCTTGGCGTTGTTGTTGCTGATCGCGCCAAGCCAGCGGAATAATTCCTGCGCCGGGGCGCAAATCACGCCCGCATTGCAAAGCCCAATCGCGCGTTCTTCTTCCGTCGCATCCGCCCATTCGACAATGCGCACAACTTCTGATTTCTCATCCAGCACCACGCGGCCATAGCGCGCGGGATCAGCGGGCCGCATCGCCAGCAGCACAAGCCCGGCAGATTGGCGCGCTGCCACCAGCGCCTGCAAGGTGGCCGCCGAGATCAACGGATTATCGCCATAAAGCACCGCGACATCGCCCTGATGCCCGCCCAACAAGGGTGCAGCTTGCAGCGCCGCATGACCAGTGCCCAGTCTCTCGCGTTGCACCACCACTTCCCGCGGTGCCACGGCGTCTTCCAGTGTGGGCATCTCCGGCCCAACAACAACCACGATGCGCCCGAATACATTTTCGCAAGCGCCGATCAAGTGTTGGATCATGGGCCGCCCCGCCAAGGGGTGCAGCACCTTGGGTTGGGTGGAACGCATGCGCGTCCCAAGACCGGCGGCAAGGATGATGGCGGCAGGGCTCATGCGCGTGGCGTAACGCGCCCAGAGGGGTTTCGTCTATAGGCTGCTAAAATCTCTCGGATGCCAGTTCCGCAAAAAACCCCAAGTAAACAAAAAAGCCGGCGCCCGAAGGCACCGGCTTTGAAACATACGGCAATAAAGCCTGATCAGCGGCTGTAGAATTCGACCACCAGATTGGGTTCCATCTGCACCGGATAGGGCACATCGGAAAGCTTCGGCGCGCGCAGGAACTTGCCCTTCATCGCGCGGTGATCGATTTCGAGATACTCAGGCACGTCACGTTCCGTGCTCTGCGCTGAATCCAGCACCGCGGTCAGCTGCTTCGACTTTTCCTTCACCTCAATCACATCGCCATTCTTCACGGAATAGGACGGGATATTGAGGCGCTTGCCATTCACCAGCACATGGCCGTGATTGACGAATTGGCGCGCTGCGAAGGGGGTGACGGCAAGCTTCATGCGGTAGATCACCGCATCCAGGCGGCGTTCCAGCAATTCCACCAGGTTTTCGGAAGTGTCGCCCTTCCGGCGCACGGCTTCCTCATAATACTTGCGGAACTGCTTTTCGCCGATATTCGCGTAATAGCCCTTCAGCTTCTGCTTCGCCATCAGCTGCACGCCGAAATCGGTCGGCTTCTGCTTGCGGCGCTGGCCATGCTGACCAGGACCATATTCACGCTTGGCAACCGGCGATTTCGCACGGCCCCAAAGGTTCACGCCAAGGCGGCGATTGATTTTGTATTTGCTTTCGGCGCGCTTCGTCATGCGCTTGTTCCACCGCGGATGCGATGGCCTTTCTTGCTATGCCCATCAGGGCCTTGTTGTCCCGGTAGTCCCAGGCCGGCTGGCCAGGGCGGGCGCGGACCCCGAAGGCCCGTCCACATTCCCGGAAGGAAGGCGCGTGATATTCCGCGCCTCGGGGCTTGTCAAACCACGCGCTCGGCCCCATCCCCGGACCATGAGTATTTCGCGCGAAGAAATTCTGGTGCTTGGCCTGACGGCTGGGGTGGTGGGCAGCCTGGTGGGTGGCCTCACACTATACGCGGGCCTCGCTTTGGTGGTGGCCGGGTCCCATGCGGGCTGGCTGCTTGCCTTGCCGGCCGCGCCCCTGGGCGGCGGGCTTGGCTATCTTTTGGCCCGCAAGCTGGCAGCGCGTTTGTAGCCGGAGCATTTTCAAGCCAAGTGGCACCACTTGGCGGCTCGGAAAATGCGACCCAACAAAATCTCAGAGCATTTCCCGCAAACCATGTGAACGGGAAACGCTCCTGAAACGCAAAACCGCGGCCCACGGGTTGCCCCGCGCCGCGGATTGCCGATTTCAAACCCGGTTTAGGCTAATCAGAAGCCTTCGCGTTCGATCCGCTTGCGCTCAACCTTACGGGCGCGGCGCACAGCTTCCGCAGCCTCACGCGCGCGGCGCTCAGATGGCTTTTCGTAGTGGCGGCGGATCTTCATTTCACGGAAGACCCCTTCACGCTGCAATTTTTTCTTGAGCGCCTTCAGCGCCTGATCAACATTGTTGTCACGAACGACGACTTGCACGCGGCACAACCCCCTTCATGGATCGCTGGTTCAAAGCAAAAGACGCGCAACCGGTCGCCCGGTGCCCGTCCA
>JBIIGZ010000182.1:0-6471 GCA_044236185.1 Roseomonas sp. | reverse complement strand
GCGCCATCACGATTGCAGGACAGGATCGCGCCAAGCTCGGCCAGCCCCATGGCGCGATACATCTCGGCATAGCGGCAGCGCGTCACGTTGAAATCATAATGCTTGGCGTCCTTGCGCAGCGTCTCAATCTGCAACGCATCCCCCTTGGTCCAGAGCGGCTGGAGGGAGATGAAGTGTTCCAAGGATGGCTTGCCGTCCGGCCCCTGCTTCGCCATCTCGGCGGCGCTTTCCTTGGCGAGCTTGATGATGGCGGCGGATAGGATGGATTTCGCCTGCGCCTCGCCGAGTTGCGCCTTCATTTCCTCATAGATGCCCTTGGCAAAGGCGGCTTCGATCCGCCGTTGTTCAAGAATGCCTAAGCTTTGTTCGGCCATAAGCGCCTCCCCGGGGTTTGTCGGGCGAGCTTAGCCCGCCCGGCAAAACGAGCCAGCCCGAAAAAGACATAAAGGTATCTTTATATTCTTCTTTCCCTCTAGCCCCGCGCCCCGCCCCGTGTTACCCGCCCCGCCAGCATGAAGGAGATTTCGCCATGGCCGCCCAAGACTACGTGATCAAAGACCTTTCCCTCGCCGCCTGGGGGCGGAAGGAAATTGCCATGGCCGAGGATGAAATGCCCGGCCTGATGGCGGTGCGTGCCGAATATGGCGCCTCCCAGCCGCTCAAGGGTGCGCGCATCGCGGGCTGCCTGCACATGACCATTCAGACTGCGGTGCTGATCGAAACCCTGAAGCATCTTGGCGCCGATGTGCGCTGGTCTTCCTGCAATATCTTCTCAACCCAGGATCATGCCGCTGCCGCCATCGCCGAAACCGGCACGCCGGTCTTCGCCGTCAAGGGCGAAACGCTCCCGGAATATTGGGAATATGTGCAGCGCACGCTGGAATGGGCCGATGGTGGGGAGCCCAATGTGCTGCTCGATGATGGCGGCGACATGACGCTGCTCGTGCATTACGGGCTGCGCGCCGAACAGGGCGATACCGCGTTCCTGGACAAGGCGACGAATGAGGAAGAGGAAGTCTTCTTCGCCCTGATCAAGAACTGCCTGAAGACCAAGCCCGGCTGGTTCGCGAAGCTCGCGGCCTCCATCAAGGGCGTTTCGGAAGAAACGACGACAGGCGTGCATCGGCTTTATGTCATGGCCAAGGAAGGGCGCCTGCTTTTCCCGGCAATCAATGTGAATGACAGCGTGACCAAGTCGAAATTCGACAATCTTTATGGCTGCCGTGAATCATTGGTGGATGCGATCCGTCGTGGCACCGATGTGATGATGGCCGGCAAGGTTGCGATGGTGTGCGGCTTTGGTGATGTGGGCAAGGGTTCTGCCGCGTCGCTGCGCAATGCCGGCTGCCGCGTGATGGTGAGCGAGGTTGACCCAATCTGCGCCCTGCAAGCCGCCATGGAAGGCTATCAGGTGGTTACCATGGAACAGGCCGCACCGATGGCCGATATTTTCGTGACCGCGACAGGCAATGTGGATGTGATCACGGTTGATCACATGCGCGCCATGAAGCACCGCGCCATTGTCTGCAATATCGGGCACTTCGATTCCGAAATTCAGGTGGCGGGGCTCCGCAACATGAAGTGGGACAATGTGAAGCCGCAGGTGGATGAAATCGAATTCCCCGACCAGAAGCGCATTATTCTTCTGTCCGAAGGCCGCCTGGTGAACCTTGGCAATGCGACGGGGCATCCTTCCTTCGTGATGTCGGCTTCCTTCACCAACCAAGTGCTCGCGCAGATCGAACTCTGGACCAATACGTCCAAGTACGAACGCAAGGTCTATACCCTGCCCAAGCATTTGGATGAGAAGGTGGCAGCGCTGCATCTGGCCAAGGTTGGCGCGACGCTCACGCAACTCACCGCGCAGCAGGCCGGCTATATCGGCGTGGATTCACAAGGCCCCTTCAAGGCCGAACAATACCGTTACTGAATATTTAGTCTGGTCGTATTTTCCGAGACGCCAAGTATTCCACTTGGCTTGAAAATACTCCGGAACTCACTTCGCCGGGGCGTGGACATGGCTCCCGCCCCGGCGCAAGCATCCATCAGTGCATGTCCGCTTCACATGCGTTCATCGGACACGCACTGCATCTCTGTCTGGTCGCATTTTCCGAGTCGCCAAGTGTTCCACTTGGCTTGAAAATGCTCCAACGCGAATCGGGCAGCCCGCCCGCGCCACGCATGGATCACGCGCATGGACCTGAGCGCCCTTTTCTCTGCCCTGTTGATGGGCATTGTCGAAGGCTTTACTGAATTCCTGCCGATTTCCTCGACTGGGCACTTGGTTCTGCTCGGCGAATTGATCGGCTTTCAGGGACCACCCGGCAAGGTTTTCGAAATCTCCATCCAACTCGGCGCGATCCTCGCGGTTTGCTGGATTTATCGCGCACTCATTATTGATCTTTTGCGCGGCATGTGGCGGCCGGGACGGGCGCGCTATTACGTCATCAACCTCATGCTCGCCTTCCTGCCGGCAGCGATCATCGGTTTTCTGTTCCACAAGACCATCACAACTCTGTTGTTCAACCCTTGGGTCGTGTCCATTGCGCTTATTGTGGGGGGCATTGCCATCATCGCCATCGAAAAGCTGCGCCCGGCGCCAAGCATCCATAGCGTGCCAGAAATCGGCCCGCTGGCCGCCGTGCTTGTCGGGCTTGGCCAGGCTTTGGCCATGATCCCGGGCACATCGCGGTCCGGCGCCACAATCATCACCGCGCTTTTGATTGGTGTTGAACGGCGCACCGCAGCCGAGTTTTCCTTCATGCTCGCGATCCCGACCATGTTTGCCGCCAGCTTCTACAGCCTTTGGAAAGTGCGCGCTGAGATTGACCCGAGTGCCTTCGGCCAAATCGCGGTCGGCTTCATCGCTGCCTTCATCGTTGCCTTCATCACGGTGCGCGCCGTGCTGGCGCTGATCGGACGCATCGGCTTCACGCCCTTCGGCTATTATCGCATTGCGTTGGGCGGTTTGATGCTTCTCGTCCTAGCCCTCCGCTAATTTGTGTGCCGCGGATCGTATCCGATCCGCCCTTGGGCATTTTTTGGTCGCATTTTCCGAGGCGCCAAGCGACTTCGCTTGGCTTGAAAATGCTCAGCGCCGGCGCGCGCCTCCGCGCGCTTGGCTTCGCCGCATAAGCGGCGTCGCCCATTCGGGCTCGCGCCCGCCTTCGGCGTGCGTTAACGGCGCTGATTTCAAACATGTATAAGCTTCGCCCCATGATGCCACGCTACAGCTTCGCCTATGGCTCCAATACCGATGCCGAGGATTGGCGCGATTGGTGCGCGCGGAACGGCCATGACCCGGCGGCCATCCGCCCAATTGGCCCTGGCATTCTGCCCGATACGCGATTGACCTTTGACTTTTTTGGCCGGGGCCGCGGTGGGGGCGTGCTGAATTTCCAACCCCGGCTGGGTGGCTTTATCGAAGGCGTGGTCTTGGAAGTCTCCGAAGCCGGCTGGCAAGCGCTGGATCAGAAGGAAGGCGCACCCCACGCCTATCAGCGCCGCGAACGGCACATCATTCTGCCCGATGGCCAGGCGCTTGAAGCCATCGCCTATCAGGTGGTCCCGGAACGCCAACAGGGTTTTGTGGCACCCCCCGCGGCTTATGTGCAGGCCGTCCGCCGCGGCTTCGCTACCCATGGCCTGCACCCGCATCCTTTGGAAGCCGCAGCCCTTGGCGGTGAAGGCTGCCATCACCTGCCCGATGTCTTTGTCTATGGGACGCTCATGCAAGGCGGCTTCTGGCACGCCCCGGCGGCCAAGGCTGGCATCACCGCCATCACGCCGGCACAAGCCACCGGCACGCTATTTGATCTTGGCGATTACCCAGCGCTAACCTTGGGTGATGCATCACCCATCCAGGGCGAAATCCTGACCTTTCAGGATATCGCCAAAGCCTTGCCCATCCTGGATGAGATCGAAGATGCTGCGCCCGATGGTGCCGCATCCGGCATGTATCGCCGCACCATCCTAACCGTGACGGATGAGGCGGGGCATCGCCGCCGCGCCTGGGCCTATGTGATTCCACTGGAAAGCTTGGGCCCCGCGCCGATCATCGCCTCAGGCGATTGGCGCGTGCACCAGCGTCAAAAACGGGGCAGCTAAAACCGCCCCGGCAATCTTACTGTTCTTCGTCGCGATCAGTGCCGACTTCGATATCCTCACCGATATCCTCGGCGTCATCTTCCAACTCTTCCGCGTCTTCGATGGCCTCATCGCCTTCGATATCGCCCACTTCGATATCATCGGTCTCGGCCTCCGCCGTACCGGGCGCCTTCTTCAGCCGCTCATCCAACGGGTTCGCACCATTGCGACGAAGCCGCGGCTGTTCCGCCGGCTGTTCCGTGCCGCATTTCGGGCAGACCGCGGGCGCGCGGGTCAGGTCGTAGAATTTCCCGCCGCAAGCGACGCAAGTCCGCTTCAGGCCGAGTTCTGGCTTCGCCATGCAAACGCCTCTTGAATTCCGCTGGGCGCGGTTTTGCAAAGGAACCGCCCCGGCACGACCAGAGCGATCCCATAAAAATCAGGGACGCGCGCATTGCCACGCCCTGCCCTGCCATGTCAAACCGCGCCCATGTCCAGTGCCCCGCCCCGCCCCTTCCGCGCCAGCAAACCCTCTGCTCCGCTTACCGGTAGCGCCGGGGTGGCTGGCGACAAATCCATCAGCCACCGCGCCCTGATGTTCGGCGCGCTTGCCGTCGGCACCACCGATATCACCGGGCTTCTGGAAGGGGAGGATGTGCTTCGCACGGCCGCCGCCATGCGGGCACTCGGCGCCGAGGTGGAGAAGCTCGGCCCCGGCCAATGGCGGGTTTCGGGGCGCGGCGTAGGTGGCCTGACCGAGCCCGCCGATGTCCTGGATATGGGCAATTCCGGCACCGCGGCACGGCTGCTGCTGGGCTTGCTCTCCGGCCATCCGATCTTTGCGGTGATGACCGGCGATGCCTCACTGCGCCGCCGGCCCATGAAGCGCGTGACCGACCCGCTTTCGGCAACGGGGGCGCAATTCTGGACCCGTGAGGGCGGGCGCCTGCCGCTTGCCGTGCGCGGCGCCACAGACCCCCTGCCCTTGGATTATCGCCTGCCCGTCGCGTCAGCCCAGGTGAAAAGCGCCTGCCTGCTGGCGGGCTTGTGTGCGCCCGGCATCACCCGCGTGGTGGAACCGGAACCCACGCGCGATCATACCGAAAACATGCTGCGCCATTTCGGCGCCATGGTGGCGGTGGAAGACACTACCGAAGGCCGCGTGGTGCGTCTTGATGGCCAACCGGAATTGAAGGCGGCGCCGATCAGCGTGCCGGGCGATCCATCCTCAGCTTCCTTCCCGCTGGTGGCAGCGCTTCTGGTACCCGGTTCGCGCATCAGCCTCACGCAAATCGGGCTCAATCCTTTGCGCACTGGGCTTTTCACCACGCTCCGCGAAATGGGTGCCGCGCTCAAGATCGAAAACGCCCGGATCGAAGGCGGTGAGGCGGTTGGCGATATCATCGGCGAATACACGGAACTCAAGGCCGTGGATGTGCCGCCGGGCCGCGCCCCTTCCATGATTGACGAATACCCAATCCTGGCCGTGGCCGCTTCCTTCGCGCGGGGCACCACCCGCATGCGTGGCCTTGCCGAATTGCGCGTGAAGGAAAGCGACCGGCTTGCCGCCACCGCCGCGCTGCTGGAAGCCAATGGCGCCAAGGTCAGCATCGAAGGCGATGATCTGCTGGTCCATGGCACGGGCGCACCACCCGCCGGCGGCGGGCTGGTCACCACGCATATGGATCACCGCATCGCCATGGCTGCCCTGGTCATGGGCCTTGCCACGCAGAACCCCGTCACCGTGGATGATGCGAGCTTCATTGACACCTCCTTCCCCGGCTTCGGCGCGCTGATGAACCGCCTGGCCGGGTCGGACGCGATCCGCGCCGCATGAGGCTGCCCGCCGGCACCGTGATTGCCGGTGCCCACGGCACCGTGATTGCAGTCGACGGCCCCGCCGCCGCCGGCAAGGGCACGCTGGCCAGGCGCCTCGCCGCCGAACTTGGCCTGCCCTACCTGGATACCGGCCTGCTATATCGCGCTGTTGGCCGGCGCGTTTTGGATCGCGGCATAGACCCCCAGGATGCCCGCATCGCCGAAGCCGAAGCCCGCGCGCTGACCGCCGAAGACCTCGCGCGCGGCGATCTGCGTGGTTCCCTGGCCGATATGGCGGCCAGCAAGGTCGCCGCCATCCCCGCCGTGCGCGCGGCCTTGCTCGATTTCCAGCGCCGCTTCGGCGCAGCGCAAGGCGCGGTGCTGGATGGGCGGGATATCGGCACGGTGGTTTTCCCCGATGCCCAGGTAAAACTTTTCATCACCGCGAGTGTGGTTGAACGCGCCCGTAGGCGCTTCCTGGAACTGACGGCGCGCGGTGTCGCCGCTGACCCCGCCCAAGTGGAAGCCGAAATCCGCGACCGCGACGCGCAAGACGCCAATCGCCCC
>JBIIGZ010000040.1:0-21148 GCA_044236185.1 Roseomonas sp. | reverse complement strand
CATCACCGCGATGCGATCGGCGATGGACATGGCTTCTTCCTGATCATGCGTGACCAGAATGGCGGTCAGGCCAAATTGGCGTTGCAGCCGCTTGATTTCGATCTGCATATCAAGCCGCAAATTCTTATCCAGCGCGGCGAAGGGTTCATCAAGCAGCAGAATACGCGGCTGCACCGCCAAGGCGCGCGCCAGTGCGATGCGCTGCTGCTGCCCGCCCGATAATTGCCGAGGCTTGCGATCCGCAAAGCCTTCCATCCGGACAGTGGCAAGCATCTCAGCCACACGCGCGCGCTGTTCAGCCTTGCCCACACCGCGCGCCACCAGGCCATAGGCGATATTCTCGGCCACCGTCATATGCGGGAACAGCGCGTAGTTTTGAAACACGATGCCGACTTCGCGCAGATTTGGCGGCAGATCATCCACGGCACGATCACCAATCACCACCTGACCGGCGGCCTGACGGATGAAACCAGCGACAATACGGAGCAAGGTGGTCTTGCCGCAGCCTGATGGACCAAGCAGGGCGACCAATTCACCCGCCTTCACTTCAAGCGTCACGTCATCTACGGCGCGCGCGGCACCGTAACTATGAACAATGCCGTTCAGCAGCAATTGCTGCGGATTCGAACGCGGCGTAGCAGTAGACAGAGCGTGGCCCTCCCATGATTGCGGAAGGAGCAGCAAACGCCATGCCATACCACCCACGTTCAAGGATCAGCGCTGGCCTCACAGGGCCAAGGCGTCCGACTGGACGAAAAGGGCCAGCAACAGGCGCACCGGCGCATACGAAGCAGCCACAGACGGCCTTTTTTTACGCCAATTGGCGTAATTTTGTGCAAAATTGGGTTGGGGGGAGATTGCCGCCCCTTCCCTAACCCACGCGCTTCGCCCTTTGCATAAGGAAAGCAAGCGGCACACTGATCGCTGCCGTTGCTGCCATCAGGTAGAAGGCATTCACATAGCCGATCATCGCCGCCTGGCGCTGGATTTCGCCCGCCAGGCGAAACAGGCCAGACGCACTTTCCAGATCCCAGCTTGCCGGGAAATTCGGCAAGCTCAGCAACTTGTTATAAGGCGTCACGAATTCGCCGAGCCGCGCATAGTTTTCGCCGCTGGATCTGATCAGCATCATCACCGCGATGGAAATGAACAGGCTTGATCCGAAATTGCGCATGAGCGTGAAAATGGCGGACCCCTCCGTCACCTGATGCGCGGGCAGGGTGGAAAACGCCATCACGGTCATGGGTGTGAAGGCGATGGATTGACCGAAACCTTGCAACAAGTGCGACCAGAAAATCTGAGTTTCTGTTACGTTGATGTCGAATTGCGCCATCCAGAATCCTGATAATGCCTGCAAGAACATTCCAAGCCCGATGGTGAAGCGCGGCGCCCAGCGGGTCAGTTGCACCACAACCAGAAACGCCACCCAATTCCCCATGCCGCGCGCCGCGATCAGGATACTCACGGCACTATCCGGATAGCCCCGCAAATCATGCAGCATGGTCGGGAAAAGCGTGAGGCTGGTGAAGGCGAGCATCCCCATCACAAACGCAATCGCCGTACCGATGGCGAAATTGCGGTCCAGGAAAAGCCTGGGATTGAGGAAAGGGGCCGATGCGGTCAGGCAATGGGCGACAAAGATGTAGAAGCTGATGGCGCCAATCACCGCGCAGGCGATCATTTCTGGCGCTTCGAACCAATCCAGCCTTTGCCCACGATCAAGGATCAATTGGATGCAGATGATGGCAACGGAAAGCGCAAGAAAGCCGGTCCAGTCGAAGGAAACGGGCTTGCGTTCGGTTCTGTCCGACAGTGCGAACCAAATGCAGACCAAGGTCGCGATTCCCGGCGGCACGATCATGAAAAACGCCGCGCGCCAATTCCAGGCCTCGGTCACCATGGCGCCAAGAATGGGGCCAAGCACGGGGCCGAATACGGCGCCCACACCCCAGATGACAATCGCTGTCGGCTGCAAGTGTCGCGGGAAGGATGCAAGTAATATCGCCTGCCCCATGGGCATGATGGGCGCACCAAAAGCGCCCTGACCAATACGCGCCAAAATCAGCATGTCGAGACTTGTCGCGAATCCGCACAGAAGCGAGCAAATCGTGAAACCCGAAACCGTGCCAAACATCAGATTGCGCCAGCCAAGACGGCTCGCGAGCCAACCTGTCACCGGGGTTGCCACCGCGGTCGCCACAAGATTGAGCGTGATGACCCAGGAAATTTCATCCTGCGTGGCGGAAAGCGCACCGCGCATATCCGGCAGCACCAGATTGGCCAGCGTGATGGTCATGCCGAATAGCAGATTGGCCAATTGCACCATCAGCAGGATCAGCCATTGCCGACCGCTGATGCTGAATATGCCGCCTTGCGCGGTGGTCTCGCTCATGCCCGTCCTGGTTTCCCCATAAGGGAAGCCTAGGCTGGATTGGGCGGCGCCGTCACCCGGGAATTCGGCCCGGGCAGGTCAGGCGTTGATCAGGCGGCGGCGGATGCGCCCAGAAATCCAGTCAATCGCGGCGACCGTGATGATCATCAGGATAATGATGAAGGCCACCTCATCCCAATGGCGCACGCGAATACGCTCAGCGATCTGCAACCCGATCCCGCCAGCACCCACCACACCCAGGATGGAAGCGGAACGCGTATTGCTTTCAAAGAAATAAAGCGCCTGGGCCAGCATAACGGGTGCGACCTGCGGCAAAAGCCCAAAGCGGATGCCAAGTAGCCGCCCGCCGCCAGCGGCGGTCACGCCCTCGGCCTGGCGCTTTTCGGCGTTTTCGATGGCTTCCGCATAAACCTTCGACAAGATCCCAATATCCGAGATGAAAATCGCGAGCACCCCGGCCAAAGGCCCAAGCCCCACCGCGCGCACAAAGGCAAGTGCCCAGATCAATTGATCCACGCCACGCATACCATCCAGGACGCGGCGGAACGAAAAGCGCAGCAGCGTCACCGTGACCACATTGCGCGCCCCCATGAAACCCAGCGGAATGGCGACAAGTGCGGCCAGAAAAGTGCCGAGGAAGGCCATGGCGACACTCTCCGCCATGCCCTTCATGATTTCGATCCAAAGCTCCCCTGGGGAGGGCGGGATCATCAGCACGATGATCTTACCAAGCCCGCTCAAGCCATTCCAAAGCCGCGTCGGCGAGAAATCAAAATACCAAAGCGTGCCGATAAACCACACCAGAAACAGCACCAGGCCAAGAAAGCGCAGCCCCCGCCGGAAGGGCCCCGGCCCAAAGGCAGCCGGCATGCGTGTGCGCCAGGCGGAGATGGTGCTCTCACTCATCGTGCAGCCTCCAGCCGGCCAATCGCGGCGTGGCGCAGCCTTTCGGACAGAAGATCAACACTGGCGACGGTCAGGATAATCAGCAGGATGATGGCGCTGATTTCCTCATAATAATTGAAGGAGATCACCTTATAGAGCTCCTCACCAATGCCGCCGGCGCCGACAAAGCCAATCACGCTGGCGGAGCGTATGTTGATTTCAAACCGGAGCAGCAGATAGGAAAGGAAATTGGGCAGCACCTGCGGCAAAATGGCGAAGCGGCAGGCGGCAAACCAACTGCCACCGGCAGAGGTCACGCCATCCCAGGGTTTCATATCGGCGTTCTCAATCGCCTCGGCAAACAACTTCCCATTGGCGCCCGCACTATGGAGAGCAATCGCCAAAATGCCCGCCAGCGCGCCAACGCCAAAGGCCCAAACGAAAATCAGCGCATAGACAATTTCGGGAATGGTGCGCAGCGCCTCCAGAAAGCGCCGCGTTAGGTTATAGACCAGACCTGAAGGCGCAATGTTGCGCGCCGCGGGAAAAGCGAGCAGCAACGAAACCGCCGAACCAAGCAGTGTGGCGAGTGCCGCCATATTGGCGGTTTCCACAATCAACAAAGCCCATTCCGGTAGGCGATAGAACCAGAAGGCGATGGAGCCTTCCGTCTCCGCATTCGCAAACAGCGCATCCCAGCGCAAATCAGGCAGGATTCGGATGAAATATTCAAAAATGCGCGGCAGCCCGGCCCAAAGTTTCGCGGGATGCGCTTCACTCACCCAGGCTGCGATAATCAAACAGCCCAATACCACCGCCACACCCAAAAGCGCGGCATTGCGCTTCTGGCGGCGCGCCGCCCGAAAGGCTTCCTCCCCGCGGATTACCGCGGGAAGGCTGGTGGCATAGGCTTCCTGCATCTTAGGAACGACGACGGCGCGCCGCGGCTTCTTCACGGCGGAGTTCGACAAAGAGTTCGAAATCCTGATGGCGCACTTCACGATAGCCCGTGCCGCCGCCACGTTCGATTTGCTTGTAGATATCCGGATGCGTCTTGGGCAGCGCCAAATGGAAGCGCTTGATATCTTCCTTGAAGGCCGCAGGAAGATCGGTGCGCGTGCCCATTGGGCCATTCAGGATGGGTTCGGACCGCCAGATAATGCGCAGATCACGCATATTCAGCAGGCCCTTTTGTACCATGGCGGTCAGATTGCCACGGCTGAAGCCCTGCGCCTCATCACCCTGGCCAGAGGTCCAGGTGACGGCAGCATCATATTGGCGCTGCAGCACGGCAACTACCGCCTGTTCATGCCCACCGCCAAAGCCAGTGCGCGAAAAATACTGCCCGGGTTCCACGCCAATACCGGCGCGGCGGAGTGAGAAGCGCGGAATGAGGTAGCCGGAAGCGGAATTGGCATCCGCCCAGGCCAGCGCCTTGCCGCGCATCTGTTCCAGAGACGTGATGCCACTATCGGCGCGCACCACCATCACTGAAAGATAATGGATGGACCCATCCGCTTCTTCCGCGACGAAAAGTGGTTCCATCCCGCCATTTGTATCAAGCCAGGCGCCCGCATAGGCGGAAGCGCCAAGCCCCGCGATTTCAATCTGCTTCGCGGCAAAAGCCTGCAAGACGCCTGCATAATCGGACGCCGGGAAAAGCCTTGTCGGCACACCAAAGGTGCGTTCCAGCAATTCGCGATAGGCGCCAAAGCGGCCCAGGCGATCGGCTTCATTCTCACCACCCATCAGGCCAACACGCAGCTGCGGCACCTGATCGGCCCAGGGGCGGCGGCCCGGCGCGGGGAAGCCTTCGGTGAAGGTCTCCGTCCGGCGCGGGGTCCAGGTCTGTGCATTGGCAAGGCTTGGCAGCAGGGCAGCGCCAGCGGCAAGCGTGGCCAGCGAACGACGGGTGATCATGTCGCAATCTCCTTTTGGGGGGATAGTTTTCAAGCCACCGCAAGCTGATGCGGTGTGGCGCCGACAGCCAGGGCGGCCTCTTCGGCGAATTCTTCTTCGGTCACGCCATAAACCTCGCGGATGCGGGCGGCGGTGAGTTCCGCTGGCGGGCCATCAAACACCACGCGCCCAGCATTAAGCGCGACAATGCGGTCGCAATAATTGCGCGCCGTTGTCAGGTCATGCAGATTGACCAGCACGGTCAGGCCATCGCGGTTAACATCGCGCAGCGCATCCATCACAATCTTAGAATTGCGCGGGTCGAGCGAGGCAATCGGCTCATCGGCCAGGATCAGGCGCGGGTTCTGCATCAGCGCGCGGGCAATCGCGACGCGCTGCTGCTGGCCACCAGAAAGTGTGTCGGCGCGTTGCAGCGCGGCCTCGGCAAGGTCAAAGCGATCAAGCGCGGTCAGCGCCATGGCGCGTTCTTCGGCGGTGAACATCTTGAACATGGAAGACAGCATGGGCCGCTGATTGAGCCGGCCGACCAGCACATTGGTCAGCACATCCAGCCTTTGCACCAGGTTGAATTGCTGGAAAATCATGGCGGAGCGCATGCGCCAATCACGCAGCGCCCTGCCCTTCAACTGCGTCACATCCTGGCCATCGAAAATGATGCGGCCTTCGCTCGGTTCCGTCAGGCGGTTGATCATGCGGAGCAGCGTGGATTTACCCGCGCCTGAACGGCCGATCACGCCCACCATCTGCCCGGCTGGGATGCGCAGGCTCACGCCATCTACCGCCGTTTTGCTGCCAAAGCGTCGCGTCAGTCGTTCGATTTCCAGCATGGAGGCCCCGTTTTTCATAGACGCGGCCTAGCAATGCTGTGTGACAGGTGGATGACAGCCTTATGAAGGATCGGAGTCCTTGGGGAGTTCGGAGGCTCACCTGCGACCTTCACCCCAAACAGAGATAGCGCGCCCAAACCCGCGATATGATTGCACTTTGATGACAGTTTCCATAGACAGAACGCGATGAACTACCCGACTTTCCCGCTTTATGCTGACCTTTGCGGCTTCAATGCCCTGCTGCCGCCGCGCACAGCCTGCGCCCGGGCAAAGGGCGATGTCACCGCGGATCACGTTATTGTCGGTGCCGGCTATACCGGGCTTGCCGCCGCGCGCCGCCTCGCGGAACTCCAGCCTCAGGCACGGATCATTGTGATTGAAGCGACAGAGGTTGGTGAGGGCTCATCCGGGCGCAATTCAGGTTTCGCCAGCCCGCGCGATCTTCCCCCAGGCCCGAGCGCCGCTGACCTTCAGCGTGCCGAGGCGCTTAATCGCTTCACCGAAGAAGGCTGGGCCTGGCTGATGGCGCCCATCGAGCAGCACGGCATTGATTGTGGCCTGCAAGTTTCCGGTCGCATCAAGGCCGCCGCCACCGATCTTGGCGCCAAACAGGTCAGGGCTTTGGAGGCTGCCGTGAAGGCAGCCGGCCTGCCACATCAGCTATGGGATCGCAGCACGCTGCAAGAACGCATTGGCACCAGCTATTACCAATGCGCGCTATACACTGAAGAAGGTTATGTGCTTGACCCGGCGGCGCTGATCCGGGGGCTGGCTGATACCTTGCCTGCCAATGTTGCGCTCTATGAAAACACGCCTCTGCTTTCAATGCAGCGTCGGGGAAATTGGTATCTGGAAACGCCAGCCGCGCGCATCACTGCGCCATCAATCATCATGGCGACCAATGCCGCCATTAGGCATTTTGGCTGGCTGCGTGACAGGCTGGTCACCATCTATACTTATGCGGCGCTTACTGAACCCTTGAACGCCAAGGATGCGCTGCATCTTGGCAGCATGCCGGTTTGGGGCTTGCTGCCTTCGCATCGTTTGGGCACCACGGTGCGGCGCGTTGGGCCGGATCGGCTTATGGTGCGGTCCATGTATGCGCATGAACGGCCAGTACCCGCGCCACGCGTGCGGGAAACGCTGCTTTCCTGCTTTCATCGTCGCTACCCAGCGCTTGACCATATCGGCTTGGATCAGGTCTGGGGCGGCACCACGGCGCTTACCATGAATGGCGCGCCCTGGTGGGGGCGGGTAGAAGAAGGGCTGTATACCTCGGCCGGCTGCAATGGTTCTGGCATTGTGAAGGGCAGTATCCTCGGCAAACGTCTTGCCGAACTGGCACTCGGCCAATCTACGCAGGATGAGGTGCGCGCCACTTGGGGCTTGGCCAATTGGGTGGCGCCAGAGCCATTTCGTTCGATCGGTTTTGAACTGATTGCTTTTCGCGAACGCCGCCTTGCGGGGTTGGAAACCTGAAGCTGGTTGCGGGCCAAGTGTCGCAATTTTCGCTGGGGCTTGATCCAAGATATCGGCTGAAGCAGGCTGCGCCTTGATCGGGAGGAACCCTATGAAAAGACGCGCCCTGCTTGCCGCAACCCTTGCTGCGCCGGCCCTGCCGGCTGGGCTCAGCGCCCAGGAAACTTGGCCAAATCGCAGCGTTTCCGTGCTGCTCGGCTATCCGCCGGGCGGGGTCACGGATTTCGCCGCGCGCGGCATTGTGGACCGCATGAGCCGTGAATTGGGCCAAACACTCGTGGTGGATAATCGCCCAGGTGCCGCGACGGCGGTTGCCAATAATGCCGCCGCCCAGGCGCGGCCTGATGGCTATACGCTGCTGATGGGTACGTCCACGCTTGCCATCAACCCCGCGCTGCAACCGAATCTGCAACCGCGCGATCCCGTCGCGGCACTCACGCCGATTGGCATGGCGTTCCGCACGGCCTTTATCCTGCATGTGCATCCATCACTGCCGGTGCGAAGCACCGCGGAGTTGATTGCTTATGCCAAGGCAAATCCGGGCAAGGTGAATTTCAGCTCGTCAGGCACCGGGGCAGTGAACCATCTTTGCCTTGAACTGTTCCGCGCGCGCGCCGGGATTGATGTGGTGCATGTGCCCTATCGCGGCGGAGCGGCGGCCTTGATTGATCTTCGGCAGAATCGCGTGCAGGCCATGTTCAGCGCGGTGCAGGAAGCCCTACCCGCGGTGCGGGAAGGGGCGACGCGCGCACTCGCCATCTCCTCCAAGGAAAGGGTTGCGCTGCTGCCGGATTTACCCCCGGTGGCGGATGCGCTGCCCGGCTTTGATGGCGTTTTCTGGCAGGGGCTATTCGGCCCGGCCGGCCTGCCCGCGCCCATCGTGGCGCGCGCCGCGCAAGCTTTGGCGGTGGCAACACAGGACCGTGACCTGATAGCGCGCATGGGCGAACAGGGCGTGGTGTTGCAAACCGGCGGGCCTGAGGTTTTGGCGCGCACCCTTGCCGAAGAATTGGTCATGTGGGGTGATCTTATCCGCAGCCAGAATATCAAACCTGAATAATCGGGGCTTGGCCCCGGCCCAAAGCTTGCTAGGCTTCCACCCAGGGTAGCGCCCCCGCGCTGCCATGGACGGGAGACACAACATGAACTGGAAGAACCGCCTTTGGGGCGCGGCGCTGACCGCTGCCTTGATGGCCATGGGCGTTGCTGGCGCTGAAGCGCAGCAGCAACCCAAAACGCTCCGCATCGCGATGACCGCGACCGATGTGCCAACCACAACCGGCATGCCGAATAACGGGTTTGAGGGCATGCGCTTCCTTGGCTATCCGGTGTTCGAATCCCTCGTGCTGTGGGATTTGTCGCGCGCTGATCAGCCAGCGGGCATCAAGGCGGGCTTGGCCGAGCGCTGGGAACAGGATGCCAATGACCCGCGCATCTGGCGCTTTCATTTGCGCCGTGGCGTGACCTTCCATGATGGTACGCCCTTCAATGCGGACGCGGTGCTCTGGAATTTCGACCGCTTCTTCAAGAATGACAGCCCGCAATTCGATGCGACGGGCAGCGCGATCACGCGCGGGCGCATCCCCGTGCTGGAATCCTATCGCAAGGTGGACGATTTCACGTTCGAGACGACCACCACCCGCCCGGTTTCCTATTGGCCCTATCTTGCGCTTTACGTCTTGATCACTTCCCCCAACTCCTTCGAACAGGCGGGGCGTGATTGGGCGCGGGTTGCGGCGCTACCGCCGGCCGGCACTGGCCCCTTCCGGCTTACCCGCTTCGTGCCGCGCCAATCGGCGGAGCTGTCACGCAACGACAATTACTGGGATGCGGCGCGCCGCGCGAAGCTTGATCGCATCATCCTGCTGCCGATGCCGGAAGCGAATACGCGGCTTGCCGCGCTACGCTCAGGCCAGGTGGATTGGATTGAGGTGCCGCCCCCCGATGCCATAGGCTCGCTCCGTCAGGCGGGCTTCAATATCGTCACCAATTCCTACCCGCATGTTTGGCCCTGGGTTTTTGCTACGGGTCGTGCGAGCAGCCCAGTGGCTGATGTGCGCGTGCGTCAGGCACTGAATTACTGCATTGACCGTGAAGGCATGGTGCAATTGCTGAATGGCACGGCGGAACCTTCCGCTGGCTTCGTGAAAGCGAATGATCCTACCTTTGGCAACCCGGCCAATCGCTATCGGCTGGACCCTGCACGGGGCCGCGCCTTGCTGGCGGAAGCGGGCTATAACGCGCAACGCCCGCTCACGCTCAAAGTCGGGATTTCCAATTCCGGCTCGGGCCAGATGCTGCCGCTGCCGATGAATGAATTCCTCCAGCAATCGCTGCAACAAAATTGTGGCGTGCGGGTGAATTTTGATGTGGTGGAATGGAACACCCTGCTGGCGGCACTGCGCTTCCCGCCGGATCAACCGGCCTGGCTTGGCGCTGATGCGGTGAATATCAGCCTTTATTCATCCGATGCCTCGGCCTTCGCGCGCTGGTTCCTATCGTCCAATTTCGCGCCGCGCGGTTCGAATAACGGCCATTGGAAGGACGACCAGTTCGATGCCGCCTTCGCCGAATTGGAACGCGAACGCGACCCGGCGAAGATCAACCAGCTGCTCGCCACGGCCCATGCGCGGCTGGTGGATAATCCCCCCTGGCTTTGGATTGTGCATGATTTGAACCCCCGCGCCATGAGCCGGCGCGTGACGGGCTTCACCTCGGCACAAAGCTGGTTCCAGGATTTGACAACGGTAGATTTGCGCTGAGCATACCAAGCCGGCGTGGCTTGTACAAACGAAAAGGGGTAGTCCTGGACTGCCCCTTTTCTATTACCAAGTTCTGGTTTCCAGAGGCTTTAAGCCCTTTTCATCTTCGCGGGATCCGCATCATCCCAAACGCTTTCCGGCATGGGTAGGCCCGCGAAAACCTCTGGACCCAAAGGTTGATCCGGGCTGATGCCCAAGCCTTCAAGTACCCACATCAATTGCCGCGAATGCTGGCCCGCATGCCAAACGGTGCGTTCCATGAATTCATGCATGGTCTGTTCGCCGTAATAGACATCTGCGCGCGCGGACCAATCCCGCGTGCGGCCCGGTCCATCAAACCAATCGGACATGCGCCGGCGCATTTCCTCGCAATAGGCGATCAGCTTTTCCCGTGTGGCGTCCTTTTCTTCCGGCACGCGCATATAGCTATCGAAGGTCAGTGGAATGCCGTTTTCATGTTCCAGGAAGGCATCGGCGATATTGGCGATATGCCAGCCAAGCTGTGCGAAGGAACGCGGGCGCTTGGGCAGCATTTGCGCCAGCGCGGCATCGGGCATTTGCGCCAGAAACCGCGCACTACCGGCCAAAACCGCATCCAGCCGGCGGCGCATTTCCTCGATCGGCAGCATGCGCTGTTCACCGAGTTTGATGTCGCAAAGCTTGGCGATATCGCGCAACACCTGGCCATTAGCCCAGGCATCGCCGCGCGTGACTATCGGCACTTGCCGCAGCCCAAAACGTGCCAGCTCATCATAAGCGCCTTCATCTTCCAGCACGTTGCGGGAAATGAAAGGCACGCCATGGCGCGTGAGGAATTCCTTGGTGCGCAGGCAGGAAGAACATCCGGTCATCCAATAAACGCGAATGGAATCATCCGGTACTATGATATTGTTCATGGTCGTTTTCCCTCAGTCATTGCGCTTGGCAAGATTGGCAAGATACTGAATCACTTCTTCGCGGCCGACAACATCGCCGTATTTGGCGTTGATGTCGAAAAGATTTGCGTCATGCGGCCCATCATGCCGATCACCCACACATTCGCGCGGCACGATCACACGGTAGCCATGCTGCACGCCATCCAGCGCACCGGCACGCACGCAGCCGCTGGTCGAGCACCCGGCCAGGATCAGCGTATCAACACCGAGTGTGGCCAGCATGGGCGCGAGCGGCGTACCGAAGAAGGGGCTTGGGTATTGCTTGACGATCACGACCTCTTCCGGAAGCGGCGCCACTTTTGGGTCAATTTCTGCAAGCGGTTCCCCTGGTATCAGGTTGCGCAGCGCCGGCACCTTGCGCACAAACCAGCCGCCATCAGCGCCCGAGGGATGATACATCACCTTGGTGTGGATCACCGGAATGCCGGCCGCGCGCGCGGCTTGCAGTAGTGGCGCCGTATCGGCCACGGCGCGCACCACGCCTTCGGCAAAAAACGGCGAACCGGGCGTGGTATAAGCAAGGGTGAAATCAATCACCACCACGGCCGGGTTGCGCCCATAGCCAACCTTGCCATCGAAAACGCCCGTGTAATTATCTTCGCGAGAGACCGACATTGGCGATGCTCCTTAATTTTCTTCGGGGAAATGACAGGCGCTGAAATGCTGCGCAGTCTCAGCAGGATTCAACGCCGGATCGTCCGTCACGCAAGCTTGCGGAAGGCGCGTGCCCGCTGCCGCAACGGTATCACCACCACGCGCGGCAATGATGCGCGCGCGTGGGCAGCGCGGATGGAAGCGGCAGCCGGTGGGCAAGGCGGCAGCCGAGCCGATCTCTCCAATCGGGCGGATGCGTTCGCGCGTTCTCTCGCGCACCGGGTCCGCATGCGGCACCGCGGAAAGCAATGAGACCGTATAGGGATGGCGCGGTGTGCGATACAGCGCATCACGCGGCGCGATTTCCACAATGCGCCCCAGATACATCACCGCCACGCGATCACTGACATGCCGCACGACGGCCAGATCATGCGCGATGAACAGGTATGAAACGGATGAGCGGGCCTGAATCTCTGCCAGTAGATTGAGGATTTGCGCCTGCACCGAAACATCAAGCGCCGAGACAGGTTCATCCAACACCACCAGCGCGGGATCAAGCGCGATGGCGCGCGCAATGCCGATACGCTGGCGCTGGCCACCGGAAAATTCATGCGGATAACGCCCCGCCATGGCGGCACGCAGCCCGACCAGCGACAGCAAGGCGCCGACACGTTCACGCGCTTCATGCCGCGACATGCCCTGGGTGGTCATGGGTTCCGCGATGATCTGCCCCGCTGTCATGCGCGGATCGAGCGAACCATAGGGATCCTGAAACACCATTTGCATGCGCGGGCGCATGGCGCGCAATTCGCTGGCGGAAGCGCTGATCACATCGCGCCCTTCAAAACGGAGCCGCCCGCCGCTTGGTTCAATCAGGCGTAGCACCAGCCGGCCAAGAGTGGATTTGCCGCTGCCGGTTTCCCCAACCAGGCCGAGTGTTTCTCCCGCCGCAAGGGTGAAGGAAACCCCATCCACTGCGCGGACCGTGGCACGCTTAGCGCCGAATAGGGTATTGCCGCCGCCGAAATTCTTGTGCAGCGCTTCAACTTCCAAAAGGGCGGTCATGGCGCGGCCTCCAACAGCCCAGCCCTGTGACAGGCCACCGCATGCTGATCCGCGGTCAGGTCTGGGCGTTCGCGCAGGCAGCCGGCATCTTCGCGCATGGCGAAGCAGCGCGGCGCAAAGGCGCAACCCGCGGGCCGGCGTGCGGGATCAGGCGGCGCACCGGAAATCGGCGCAAGCTTTGCCCCGGCGGGCGATTCCAAATCAGGGATGCTGCGAAAGAGTGAGATGGTGTAGGGATGGCGCGGCGCACGAAACACTTCCTCAACCGTCCCGGTTTCCACCACGCGCCCGGCATACATGACCGCAACGCGATCCGCCTGGCGCGCAACCACGCCTAGATCATGCGTGATCAGCACCATGGCCATCCCGTCGGCCTCACGCAAATCCGTGAGCAGATCAAGCACCTGCGCCTGCACCGTCACATCCAGCGCGGTGGTTGGTTCATCGGCAATCAGGACACGCGGGCCGAGCGCGATTGCCATGGCAATCAACACACGCTGGCGCATGCCGCCCGAGAATTGATGCGGGTAATCATCCACGCGCCGTGCGGGGTCTGGGATTTGCACCCGCGCGAGAAGGGCAATCGCGCGCTCTAGTGCCTCCGCGCGGGAAATCGGCAGATGTGCACGCAGGACTTCGATGATCTGATCGCCAATGCGAAAGACCGGGTTCAGGCCCGTCAGCGGGTCCTGGAACACCATGCCAATCCGCGCACCGCGGCGCCGGCGCAATTCCTCTGGCGAGAGCCGCAACAAATCCTCGCCTTCCAGCAGCGCCTGGCCGGCGATGACGCGGCCTGGCTTTGGCAGCAGGCCAAGTGCCGAGGTGAAGGTCACTGTTTTGCCAGAACCGCTTTCGCCCACAATGGCCAGGGTTTCACCCGCCTGCACCTGCAAGGAGACATCTTCGACAAGGCGCACCGCCCCGGCTTCGCCCGGCACAGCCGCGGTCAGGTTCCGCAATTCAAACATCGCGGTCATAGCAGCTTGCCGGTATTGCGGCGCATTTGCGGGTCCAGCGTATCGCGCAGCCCATCGCCCAGCAGGTTCAGCACAATCACGGTAAAGGCGATGCAAAGCCCGGCGGAAAGCGAAATCAGCGGATTGGTAGTGATGGCGGTTTGGCCTTCCGCAATCACATTGCCCCAGGTGGGCGTGGGGGGCTGCACGCCAAGCCCAAGGAAGGAAAGCCCTGCTTCTGCCAGAATGGCCGTGGCAGCGCTGACGGTTGCCACCACAATCACCGGCGGCAGCGCATTCGGTATCACATGGCGTATCAGGATTTTCCAGGTGGAAAGCCCAATCGCACGCGATGCCTCAATGAAGGGCCGCGGACGGATGGTGAGCACGACCGAGCGCATTACCGCCGCCACGCGCGGCGTATAGGCAATCGCCACTGCCAGGATGATGGAATCAAGCGTATTGCCGCGCGCCGCCACCAGTGCAAGTGCCAATAGAAAGGATGGAAAGGCCAACATGATATCAATAATCGCGACCAGCGCGCGTTCCACAAAGCCCCCCGCATAGCCCGCAATGGCGCCAAGCAGCGTGCCTGCGGAAAGCGAGATCAGCACAACGAAGAACCCGACTTGCAGCGAAACCTGCGCGCCATGGATCAGGCGGGAAAGCACGCAGCGGCCGAATTGATCGGTTCCCAGCCAATAGGTCGCTGAAGGCTGCGCCAGCGTATTCATCAAATCCGTGCGCGTCGGTGAATGGGGTGCAATCCAGGGCGCGAAAAGCGCAACCAGAACCAAAAGCCCGATCCCAATTGCCCCTATCATGAAGCCAGGATGGCGCAGATAGCGGCGAAGCGTGGCGCGTTTGCGCGCGGCATTGTCTTCCAGCGCTTCTTCCGCTTCGGTCATGGCTGTCATGAGCGCCGCAGCCTTGGGTCTATCGCGCCATAGATCAGATCAAGCGCAGTATTCAGCAGCACCACCGCTGCCGCCAGCACCAGAACGCCGGCCTGCACCAGCTGGTAATCGCGCGATAAAATCGCCTTCAGAATGGTGGAACCAAGCCCAGGCCGACTAAACACCGCCTCCACCAAAATCGCATTGCCCAAGGACCACGCGAAGGTCACCCCAATCACCGCGAGCACCGGGATCAGCGCATTCCGGAAAGCCAAATGCCAGACAATACGCCTCTCCGGCACGCCCATGGCGCGTGCGACACGAATGAAATCCTGCCCCAGAATCTCCAGCATGGCAGAACGCGTGAGCCGCGCGATATAGGCCGCCACCGAAAGCCCAAGCACAAGGGAAGGCAGCGCCAAATGATGCAGGCCCTTCCAGAAGCCAGGTTCACTTGTCGCGCCAAGTGCGGGGAAAAGACCAAGCGCGTGCGAAAGTGTGAGGATCGCAACCAATCCAAGCCAAAATACGGGAAAGGAAATGCCGCCCAAGGCCAGCAGCATCACAGCCAGATCAACCGCGCTGCCTTGCCGGACGGCCGCAATGATGCCGAGTGGAACACCAAAACATATGGCAATCGCCATGCCCGCGATGGCGAGCGTGGCCGAAGGCGGCACTGCCGCCCAAATCTCGGCCAGCGCCGACTGCCCCGTCACCACCGAAACACCCATATCGCCCTGCGCCGCGCGCAGCAGAAACACGCCATATTGCTGCCAAACCGGCAGATCGAGGCCAAGGCGCGCGCGAAGGGTCGCGAGCGCCTCGGCCGTGGCAAAATCGCCCAGCATGTAAAGCGCGGGATCGCCCGGAATGGCCCGCATCAGAAAGAAGGCCACCGTGACGATCCCAATCAGCGCGACAGCAAACTGCGCCGCGCAGCGGGCGAGGTAACGGATCATCAGGCGCCGCGCAGCGACACCGGTGACGCATTCACCGTGAACAGGCTGTTCTGCACAAAGCCCTGCACATTCGGCCCATGGGCGATGAAAAGCCTATCCGCATAAAGCGGAATCACCGGCACATCTTCCATGGTCTGGCGCAGCAGGCGGTTATAGACTGCCTTGCGGCCCGCCAGATCAGGCGCACGCGCCGCTTCCGCCAAAAGAGCATCGGCGCGATTATAGCGCGATGTATTCAGCCCCGGCGGATGGGAACGCGTGTGATACAGCGTGACCAGCGGGCTATCCGGATCGGGCGGACCAACCACCGCCGTGATGCAGGATTGCAGATTGCCCGAAGACCGCGCCTGCACATAGGCGCCGCGTTCCAGCACGCGCACCGTCGCTTGAATGCCAACCTGCTGCAAATCATTCGCCAGCGGGACGGGGAAACGGTCAAACGGGTTCAAGCCAACCGTGGTGATTTCAAAACGGAAATTGGAAACGCCCGCTTCCCGCAGCAGCGCGCGCGCACGATCCGGATCATAGGGATAGCGCGGCACGCCCTCATCACTGAATTCCTGGAAGGTGGAGGTCAGCACGCTGGTCGCTTCAAACTTGGTGCCGCGGAAGAAGCCATCTATCAGTGCCTTGCGGTTTAGCGCATGGATCATGGCGCGGCGCACACGCACATCCGCCAAAGGCCCGGCAGTGGTATTCAGTACCAGATTGGCGGTGTTGTTCGCCGGACGATCCAACAAGGTCACGCCATTGGCACGGCGCAAACGCTCAATCACGTCAGGGCTTTGCAGCGCGAAGAACACATCCAATTCGCGATTTTCCAACGCAATCGCCGCCGCCGTTTCATCACGCACAACGCGGAAGATGATGTCGGTCAGCGCCGGCGCTCCGCCGAAATAGGCGGTATTCGCCACCAGCCGCACCTCATTGCCCGTCGTCCAACGGTCAAACATGAAGGGCCCGGTGCCGATCGGGTTCATGGTGTAACGCTCACCAAGTTCGGTGACCGCACGGCGAGAGACGATCCAGCCCTGGTTGAAGGCGCAAAGCTTGTGCAGGAAGCCGGAATTGGGTGCTTCAAGCACCAGGCGCACCGTCAGCGGATCGGGGGTCTGGATTTCCTTGAGGCCCGCAAGCTGCCCGCGATAGAGGCTGCCCGTTGCAGGATCCAGCACACGCTCGAAGGAGAATTTCACATCATCCGATGTGAAAGGCCCATAATTCTTGTGCCAGGTGACATTGGGACGCAGCCGGAAGGTCCAGACCGTGCCATCGGCGGAAACCTCATGACCTGTGGAAAGATCGGGCACAATTTCATTGGTGCGCTGATCATATTGCACCAGGCCGCTATAGACATGCCCGGCGATGGATTGGTTTTCGATCTGGAAAATTCGCGCCGGATCCAGCACGGAAATATCAGACCCGAAACGCACGCGCAGCGTGCGCGCACCCTGCGCCATGGCCGGCACGCCCGTGCCAGCTCCAAAGACCAGCGCCGCAGCGCCGCCCATCCAAGCGCGCCTGCCGAAACTCGGCGCCATCATCATCTCAGCCATATTTTTGCTCTCCCGTTTTTGCTGATGCTGTTGTTGCTTCGCAGGCGGGGTTCGCCGGCGGATGCTCCTTCGGCCAATCGCGCGGTAGGCGCGCTGCGATGGTGGTGATGCCTTTGGCCAATTCAGCCGCGCGCGCGGCGTATTGCGGCGGGATCATGCGGGCCTCCTGCTGCGCCAATCGGTCGCGGCTTCGAACGCCATGGCCAAGCGGAACATCGCAGCCTCATTGCCCTGGCGCGTCATCATCTGCCAATGCAGCGGCAGCCCCCCATCAGAAAAGCCAGTGCATTGCACGAGCGCCGGCAACCCCGCGAGGCTCGCAGGCGTCAGCATGGTTTCCATGGTGTAGTTTGACGATTCCGGCTCCACCCCCAGGCGCGGCGGCAGATGCAGGGTACCGAAGCACAGCACCACATCATGCGCATCCCAGAAGCGTTCCATCGCATCGGTGAAGGCACGGCGCAGGCGCTGCGCGGCCAGATAATCCACCGCACTGACACCCATACCCGCGAGCAATTTGTCGCGGAGCGCAGCGCCCATCAATTCCGGTGTCTTGCGCAGTTCCTCCTCATGCATGGAGGCGGATTCTGCCGCGCCAATCACCCGCGCCGCATCCAGGCATGTGGATGCTGTCCAGGGCAGCTTTGCTTCTGTGATGCGCGCCCCAAGACGCGACAGAACCGAAAGCCCAGCTTCAAAAGCGGCGGCGAGTTCAGCCTGGGCAGCAGGCAATCCTGGGCCAGGATCGCGCACCACGGCGACCCGAAGCCCCTTGGCACCTGCGCTGCCAGCGGCGCGCAATTGCGAACCCAGCATGGCATCCAGCACAATCGCGGCGTCCTCAGCGGTCCAGGTGATGGGGCCGGGGCGGTCCATGGAATAGGTATTTGGCAAGCCGCCTTCCATGGGCAGTACGCCCGGCGTCATCAGCACGCCGCAGCAGCCGGTGGCGGCGGCGGGCAGGCGCACCGAGCCTGTGGTGTCTGACCCAATCGCGAAAAGCGTCATGCCGGTCGCAACCGCAACGCCGGCGCCGGTGGAAGAACCACCGGTGAAGCGCGCTATGTCCCAAGGGTTGCGCGCGGGCGGGTTGGGCAGATCGAAATGCTCCGCCCCCGTGCCGGTGCCATATTCCCAGGTGGCGAGCTTGCCGATCAGCGGCGCCCCGGTTTGGCGCAGCATGGAAACGATGGGGGCATCCACACTCGCCATGCGCCCAGCGCGCAGCCTGGAATTGGCGGTGCAGGGCAGACCGGCGACATCGAAATTATCCTTGATGCCCCAGGGAATACCGGCCAGCGGCCCACTGCCCTGCGTGGCCCGCGCGCCTGCTGCATCCAGATCATGCACCGCATGCAGCGTACCGTTCAGGGCCGCAATGCGCGCCAGACAGGCGTCCAGAATATCCGCTGCCGTGACCCTTCCTTCGGCCATGGCCGTGAGGGCAGAGGCGATGGTCGGATAGTCCGATTGCATACAAGATGCATGCATATGGTCTGTCATGCGGCCTCCTGCCCCGTGTGCTGCGCGGCGGCCAGGAAGACCGCCTTGCCCGCTTCCACATGCGCGCGCATCACCGCGCCGGCCCAGGATGGATTGCGTGCGGCAATCGCCTCGGTCATTTCGCGGTGCTGCGCCAGGCTGCGGCGCAGATTGGCGTCGCTGAATTTGCGAAAATTGCGCAGGATCATCGGCGGGACGGCCAGGCTGATCAGGCTGGCGCGGGTGCGGTGCTGCCCGCTCATGTCCCAAAGCGTCTGGTGAAAGCGGACATTGGCCTCAGAGATTTGCTCAATCGCGGCCAGATCGGCGCCGGGCATCGCTGCTTCCCCAGCCTCACAAGCTGCGCGCAACGCGGCTAGCCCCTGGGGGGTGGGCGCCACGGCAGCATGTTCTGCCGCATGGGCTTCCAGCATGGCGCGCAGGTCAAAAATCTCGATCATTTCCGGCAATGACCATTCGGCCGCGAAAGCGCCCTGATTGGGCACAACGCGGAGCCAGCCTTCAGCATCCAGGCGCCGCAGCGCTTCGCGAATGGGGGTGCGGCTCACGCCAAGCTGGGCTGCCAGATCTTCCTCACGCAAATGGGCGCCGGGCGGAAAGGTGCCATCCGCCAGGCAGCGACGCAGCGCCAGATAGGCCTGTTCCCAGGCAGTGGTCATGGGCGATCCACGGGAAGATTTGCTCCGCTACACCATACAAAGCCTATTAAGATGTATGCAATACCAGCCGGTGACACAAGCCCTGCCGCCGGTCCGGCCGCCTCAGCCGCGCCGGATACCTGCCACAATATGCCAACCCGATGGACCCTGGTTTTCCCGCCATGGCGCGCGCATCTGGCACCTTGCTGATGTGCGGCGCCCACCCTCGGCGCCATAGAAGCCAAGCGCGGATCGGCTGTTTTCATTTGTCGCCATAATATCCTAGCCTCTCGGCAAACAACGCTTGAGGAACCCGCGCCATGACCAGCATCGCCCCTTCCGCCGAAGAACAGGAACTGCTTGCGCTCGCGAAGCGCGCGCTACCGGGCGGGCATTTCGGCAATTTCCCGGCCGAGATCATCCTGCGGGAAGGCCGCGGCGCCCATGTTTGGGATGTTTCGGGGCGCGAATATATTGATTATCTGCTCGGCAGTGGCCCCATGTATATCGGCCATAACCACCCGAAGGTGACGGAAGCGGTGCTGGCGCAGGTGCCGAAAGGGACCACCTTCTTCGCCAATAACGAACATGGCATTCGCCTGGCCGCCGCCATTGTGGATGCGATGCCGTGTGTGGAGCAGGTGCGCTTTGTCTCCTCAGGCTCGGAAGCTGATCTCTACGCCATGCGGCTTGCCCGCGCCTATCGCCAACGGCCGAAGATCGTGAAATTCGAAGGCGGCTATCACGGCATGAGCGATTGGGGGCTGATGAGCCTCGCCCCCAAGAAGCTCGCGAATTTCCCCGAAGCCGTGCCGGATACGCCCGGCATTCCGGAGAGTGTGCGCGCCGAGGTGCTGGTCGCCCCCTTCAATGATACGGAAGCGGCGGTGCGGCTGATTGAAGCGCGCCATGATGAAATTGGCGGCGTGATCCTGGAACCCTTCCAGCGCCTGATCCCGCCCAAGCCCGGCTTCCTGCAAGCGATCCGCGAGGTCACTGCGCGGCTTGGCATTCCGCTGATTTTCGATGAGGTCGTGACAGGTTTCCGCTTCGCCTATGGCGGGGCGCAGGAATATTACGGCGTGACGCCCGATATCTGCACCATGGGCAAGATCATCGGCGGTGGTTTTCCGCTGGCGGCGCTGGGCGGGCGCGCCGATATCATGGCGCAATTCGACAAGGCGGCGGTGGGCGAAGACCGTTTCCTCACGCAAATCGGTACGCTTTCGGGCAACCCTGTGGCCTCGGTCGCGGGGCTTGCCACCATGGAAGTGCTGCATGAACCCGGCACCTATGAGCGGATTTTCGCGACCGGACGCAGCCTGATGGAAGGCCTGACCGGGCTGATCCATGAGGCCGGCATCCCCGCCCAGGTGGTGGGTGAGCCGCCCTTGTTCGATGTGGTCTATGCCAGCGGCGATATCCGGGATTATCGCAGCGTCATCCGCCAGGATGCGGCCATGCAGAAGCATGTGAATGGCGTGCTGCGTGGCCGAGGCATCCTGAAGGGGGAAAGCAAATTCTACATGTCGCTTGCGCATAGCGCCGCCGATGTGGCGCAAACCCTGGATGCCTTCCGCGCGGCGATGAAATCCCTACCCGCCAAGGCGGCCTGACCGGGTAGAGTCGCCAATTTTCTAGGCAACACTTGTTTTTTACCGTTTTGTGATCCAGTTAGCGCCCCAACGGGAGATCACAAGCTAGTGATCCCCCATCCAACCAGGAGGCTTCGCCCATCATGGATCGTCGTTCCCTATTGCTCGGTGCCAGCGGCCTGG
>JBIIGZ010000181.1:0-6497 GCA_044236185.1 Roseomonas sp. | reverse complement strand
TGGTGTGACCATCGGGCTGGGACTTCGCCACCAGATCAGCGCCGATATTGCCACTCGCGCCCGTGCGGTTTTCCACCACAACATTCTGGCCGAAGGATTTGGTGAGCTCCGGCGAGAGCAAGCGCGCGATAATGTCCGAAGTGCCGCCCGGGGCGAAGGGCACCACAAAGCGCACGGGCCGATCAAGATTCTGCGCCATAGCTGGCAAGGCAGTCAGGCCTGAAAGGGCAAGCGCGCCCTTCAGCGTGTCACGGCGATTCATGGGATTCCTCCGATATTTCGGAGTGATGGTTGCGCCGATAATGAGCGCTGTCCAGGGGTTTGGCGCATATCCCCTCCGCTGCCGCTTTGGGGACATGCGCCAGGTTTTTTTGGTCGCATTTTCCGAGTCGCCAAGTGTTTGCACTTGGCTTGAAAATGCTTCAGCCCCGCGGGCAGGTGGCAAGCGCGGCCTGGGCGAAGCCGCGCAAGTCACTCGCGGTAATGGCAAGGTCTAGTTCCAGATTGCCCATGGGCAGAACAAGGCGCTGGGGCAGGCCAGTCAGGTTTTCCGTGCGGCCGGTCCAGGCGGCAGTGACACTGACATTGGCCAGCCGCGCCACATCTTCCGCACCCGCCGGCATGGCGGTGGTGATGCGGAGCAAGCCATCCATGAAGCTGGTGCCTTCATCGGCCACGGCTGTGCCACCAAAACGAATGGCGAAGCGACGTATGATCGGGCGGCCTTCACAGCGGCGCGGATTATCGGCCACCCGCAGCACTTCCATCACCCGTTCTGGCGCAACGCCAGCGGCGATACGCTGCACGGCGATGGCCAAAACATCCGTGAAGGGTGGGCGCGGCACTTCCTGATCATGGCGCGCACGCCAGGTGCTTGCCTCGGCACGGGCTTGTGCAAGTTCGGCGACAAGCCGGTTTTTTTCGCCAGCGGCGGCGCTTTCACGCTCCGCTGCCTCAGTAAGCCGTGCCTCGAGTGCTGAGACTTCCGCGCGTGCAATCTCCTCCGCCCCGCGATAGGTCACAATACCGAAGCCCAAGAACACCAGCAGAATCATCACCGCCTGGGACAGGCGCCACAGCCAGCGCGTGGCGCGCTGGCGGCGTTCCCTGCTGCGTTTTCTGCCAAGCGCCATCAGCGTTTCAGCCTTGCAGCAGCGCCCAGATGCGCGGCGGCGTGAGGGGCATTTGCACGCTATCGGCGACCGCGCCGCGCCCATGGCGCGCCAGCGCATCCGAAACGGCATTCACCAGCGCCGGCGTGGCGCCGATGGTGCCAAGCTCACCCACGCCCTTCACGCCCAAAGGATTGGTGCGGCAGGGGATGGATTGATCAAGCAACGTGGTCGCCGTTGGCAGCATATCTGCGCGCGGCAGGGTGTAATCCATGAAGCTTGCGGTCAGCGGCTGGCCGGTAGAGGGGTCATAAATCACCGCCTCACACAATGCCTGGCCAATGCCTTGCAGCGCGCCGCCCACCACCTGACCTTCAACGATCAAGGGGTTCACCACGCGCCCGGCATCATTGGTGGAAACATAAAGCGGAATGGCGACCTCACCGGTATCAGGATCAATTTCCACTTCCGCGATATGGCAGCCATTGGGCCAGGTGGGGCCGGAAACAGAGCTTGTTGAATCGATAAAAATACGGCCTTCCGGCTGCTTCGCGGCCAATTCGAAAAGCCCGATGCGCCGATCCGTGCCCGCCACCTGGAAGGCGCCGGCCAGATATTCCAGATCAACCGGTGCCACTTCCAAGGCATCGGCGGCAAGATCACGCGCCTTGTCCACCGTTTTGTCAGCGGCGACCTTCACTGCTGATCCTGCAGTGAACAGCGAACGTGACCCCGCGCTGCCAAAGCCGCTGCCGCGATCAGAATCACCCATGACGATTTTGATGTTGGCGAGCGAAACGCCAAAAACATCCACGGCAAGCTGCGCATAGCTGGTAGCGATGCCCTGACCCATGGCTTGCGTGGTGGCGTAGATTTCAATTTCGCGATTGGCCTTCACCGCAACGGTCACGCGTTCTTCGAACACATTCCCACCAGTCCATTCCAGGAAGGTCGCAATGCCGCGCCCGCGGAGCTTACCCGCCTTGGCAGATTGCGCAGCACGCGCGGCAAAGCCTTGCCAATCTGCGGCAACCAAAGCCTGGTCCATGATTTTCTCAAAACTGCCACTGTCATAGCTTTGCCCCATGGCGTTCTTGTAGGGCATTTGCTCTGGCCGGATCATGTTGCGCCGACGAAGCTCGGCCGGATCAAGCGCCAGTTTGCGCGCTGCCGCATCCATCAAACGTTCGATGATGTAGATGGCTTCCGGCCGCCCGGCGCCACGATAGGGGCCAGTCGGCGCGGTATTGGTCAAGACGGCGGTGAATTGGAAATCAATATTCGTGATGTCGTAAATGCTCGTTGAAACCCAAGGCCCGATCAGCAATTGAATGGCCACACCGGAATTGCGCGTATAGCCGCCCATATTGGCCAGCGTGCGCACGCGAAGCCCGAGCACCTTGCCCGCTGCATCCAGCGCCAATTCCGCCTTGCTTTCCGTATCCCGGCCATGCAGCGCGGCGAGGAAATCCTCCATCCGTTCTGCCGCCCAGCGCACCGGGCGACCGAGCCGCCGCGCGGCGAAAGCCACCACCGCATCTTCGGCATAAAGCCCGGTCTTCATGCCAAAGCCGCCGCCAACATCGCCAACCAACACGCGCACGCGATCAGTCGGGATATCCAGCACTTCCTTGCACAACTGATCGCGAAAGCCGGAAGGCATTTGCGTGCTCATGCGGATGGTGAAGCGATCACCAGCGCCATCATAATCGGCCAGCACGACGCGCGGTTCCATGGAAACCGGCGCCAAGCGCTGGTTCACCAGATCAAGCGCCACAACATGTGCTGCCTTCGCGAAGGCTGCTTCCACTGCCGCCTGATCGCCGTAGCGCGTTTCGGCGACGATATTATTGCCGGCGGCGGGCCAAAGCTGCGGCGCACCGGGGGCGATGGCGTCGCGCAGTTCCGTCACGGCGGGCAATTCCTCGTAATCCACCATGATGGCTTCGGCAGCATCACGCGCCGCGGCAGTGCTTTCGGCGATAATGGCGGCGACGGGTTCGCCCACAAAACGTACCAGCCCCTGCGCCAAGATCGGCCGCGGCGGCGCGGCCAAATCGGACCCATCCGGGCGCTTGAAGGGGAGGGCAACGCCAAGCGATTTCAGCCCAGCCGCCGCCACATCCTCACCCGTCAGGATCGCCACCACACCCGGCATGGCGTGCGCTGCGCTGGTGTCAACCGAAATGATCCGCGCATGCGCATGGGGGGAACGCAAAAACACCAGATGCAACTGGCCCGGCAGGGCTTCGTCATTGGTAAAGCGGCCCGCACCGGCCAGCAGCGGCCCATCTTCCAACCGCCGCACCGCCTGGCCGCTGCCGAAGCGGCCCACCGTGTCATTCATGCCATCCATGGCCCTGCACCCATTCATCCCGGCGGGCGGATTTGCCCCTGCCTTTTCAGGGGTTCATCTGCGACGGAAAGGCTGGCGTATCAAGTCTCCCGCCTGCGCAGCAGGATGAAGATTATGCAGCAGATGAGCACCGCGACCACAAAGGTCATCAGCGCCGCACCGATCCCGCCGATGCTGGCCGCCACGCCGGACGCCGCCTGCATGATGGCCGCACCACCGAAAAAGGCGACATTCATGGCCGAAAGCGCCCGGCCCACACGTTCTGGCGGGGTTGCCGCGCGCACCAGGGCGAAGCAGATCACCTGGGTTGAAATCAGCAAGCCGAATAATGCCAGCAGCACGGCATCGGCAGCAACCGGCCAGGAAAGCGCGCCGCCCAGCACCATCAGCGCGATGGCCGCCACCGCGCCGATATGCCCGCCGGCCAGAATGCCGCCACGATGTCTTTGAAAGCGCCGTTCCAGAATGCCCGCAAGCAATGGCCCGATGATCAGCGCCACGGTACAAAGCAACAGCACATGACCCGCTTCCACGCGCGACAGCCCGCGTTCTTCCATCAGCCAAGGCCCGCCCCAGAGGCCACGCACACCAAGGACGACGGCGAAGGAAGTCCAGGCCATGACAATCGGCGCGCGCAATTCGCGCGAAAAGCCAAGCCGGATCACATCGCGTGCATCTTCCTTCAGGCTGCGGCGTGTTGCAGCATCAGGCGGGGTTTCACGCACCACGAAAGCAACCGACAAGGCCGCAAAGATAGCGAGCCCGGCACAGGCGATAAAACCCGCGCGCCAGCCAGAGTATTCCACCAAAAAGGCCAAGGGGCTTGCGGAAATCACCATGCCGGTATTGCCCACGGCCTGCACAATCCCGCCCCAAAGCCCGAAGCGCTGCGCCGGCATATTCTTGGCGGCATAGGTAATGGGGCACATCAACATCCCCGAACAACCAATGCCCAAAACCATCTGTGCTACCAGCATGGAAACTGCACTATCGGCATTGGCCGCCAACAGCGCTCCACCGGCCGCAATCGTCAATAAGCAAAGCGCGGTGGGCTTCACGCCCCAACGATCCAGCGCCACCCCCACAGGCAGCATCGCCAACGCGAAGGTTGCCGGAAAGGCGCCAGTCAGCGCAGCTAATCCATCAGCCGTGATGCCAAGGTCCCGTTGCAACACATCAGCGGCAATCGCGGGCAGGGTGCGCACCGCATTCGAAAACACATGCCCCATCGTCAAGGCGATGATGGAAAGGGCGATCAGATTCATGGGGTGCGCGCGATCATCAATTCCGGAACATCTTGCCCGGATTGAGAATTCCCTTCGGATCAAGCGTTGTCTTCAAGGCGCGCATGACCGAAAGCGCCCCATCGCCATGTTCCTGTTCCAGGAATTCGCGCTTGCCAAGGCCAATGCCGTGCTCACCCGAACAGGTGCCGCCCAGCGCCAAGCCCTGCGCAACGATCTCCCGGTCCAAGGCCCAGGCCTTTTCCAGCGCCGCCTGGTCATTATCGGGAAATAGGATAAGGCAATGGAAATTGCCATCACCTACATGGCCAACAATGCAGCTTGTCTGCCCCGAAGCCTTGGCGGTTTCCTTGGCCTTCACCACCGCTTCCGTGAGGCGCGAGATGGGCACGCAGACATCGGTGGTAATGCCGCGATGGCCGGGCTTCAGCGCAATCGCGGCCCAATAGGCATCATGCCGCGCTTTCCAAAGTCGGTTACGCGTCTCAGGATCGGTCGCTGCTTCAAAGCTGGTGGCGCCGAAATCCCGCGCGACGGCTTCCACCGCTTCAGCCTGTTCAACCACACTGGCGGGTGAGCCATGAAATTCCAGAAATAGCGTCGTGGTCGCCTGAAACCCTTCCAGCTTGGAATAGCGGATACAGGCTTCCATCTGATCCTCATCCAACAATTCAATGCGCGACACGGGAATGCCGCTTTGCATCACGGTGCTGACGGCCTCAACTGCGGCGGCAAGTGTGGGAAATTGGCAGACCGCGGCGCTGATGCCCTCAGGGATGCCATGCAGGCGCAGGCGAATTTTGGTGATGACGCCGAGCGTACCTTCCGATCCGATGAAAAGCCGCGTCAGATCATAGCCATTGGCGGCCTTGCGCGTGCGCCCGCCGGTTTGAATGACGCGCCCATCGGCCAGCACCACTTCAAGCCCCAGCACGTTTTCGCGAATGGTGCCATAGCGCACCGCATTGGTGCCGGAAGCGCGCGTGGCGCACATGCCGCCAATGGTGCAATGGCTGCCGGGATCAACCGGGAAGAACAGCCCCTCGGCACGCAGAAAATCATTCAAGGCCTGGCGCGTGACGCCGGGTTCGATCAGGCAATCCATATCCTCGGTGTTCAATTCCAACACCGCCGTCATTTGCGAAAGATCGAGCGATATGCCGCCGCGCACCGGATTGACGTGGCCTTCAAGCGATGTGCCGGCACCAAACGGCACCACGGGCACGCCATGCTGATGGCAAAGCGCCATGATGCGGCTGACTTCATCCGTGGTCTGCACAAAGGCCACCGCATCGGGCAGGGTAGGCGGCGTGGTATCCTCACCTCGGCTGTGCTGTTCGCGCATGGCCTGGGCGGTGCTGAGCCTCTCACCCAGAAAGCCGCGGATGCTGGCAATGACCTGAGCTATGGCGGGGGCGCTGGCATTCATGGTGTTTCCTCAAGCCGATGCCGAAAAGGCGGGCGGCGAATTGCACCCTTTTTGCCGCTTGCAGGCCAGCGCGTCCAGCGGGGGCATCTTCCGGCCTGAGGCGTTCTGGCCTAGCGCCTTCTTGCCGCGCCGTTGCGCGGCCACAAGGCGCTAGGCTGTTGTTTGGTCGCATTTTCCGAGTCGCCAAGTGTTTCCACTTAGCTAGAAAATGCTCTAGCCTTGCCCCATCAGCGTCCCCAAGGAGGAAACAGGGCAATGCCGAATAAGGTCAAACAGATGTGGAAGGCCGGCCAGGCTGTGGCCAATGGGTGGCTTGCCATCCCCAATGCCTTTTCGGCGGAAATGTTCGCCCAATC
>JBIIGZ010000180.1:0-6506 GCA_044236185.1 Roseomonas sp. | reverse complement strand
AAATTGCCGAGGCCATGTGGCAGCCATTCGGCTTCCATAAAGCCAGTCATGCGGCGATTGAGTGTGGAAAGGTAAATCCCGTAGCCCGCCGGATAGGCAACCAAGCCGATCAGCACCACCAGCAAGGGAGTGGTCATCAGAACGGCAATGGTCGAACGCCGCCGCGCCAAGCGTTGCAGGCTGGAAGCGCGCCCTGAATTGGGCGCAGAAGGCATAATTGGCGCCGTGCTGGCGTCAGCGGCCATGGTCTGAACCTTTCCTGAAATGAAAGACGGGCGGCGCGGGGCCGCCCGTCATGCGCGGTCAGCCGCCGCGGCGGATGGTATTGAGCTCGCGCTCCACCCAGGTGAGCGCCTGATCCACGGATTCACCACCCTGCACAATGCGGGCGACGAGCTTGGTGTTCAGACCCTGATTGTACATCTGCACCGCCATCGCGGCCGGCGCCGGGGCCATGGCGATGGAGGTCTTCGCATTGTGATGCGCGCGCACCGGGTAATTATAGACCGAACCCACCGGCGGACCTTCGGTTTCCCAAACCTTGAAGTCCGACATGCTGGTGAAGGGCGGAATGTCATACCCAGCGGACCCGTTGGTCTGGCGTTCCGCCTGGGCGCGATCAGACAGCCATTCCAGGAAGGCCTTGGCCGCGCCCTTGCTGCGGCTGAAATTCCAGATGCCCCAGAAATAGGGCAGATAGGCTGCGAAGCGGCCTTCCGGCCCGGCCGGCATAGGCACGGTCCAGCAATTGGCGGCAACCTGCGGCGCATCGCGCTTTGCCACGGCCCAGGCGGAAGGCGGGTTGAAGACCAGCGCCGAACGGCCGGAAATCAGCGCACGGTTATTGCCGCCATCATCCCAGGCCCAGACATCATTGGGCAGGAAGCGGCTGATCCGGGCGCACATTTCCACGGCAGCGCGCAGTTTGGCATTGTTGCGTACCGTGATCGTGCCCCGCGCATCCATCATGAAGGCGCCATAGGATTCGAAAAGCGCGCCCACCCAATCCACCGCATCGGTAAAGCTGCCCATGGGCAGGCCAAAGGAGAAGCCAGCCTTGTGGCAGGCTTCTGCTGCCTTCGCGAAGGTTTCCCAGTTCCATTGATCGGCGCCCGGGCCAGCCGCGTTCTGTGCCGGCCACATGGCACGAATATCGATGCCGGCATGCTGCTGCAACAGGTCAAAGCGCACGCAAGCGGGCTTCAATTGTGTGCCGGCCACGGCGGGGATCGCGACCCAAGTGCCTGCCGGCTTGCCGAGATATTCGGCTGCCGGGGTCACGGCGCCGTATTTCTGGGTCAGGTTGCGCATCACATCATCCACCGGCTCAAGCATGCGCTGATGGTTGCTCGGCTCCCAGGCGGGGAAGGACATCAGATCATAGCCGGTGCGTGACTGCGCCTGGGCGTTGATGGTCAGCAGAATCTGGTTGCCGTTGGATGTGACGGTATCCATCTGAACATCCACGCGATTGGCCTGGCCCCATTCGGCGCAAAGCTGGCGCATGATCACATTGCCATTGGGCACCCAATGGTCCCAGAAGCCGCAGCGCAGCGTGCCGCCAGTGCCTTGGGCATGGACCATGGGGGCGGAAAGAATGCCCGCCGCCGCTACCCCGGCCCCAGAGCGCAACAGGGTACGCCTTTTGATTTCTGCCATGATTCGGATCCTCCTTGCTTATTCGTTGTTTGCTGCCTCCCGGACCGGGGTCCGGTTAACGCTTGGGGTAGGTTAGGCAAGGATTTGAGACCATTGCAACCAGTTTCGTGGCGCCCCAGGCCGCCCTGGGCTGGCGCGGCGCCGTATTCTCGGCTTCAAGACCCTCTGACAGTCCAAAACCAGGATCAATGGCATGACCACTTCACTGCGCGTCGCCGTCCAAATGGACCCGATTGAAACCATTAATATTGATGGCGATTCCACCTTCGCCCTGATGCTGGAAGCGGAGGCGCGGGGCCATAAGCTTTGGCATTACCATGTGCGCGATTTGGCGCTGCGCGGCGGCCGGGTCACTGCCTGGGCGCGGCCCATCACGCTTAGGCGAGAATATGGCAATCACTTCACCTTCGGCGCGGAAGTGGAATTGGACCTTGGCCGCGATGCCGATGTGGTGCTGATGCGCCAAGACCCGCCCTTTGACATGGGCTACATCACGGCCACCCATATCCTGGAACATATTCACCCCAAGACCCTGGTGGTGAATGATCCCGCCCAGGTGCGCAATGCGCCGGAAAAGCTGTTCGTCACGCATTTCCCGGATTTGATGCCGGCAACGCTGGTGACCGCTGATCGCCGCCGCATCGCGGCCTTTCGGGCGGAACATGGCGACATCATCATCAAGCCGCTTTTCGGCAATGGCGGCGCGGGCGTGTTTCACCTCCGCGCCGATGATCCGAACATGAATGCGCTGGTGGAGCTTTTCACGGAGCGTTCCCGCGAACCCTTGATGATTCAACAATACCTGCCCGCTGTCAGGGAAGGCGATAAGCGCATCATCCTGGTGGATGGCGTTGCCATGGGTGGCATCAATCGCGTGCCGGCGGCGGGTGAGGCGCGGTCCAATATGCATGTTGGTGGCCGGCCTGAACCGACCAAGCTGACCGAACGAGAGCGCGAGATTTGCGCGCGGATCGGGCCGGAATTGAAGGCGCGCGGGATGATCTTTGTCGGCATTGATGTGATTGGCGGGTATCTCACCGAAATCAACGTCACCAGCCCAACCGGCTTGCAGGAATTGGCGCGCTTTGATGGTGTGTATTTGGAACGCGCCATTTGGGACGCGATTGAAGCGAAAAGGCGCTGAGATGTTGAAGCTTTGGGGCCGCACCAATTCGATCAATGTGAAGAAGGTGCTTTGGATGCTCGATGAGATCGGGCAGGCGTATGATCGCGTGGATGCCGGCATGGAACATGGCCGGGTGAATGATGCGGATTACCGCGCCATGAACCCGAATGGCCGCGTGCCGACGCTGGAAGATGGCGATTTCGTGCTGTGGGAATCGAATAGCGTGCTGCGCTACCTCGCGATGAAAGTCCAAAGCCCGCTTTACCCGGCGGCCCCTGCGGCACGCGCTTCGGCGGATCGCTGGATGGATTGGCAGCTTACGACCCTTGGCCCGGCTGAGCGCAATCTGTTCTGGGGGCTGGTACGCACACCGCCTGAAAAGCGTGACATGGCGCAGATTGAAGCGGCGGCGAAGGCGGCCGGCGAATGCTGGGCGATCCTGGATAGCTGGATCGCGCGCCATGGCGGGCCGTATCTGGATGGGCCCACCATGACCATCGCCGACATTGTGCTGGGTTGTTACGCGCGGCGCTGGTTCGGCCCGGAAGTGCGCCTGCCTGGCATGCCAGAATTCCCCACCCTGGCGCGCTGGTATGCCAAGCTTGGCGAAAGGCCGGGCTTTCAGCGCTGGATTGCGCCGCCGCTGACGTGAAGCGGTGCCTCGTGCGGCGCAACCTCAAAAAAATCTGCTTGAATCAACCGAATCGCCTTGATCCCGCCATGGTGTCGCGGAAGTGTAATGGATCATGAGACCCCTGATCGGCATTTCCTGCTGCATAAAGCCCTTTGGCATCTTCGGCACGCCCAATCACGCGGCGTCTGACAGCTATGTGCGCGTGGTGCGCGGCCCCGTGGGCGGCACCCCGGTGCTGCTGCCGGCAGCCGGGGAAGAAGCGGCAGCGGATTACCTTTCCCACATCAATGGCCTGATCCTGACCGGCAGCCGGTCCAATGTCTGGCCCGGCCATTATGATGGCCCGCCCCATGCCGAAGGCACGCCGGAAGATCAGGACCGCGACGCGACCACCCTGCCGCTGATCCGCGCCGCCATTGCGGCGGGTATCCCTTTGCTCGCGATTTGTCGCGGCATGCAGGAATTGAATGTGGCGCTGGGTGGCAGCCTGGATCAGCGCGTGCAGGATTTGCCGGGGCGGATGGATCATTCCACGCCATCGGATCAGAAAATCCCGCTGGTGCGGACCGGTAAGGCGCATCTGGTGCGGATTGATGGCCAGGGTGCCTTGGCTGCCACGCTGACCGCAGCCTCCCGTGGCGCCGCGCAGCTTGCGGTGAATTCGCTGCATAATCAGGCCGTGCAGCGCCTGGCGCCGCGCCTGATCGCGGAAGGCTGGGCGCCGGATGGCACAATCGAAGCTGTGCGCGTTGAAGGTGCGCGCGGCTTCGCCCTTGGGGTGCAATGGCACCCCGAATATGACTGGGAACGAGACGCCGATAGCCGCGCGATTTTCGAAGCCTTTGGCCGCGCCGCCGCCACCCATGCCGGGGCGAAGCTTGCCGCCGCGGCGGAGTGACGCGGTTTCTTCACGCAGGCGTGTCGGTTTTGGGGCTTTGCTTTTTCCCGCAAATGTTCTAGAAAATCCTTGCTGGCTATAGCTTTGCCGGCGGTCGCGATCCCGGCATCCCCTGCCGGCTCGCCCGACCTTTCCGATCGGAAAATACAAAGTAGCGCCCGGTCACCCCCCTGACCGGGCGTTTTTGTTTTGGCGGAATCTCGGTGCCTCAGACAGATGCGCCGTCACCCTCAGATGACACGCAAAGCAGCCGCCCCGCCTTCCGGCAGCCCTCGGCTGGGGGTATAGCGGCATGGAATAGCCGAAGGAGTCGCTCGGATGGTTTCCTATGTCTTCCCGCCGCCGCCCGTTGCCGCGCTGCCGATCAAGGGCAGTGACGCGCTTTTCCCGGTGCGCCGCATTTTCTGCGTGGGCCGCAATTACGCCGAACACGCGATTGAAATGGGCAGCGATCCAACCCGCGAACCGCCCTTCTACTTCACCAAACCGGCAGATTCCGTGGTGATCAATGGCGCGGATATGCCTTATCCGTCCGTCACCAAGTCGCTCCATCATGAAATGGAACTGGTGGTCGCCATCGGGCGCGGTGGGCGGAATATCGCGGTCGCTGACGCGCTTTCCCATGTCTGGGGCTATTGCGCCGGCTTGGATATGACCCGCCGCGACATCCAGAATGAGGCGAAAAAGACCGGCCGCCCCTGGGATATGGGCAAGGGCTTCGACAAATCCGCCCCTATGGGCCTGCTGGTGCCGGCCGACGGCGTGAACCCGGCCAAGGGCAAGATCGAGCTTAAGGTGAATGGCAAGGTCACGCAGACTTCTGACCTTTCCAAGCTGATCTGGTCCGTCCCCGAAGTCATCGCCAATTTGTCGGAGCTGGTGGAATTAGCCCCCGGAGACCTGATCATGACCGGCACGCCGGAAGGGGTCGCCGCCGTGGTGCGCGGTGATGTGCTGGAAGGCTTTGTCGAAGGTGTGGGCGACATCCGCACGAAGATCATCTGATCAGAGCGCGCGCCTGAATGGCCAAGGATCGCAGCCGTTTCGTCTGCCAAGCCTGTGGGGCGGTCAGCCCCAAATGGCAGGGGCGCTGCGATGCCTGTGGCGAATGGAATACGCTGATCGAGGAAACCACCGCCCCGCGCGGCCCCGGCCCTGCCGCCAAAACCGCCGGCGGGCGCCGTGTTGAATTTGTTGGCCTGAAGGGGGAATCAGCCCCCCCACCACGCATCGTGACCGGCATTGCGGAACTGGACCGCGTTTTGGGCGGCGGCTTTGTGCCGGCTTCCGCCGTGCTGGTCGGTGGCGACCCTGGCATCGGCAAATCCACCATTTTGCTGCAAGCGGCGGCGCGCTTGGCCTCAGGCGGGCGCCGGGTCCTCTACATCTCCGGCGAAGAGGCGGTGGAGCAGGTCAGGCTGCGCGCCGCGCGCCTTGGGCTTTCCGATAGCCCGATGGAATTGGCCGCTGCCTCGGCCCTGCGCGATATCGGCGCCAGCCTGGAACAGGAAACGGATGCCGCGCTGGTGGTGATGGATTCCATCCAGACCGTGTGGCTGGATGCGCTGGATTCCGCGCCAGGGACAGTCGCGCAGGTGCGCGCTTGCGCCGCCGAATTGATCAGGCTCGCGAAATCGCGCGGCTTTGCGTTGGTGCTGGTCGGGCATGTGACCAAGGAAGGCACACTCGCCGGGCCGCGCGTGCTGGAACATATGGTGGATGCGACGCTCTATTTCGAAGGCGATCGCGGGCATCAATTCCGCATCCTGCGCGCGGTGAAGAACCGCTTTGGTGCGACCGATGAGATCGGCGTGTTCGAGATGACCGATCGCGGATTGGTGGAAGTGGCCAATCCCTCGGCGCTGTTTTTGGCAGAGAGGCGCGGCAATGTCTCAGGCTCTGCCGTATTCGCCGGGATCGAAGGTACACGGCCGGTACTGGTCGAAATCCAGGCGCTGCTCTCGCCATCTTCGGGAGGGTCTCCGCGCCGGCAGGTGGTGGGCTGGGATTCCGGGCGGCTTTCCATGCTGCTGGCGGTGTTGGAAGCGCGATGTGGCCTCAGCCTCGGCCAGAATGATGTCTATCTGAACATCGCCGGCGGCTTGCGCATCACCGAACCTGCGGCGGATTTGGCGGTCGCGGCAGCGCTGGTATCCGCCGCGACGGATCGGCCCACGGATTCTGGCGCG
>JBIIGZ010000179.1:0-6527 GCA_044236185.1 Roseomonas sp. | reverse complement strand
CCAAATTCTGGGTTTTCCCGCTTCCATGCCAGCAGCAAGTCACGATGGTCATGCATGCAAGGGTGAAAATCGCGCCGGTAGTAATCAAAATAGCCCTGCAAGGACATGCTGGCGAAGATGGAACGCATGCTGGGGCGGATGCGTTCAGCGGGCGTTTTTTCCGGCATGACCGCCTTTTTCCGCTTCATGAAACCCTTGAGCGAGGCCAAGCCATAGGCCAGCATCAGCCCACCACCCCCGATGATGGTCACGCCCAGCATGGCGCCGCTGCGGTGAAGCCAGGCCAAGACCCCATTGCCAAAAATATGCTCGTAAACATCAAAGCAAACCGCCTTGTGTTCAATTTCCTCGGCGGCGTGCCAGGTCCATAATTTCGCGAATTCCTTGTCGGTGCTGGCATCGCGGGGCCAAGGCATGGTCAATAGCTTGGCGCAAAGCATGGTGGTGCAATGTTCAAGCGCGCAGGTTACCGCAAGCCGCGTGACCGGTGGCAGGAAGCGTTCGGTAAAGCCGATCATGAGCCGCCCGGCCGTCTCAATTTCCTGGCCCAGCACATTCGCCTCTCTCAAGGCGTCATTCGCGCGGGAATGCTCCTTGGAATGCATCGCTTCCTGATAGATGAATTGCGCCACTTGTTCGCGCAGGATCGGATCCGTGATGCGATCCCGATAACGGGCTACGGAACGGCAGAAAAACGCCTCCCCTATCGGGAACAGCGACGATAGCGCATTCAGGCAATCTTCCGTCGAACGCGGCATGGCAGTCCAACGCCGCGCGCGATCTGGCGCATAAGCCAAGCGCACGCGGCGACGAACAATTTCAAGCACATGCTGCATGGCAGGTCTGCCCTATCCTTTCTCAACCCCGATCCAGGCCCGCTTTTTGGGGATATTACCAAAAGGGGGCCAGACCACGCCCACCGCTAGAGATATGGTTTCGCACAGCCAAGTCAACGCAAAACGCCAAGCAAAATTTCTCTTTATAAACAGAACCCTAAATCCTGCTGGGCGGGCATCGGCCCCAAAGCCTGACGGTGCGGCGCCACGGCACACCCCCATGGCCCAGCCCAGGGCTTGCCCTTCCCAAGCCTCTGCCGAGACCGATATAGGAGTCCAACCCTTACGTATGAGCAGGCGCCCGGAACCCCGGCCGTCGGCGGAGCCCCCCTTGCATGACCGGCCATATTCGCATCCGCGGCGCGCGCCAGCACAACCTCAAGAACCTCGATCTTGATATCCCGCGCGATACGCTGACGGTGATCACGGGGCTTTCGGGTTCGGGCAAATCATCGCTGGCCTTCGATACCATCTATGCGGAAGGCCAAAGGCGCTATGTGGAAAGCCTTTCGGCCTATGCGCGGCAATTCCTGCAATTGATGCAAAAGCCGGATGTGGATTCGATCGAGGGGCTTTCGCCCGCGATTTCGATTGAACAGAAAACCACCAGCCATAATCCGCGCTCCACCGTCGGCACCGTGACGGAAATCCACGACTATATGCGCCTGCTTTGGGCGCGGGTTGGCGTGCCCTATTCGCCCGCGACCGGCCTGCCGATTGAAGCGCAGACCGTTTCCCAAATGGTGGACCGTGTGCTGGCCATGCCCGAAGGCACGCGGCTATTGCTGCTGGCGCCCATCGCGCGCGGCAAGAAGGGCGAATTCCGCAAGGAATTGGCCGAATTCCAACGCCGAGGCTTTGAACGCGTCAAAATCAACGGCACGCTCTATCAAATCAGCGAGGCACCCAAACTCGACAAGAAGCTCAAGCACGATATTGAAGTGGTGGTGGACCGCATTGTGGTGCGTGATGGCATCATGCAGCGGCTCGCGGATTCCTTCGAAACCGCGCTGGGTTTGGCTGATGGCATTGCCTATGCCGAAAATGCGGATGGCGGGGAACGCACGGTGTTTTCCAGCCGCTTCGCCTGCCCGGTTTCCGGCTTTACCATTGAGGAAGTTGAACCCCGCCTCTTTTCCTTCAATTCACCGCATGGCGCCTGTCCCACCTGTGATGGGCTTGGCACGGAAAGCTTTTTCGACGCGCAATTGGTCGTGCCGCAGGATGATGTCGCGCTGAAGGATGGCGCCATCATGCCCTGGACCGGCGCTTCTTCCCCCTATTACGACCAAACGCTGCAAAGCCTGGCCGCGCATTTCAAGGTGAAAATGACCACCGCCTGGCAGGAACTGCCGGACCGCGTGCGGCACGCCATTCTGCATGGCACAGGCGATGAGGTGGTCACGCTCCGCTACAAGGACGGGCTGCGCGCCTACGAAGTCAAAAAACCTTTTGAGGGCGTGATCGCCAATCTGGAACGGCGCTTTCGTGAAACCGATAATCCTTGGGTGCGCGAAGACCTCTCCCGCTATCAGGCGGAACGGCCTTGTGCGGCCTGCGCGGGGCATCGGCTGAAGCCGCAATCCCTCGCGGTGAAAGTGGCTGGGCGGCATATTGGTGAAGCCTCAGCCATGGCCATTCACCGGGCGCGGGATTGGTTCGCGCAGGTTGAGGAAACGCTCACGCCGCAGCGGCGCGATATTGCGCGGCGAATCCTGCGGGAAATCAATGATCGCCTGCAATTCCTGGTGGATGTAGGGCTTGATTACCTCTCCCTGGCGCGGTCTTCCACCACGCTTTCCGGCGGGGAATCGCAGCGCATTCGCCTGGCCTCGCAAATCGGCTCCGGCCTTACCGGCGTACTCTATGTGTTGGATGAACCTTCCATCGGGCTGCATCAGCGCGACAATGAAAGGCTGCTGGTCACGCTGCGGCGGTTGCGCGACCTCGGCAATACCGTGCTGGTGGTCGAGCATGATGAGGATGCGATCCGCAGCGCCGATCATTTGGTGGATATCGGCCCCGCCGCCGGCAAGGGGGGCGGGCAATTGGTGGCGCAAGGCAAGCCATCAGAAGTCGCTGCCAATCCGGCAAGCCTGACGGGGCAGTATCTCTCCGGCCAGCGCCGCATCGAAATCCCGGCCAAGCGCCGCAAGATAGACCCCAAGCGGCAATTGCGCGTGGTGGGCGCCAGTGGCAACAACCTGCGCCGCCTGGATGCAGCCCTGCCGCTTGGCACTTTTACCTGTGTCACCGGTGTTTCCGGCGGCGGCAAATCAACGCTGGTGATTGAAACGCTCTATAAGGCAGCAGCACGGCGCCTGATGGGCGCGGCAGAGGTGCCGGCGCCGCATGATCGCATCGAAGGGCTCGATCACCTCGACAAGATCATAGACATTGACCAATCGCCAATTGGCCGCACGCCGCGTTCCAACCCCGCCACCTATACGGGGCTATTTGCGCCCATTCGTGATTGGTTCAGCGAATTGCCGGAAAGCCGCGCGCGTGGCTACAAGCCAGGCCGCTTCAGCTTCAATGTGAAGGGCGGGCGGTGTGAGGCCTGCCAGGGCGATGGCGTCATCAAGATTGAGATGCACTTCCTGCCCGATGTTTATGTCACCTGCGATACCTGCAAGGGCAAGCGCTATAATCGCGAAACGCTGGATGTGAAGTTTCGCGGCAAATCCATCTCAGACGTTTTGGACATGACGGTGGAGGAAGCCGAAGAATTCTTCGCCGCCGTGCCTGCCATTCGCGAAAAGCTTTCCGTGCTGCGCAAGGTCGGGCTTGGCTATATCCATCTTGGCCAGCAGGCGACCACGCTTTCGGGTGGGGAAGCGCAGCGCATCAAGCTTTCCAAGGAATTGTCACGCCGCGCCACCGGGCGCACGCTCTACATCCTGGATGAACCGACCACCGGGCTGCATTTCGAGGATGTGCGCAAATTGCTGGAAGTGCTGCATGCGCTGGTGGAAACCGGCAATACGGTGGTGGTGATCGAACATAATCTGGAAGTGATCAAAACCGCCGATTGGGTGCTGGATCTGGGCCCTGAGGGCGGCGAAGGCGGTGGCCGCCTGGTCGCGGAAGGCACGCCAGAGGATATCGCTGCGGCAGCGGAAAGCCATACCGGGCGCTTCTTGGCACCCTTGCTGCGGGAAGTGGCGCCGGCGCCGGTGAAGAAGCGCAAGCGGGCCTGAAGCGCTTCTCCTTCCCTTCGCCCTGCTTCCCGTCTATCCCGGCAGGCCCACCCCCAGGGAGAAACCCCATGCCCGCCTGGCTGCCCGAATTGGCGGCTTCGGTCTTCGCGACCATCATCGCCATTACGCTGCATGAAGCGGCGCATGGCTATGCTGCGCGTGCCTTGGGGGATGACACGGCGGCGCGCATGGGGCGGCTTAGCCTTAACCCCATTCGGCATGTGGATATGGTCGGCACTATCCTGCTGCCAGGGTTTTTGCTGATTTCGCAACTGCTTACGATTGGCCGGGTAGAGGCCATGTTCGGCTGGGCCAAGCCCGTGCCGGTCAATATCTGGCAGCTCCGCAACCCACGTTATGGCATGGTGGCGGTGGCTGCCGCCGGGCCTGCGACCAATTTCGCCCTGGCCCTGGCGGCGGGGCTGGCGGCCCATGTGGTGGAACCCTGGCAGGCCAGCCTGGGGCCGGAAGGCACCGCCTTCGCCTATCGCGCATTTGGCCTGTTCATTCTGGCCAATCTTGTGCTTGGCCTGTTCAACCTGTTTCCCATGCCACCCTTGGATGGCGGGCGCATTGCGGTCGGGCTTCTGCCCCGCGCGCCTGCTTTGGCACTCGCACGGATCGAACCCTATGGCCTGCTGTTGGTGATGTTCGGCCTGTTTATCCTGCCGCATTTGGTCCCCGGCTATGACCCCATGGGTTGGTTTTTCCGGGGGGTGGTTGCGCCCGCCTTCGATTTCGTTCTCATGCTCACCGGACACGGGTAACGGGACCACATGAGCGACTCCTCCCTGCAATTGCAGCTTGAAGGCTATGAAGGCCCGCTTGATCTGCTGCTGGAACTCGCCCGGGCACAGAAGGTGGATCTGGCCAAGATTTCCATCGTCGCCCTGGTCGAGCAATTTCTGGCGGTGATTGAAGGCGCGCGCCGCATCCGGCTGGAATTGGCCGCGGATTGGCTGGTGATGGCCGCCTGGCTCGCCTGGCTGAAATCCCGCCTGTTGATCCCGCCTGAGCAGGTGGAAGGCGAAGATGCCGAAGCACTCGCCGAAGCGCTGACCGATCGGCTGGCAACCCTGGAACGCATGCGCGCCGCCGCGCTGTGGCTGAACCGCCGGCCCTGGCTTGGCCATGATGTCTTTGCCCGCGGCGCCCCGGAACGGCTGAAGGTGGAAGACCGTTCCGGCATCTCCGCTGACCTGCCGGCGCTGTTGCAAGCCTATGTCGCCGGGCGCCGGCGCGCCTTGGCCGCGCGGCCCTATCGGCCCAAGCCGCGCAAGCTTTTCACCGTGCAGGAAGCCTTGGACCGCCTGACCAAGCTGGTCGGCGCCCTGCCAAGCTGGTCCGAATTGCGCGCCTTCCTGCCGGAGGGCTTTGACGATCCGGTGGAACAGCGCGCGGCGCTTGCCAGTACCCTGGTTGCCGGCTTGGAAATGGCGCGTGGCGGCGGGATAGAATTGCACCAGGAAGCGGCCTTTGCGCCAATCATGATCCGCCGCCGGACAGAAGAAGGGGGCAGCGATGGAAGAACAGACTGAAACCTCAGTACCCGAGGCAGCCCCCACGGCACCCGATGCAGCGACCATGGCGCAAGCACTCCGCATTGCGGAGGCCGTGATTTTTGCCGCCGACCGCCCGGTATCGCCGCAAACCCTGGCGACTGTGCTGCCGGAGGGCGTTTCCGCCACCATGGCCTGCGCGGCCCTCGCTGAAGCCTACCAAGGGCGCGGCGTGGAGCTGGCTGAAATCGGCGGCGGCTATGCCTTCCGCACGGCGCCAGACCTCGCGCCCCGGCTGACCAAGGTGGTGGAAAGCCCGCGCCGCCTGCCGCGCGCGGCGATGGAAGCGCTTGCCATCATTGCCTATCATCAGCCCTGCACGCGGGGCGATGTCGAAGAAATCCGGGGCGCGACGCTGGCGCAAACCACCATGGAATCCCTACTGGAACTTGGCTTGGTGGCGCCGCGCGGGCGGCGGGAAGTGCCTGGCCGGCCAACACTTTGGGGCACCACGCCAAAATTCCTCGAACAATTCTCCCTGAAATCACTGGCCGATCTGCCGCGCAAGGAAGAATTGGTGACTGGCGATGCGCCGCCCTTGCCCGGCCTGAACGCGCCCATCAGCACCGATGAAGCCGAAGAAGCCCCCGCCCCCGAAGCCGCCGAGGAAGCCAGCCCAAGGTGAGCCTCAGCTTCGCCGATATCCGCCATGCCTATGGCGCGCGGGAGGTTCTGGCCGGCATTGATCTGAGTGTCGCGGCGGGGGAGATTGTCTGCCTGCTCGGCGCCTCCGGCTGTGGCAAGACCACGCTTTTGCGCCTCGCGGCCGGGCTTGAGCCCCTACAGCATGGCCGGATTGAAATCGGCGGGCGGCTGATTGCCGAAGCAGGGCGGGAAGTGCCGCCCGAAGCACGGCATATCGGCTTTGTGTTTCAGGATTACGCGCTGTTTCCGCATCTGACCGTCGCCGAAAATGTCGCCTTCGGGCTGCG
>JBIIGZ010000039.1:0-21317 GCA_044236185.1 Roseomonas sp. | reverse complement strand
GGGTGCGATTGCGCGGCGGCTTGAGATTCTGGATGGCTATCTGATCGCTTATCTCAACCTGGATGAGGTGATCCGCATTATCCGGGAAGAAGATGAACCGAAGCCGCGCCTGATGGAACGCTTTGGCCTGACCGATACGCAGGCGGAAGCCATTCTGAACATGCGGCTTCGCGCGCTCAGGCGCTTGGAAGAAATGGAAATCCGCAAGGAGCATAAGAAGCTTTCTGCGGAACAGAAGAAGCTGCAGGCGCTGATGAAATCCGAAGCCGCGCGCTGGGAAACGATTGCGGAAGAAATTGAAAGCATGCGCACACGCTTCGGCGGCGGCGCGCTGGGGGCACGGCGCACGGCGACGGGTGCGGTGCTGCCGGAAGTGGTGGTGGATGAAGCCGCCTTTGTGGAGCGGGAACCGATTACCGTGATCCTGTCTGAGAAAGGCTGGATCAGGGCGCAGAAGGGCCATGTGTCCTTGGATGGCGAATTGCGCTTCAAGGAAGGCGATAGCCTGTTCATCGCAATGCACGCCGAAACGACGGATCGGCTGGTGTTGTTTGCCACCAATGGCAAGGCCTTCACCCTGAAGGCCGATGCCATCCCACGCGGGCGGGGTGATGGGCAACCGGTGCGGCTGATGCTTGACCTGACAAATGAAGATGCGGTGGTCGCGATGTTCGTGCATCGCGAAGGGCTGCGCTATCTGGTCGCGGCATCGGATGGCAAAGGCTTTCTGGTGAAGGGCGATGATTTGCTCGCGGAAAAGCGCACCGGCAAGCAGGTGTTGAATGTGGACCCGCCGGCGGAAGCGGCGGTCTGTGCGCCGGCGGAAGGCGATTCGATTGCGGTGATCGGCGAAAATCGCAAATTGCTGATTTTCCCGATTGACCAGGTGCCGGAAATGACGCGCGGGCGCGGCGTGCAATTGCAAAGCTATCGCGATGGCGGCTTGGCGGATGCGAAGGTGTTTACGCGGAAGGAAGGGCTTTCCTGGGTGCTTGGCGAAAGAACCCGCACCGAGACCGATTTGCGCGCCTGGGTCGGCAATCGCGCTGGCGCGGGCAAGGCGCCGCCCAATGGCTTCCCGCGTTCCAATCGGTTTGAATGAAAAAACCCCAGTGTGATTGCGCACACTGGGGTCATTATTTCAGCGGCGAAAACGCGCCTTACGGCATCGCGACATCAATGCCCTGATAGAAGTAGTTCTGCGCGCGGATTTCATCATCCGAAAGGCGCCGGCCGGCCGGGATCACCACAGTGCCATCCTGGCGCGTGATCGGGCCTTCAAACGGGTGCAGCGTGCCGGCGGCGATGGCGTCGCGGATGCGCGTTGCCTCGCTCACTTCCTCGGGCGTCATATTGGTGAAGGGGGCCATGCGGAACATGCCGCTGCCAAGCCCGCCCCAGGTATCCGTCGGGCGCCAGGTGCCATCCAGCACGGCCTTCGCTCGTTCGGCGTAATAATCGCCCCAGTTATTGACGCTGCTGGTCAGATGGGCGCGCGGTGCAAAGCGCGTCATGTCCGATGCCTGACCGAAGCCGAAGATGCCGCGCTGTTCCGCCAATTGCAGCGGCGCCGGGCCATCGGTGTGGCTGCAGAGCACATCGCAGCCCTGGTCAATCAGGGCGCGGGCGGCATCGGCCTCTCGCGCTGGGTTCGACCAGGCGTTTACCCACACAACGCGCACCTTCATGGAAGGGTCCACTGACCAGGCGCCGCGCATGACGGTGTTGATGGCACTAATGACTTCCGGCACCGGGAAGGTGGCAACATAGCCGATGGTCTTGGAACGGGACTTGCGCGCGGCGATCACGCCCTGGATGTAGCGGCCTTCGTAGAAGCGGGCATTGTAGATCGCCATATTCGGCAGCGTTGTCGGGCCGGTCGCGTTTTCAAAGAATACGCCCGGGTGCTGCGGCGCCAGGCGCTGCGTGGGGGCGAAATAGGAAAAGCTGGTGGTGAAGATCAGCCGATGCCCGGTGCGGACCAGCTGCGTCACCACACGGTCGAAATCGGGTGGTGCCACGGATTCCACCGTGGTGGCATTGACGCGGTCGCCCAGTACCTCGGCCATGCGGCGGCGGCCCTGGTCGTGCATATGCGACCAGCCGAAATCGCCGACCGGCCCGATCAGGACGACGCCGACGTTTAGGCGCGACTGCGCTTCGGCCTGCTGGCCAGCCAGCGCAGCGCCGGCAAGACCGGCAGAGCCAGCCATAAGGTGACGACGGGTGATGTTCATGATGGGCTCCCTGAAAAGCGGTTTGGGTTAAGCAAATTTAATGCCGATACGGAAGGGCCTATCTGTCGGGCACGAAGGGCACACCGAGCGAAGCCGGCCCCGCCGCACCGCCCCGCCTTGCCCGCATAATGAGCACGAGTACCAGAATCGTGATCAGATAGGGCAAGGCTGCAAGAAATTGGGATGGCAGCGGTACGCCGGCCGATTGCGCATGCAATTGCAGGATCGTGAGCGCGCCAAACAGATAGGCACCGATCATGGCCCTGAAGGGCAGCCAGGAGGCAAAGACCACAATCGCGAGTGCAATCCAGCCCCGCCCCGCGGTCATGCCGCTGGTCCAGAAGGGCGTATAGACAAGCGACATATAGGCGCCCGCCAGCCCCGCACAGCCTCCGCCGAACAGGATGGCAAGCAGGCGTATGCGCCGCACCGGATAGCCCAGCGCATGCGCCGCCGCGTGGTTTTCGCCGACCGCGCGCAAAACCAGCCCGGCGCGGCTTTTGGTGAGGAACCACCAGACGGCCACCACCAAGGCGATGGAGGCATAGACAAATGGGTCCTGGCGGAACAGCAGCGGGCCAAGGAAGGGAATTTCGGACAGCCAGGGGATTTCGATCTTGCCGATGCCCGCGCGCTGCACGCCGACAAAGGGCGCGCCGATCACACCCGAAAGCCCAAGCCCCAGAATGGCCAAAGCGAGGCCTGCCGCGACCTGATTGGCCGCAAGCCCCAAGACGAGGGCGGCAAACACCAGCGACAGCGCCATGCCGGCCAGCACGGCCACCAGCACGCCAAAACTGGAAGACCCGGTGGCGATGGCAGCGGCAATACCGGCGGCCGCGCCGATGACCATCATGCCCTCAACGCCCAGATTCAACACGCCGGCGCGTTCCACCACCAATTCGCCAATCGCCGCAATCAGTAGCGGCGTTGAAGCCGTGATGATGGTCAGGATAATGGCCTCGAACAATGTCATGCGGCGGCACCCCGCAGCAGGCGGAAGCGATACAAAAGCATACTATCGCAGACCAGCACGAAGAACAGCAAAAGCCCTTGCAGCACGCGGGTCGCATCCAAAGGCAGGCGCAGCATGATTTGCGCATTCTCGCCACCGATGAAGGTGATGGCGATGAAGATGCCGGCGAACAAACACCCAATGGGATTAAGCCGACCCAGGAAGGCAACGATGATGGCGGTGAAGCCATAGCCAGGTGAAATGCCGGGCTGCAATTGCTTCACTGTGCCTGCCGCTTCCAACACGCCGGCAAGGCCGGCGAGTGCGCCAGAGATCATGAAAACCGTGATCACCAAACGTGTTTCGGAAAATCCCGCAAAGCGGGCGGCGCGCGGCGCTTCGCCCACCAGGCGGATTTCAAACCCCTTCAGCGTGCGCCCCATCAGCAGCATGAAGGCAAATACAACCGCAATCATGATGGGCGTGCCGATATTGAGCCTTCCGCCCGCCATCAGCAGCGGCAGCGTCGCCTCCGGCTCAAACACCACGCTATGGGGCATGTTGAAGCCTGCGGGATCGCGCCAGGGGCCGCGCACCAGGTAATCCAGCAGCAATTCCGCGACATAGACCAGCATCAGGCTGGTGAGAATCTCATTGGCGCCGAAGCGGGTGCGCAGCAGTGCTGGAATCAGCGCGAAACAGGCGCCGGCCATGGCGCCCACCAGCAGCATCACCGGCAAAAGCCACGGGCCTTGCATGCTGCCATGGGTGATGATGGCGACATAACCACCCGCCATGGCGCCGAACAGGAATTGCCCCTCGGCGCCGATATTCCAGACCTTGGCGCGGTAGCAAACCGCAAGCCCAACCGCGATGAGCACGAGCGGCGTCGCCTTCACCGCCACTTCCTGCAAACCCCAGGAATCCGAAAGGGGATCAAGGAAATAAGTGCTCAGTGCCGCGACCGGATCCTTACCCAACAGCGCGAACATGATGGCGGCAGAAACCATCGTGAGTGCCACGGCAATGAGCGGCGAAATCAGCATCAGGCTGAGCGGGGTCTCGCTGCGTTTCTCCATGACAAGTCGCATCACGCCGCCATCCCCGCCCCGCCCATGAGCAGGCCAAGTGATTCGCGCGTGGCTTGCGCGGTTGGTATGGCGGGCGAAAGCCGGCCCATGAACATGACGCAAAGCCGGTCAGAGATTTCCAGCAATTCGTCCAAATCCTGGCTGATCACCAACACGGCGCTGCCCGCGCGCGCCAAATCCATCAGCGCCTGGCGAATGGTGGAAGCGGCACCCGCATCCACGCCCCAGCTTGGCTGCGCCACCACCAGCAGCCCGGGCTTGCGTGCGATTTCGCGGCCAATGACGAATTTCTGCAAATTGCCACCGGATAGCGCGCGGGCTTCCGGATCGGCGGGGCCTTTGCGCACATCAAAGGCGCGCACCACCTTGCCCACGAAGTCAGTCAGCTTCGCGCGATCCACCAGGCCGTGGCGCAAAAAACCATTGGTGGCATGGCCCGAGAGCAGCGCGTTTTCCGTGAGCCGCATGGCGGGTGCGGCGCCATGGCCAAGCCGTTCTTCTGGCACGAAGGCAGCGCCGCGCCGGCGGCGTTCATTGATGCCAGCGCGGCCAACCGCGACACCATCCATGACAATGGCTGCGTCATGCGGCGCCAATTCTTCGCCGCTGAGGGCTGCAAAAAGCTCATCCTGGCCATTGCCGGCGACACCGGCGATGCCGAGCACCTCACCAGCGCGGAGTTCAAGATTTATATTGGCAAGCGCAATGCCATGCGCATGCAGTGGCGGAAGAGAGAGCGCGGAGACCGCCAGCCGCACCGGGCCTTGCGCTTCAATCAAATCGTAGCGGATGGGCACCACATCACCGCCCATCATCATGCGCGCGAGGCTTGCGGCGGTTTCCGCGCGCGGGTCGCAATGCGCCACCACCTGCCCGCCGCGCAAAATGGTCGCGGCTTCGCAAATGCGCCGCACTTCTTCCAGTTTGTGGGAAATGTAGAGCACTGAACGGCCTTCGGCGCGCAGCCTGGCGAGCGTCGCGAAAAGCCCCTCGGCTTCCTGGGGCGTCAATACGGAGGTGGGTTCATCCAGGATCAGCAGGCTTGGGTCCTGCATCAGGCAGCGCATGATCTCAACGCGCTGCCGCTCCCCCACGGAAAGCCGCCAGACTTCGCGCTTGGGATCAAGCGGCAGGCCATAGGCGCGGCTGGTTTCAGAAAGGCGTTGGGCGATTTCGTCCAAAGGTTCAGCGCCATCAAGCGCCAGGGCAACGTTTTCCGCGACCGTCAGTGCCTCAAAAAGCGAAAAATGCTGGAACACCATGCCAATGCCAAGTGCGCGGGCGGCGCGGGGGCTTTCCACGACAACAGGCGCACCGCGCCAGACCAGCCGCCCCGCATCCGGGCGCAGCAGGCCATAGATGATTTTGACGAGCGTGGATTTGCCGGCGCCATTTTCACCAAGCAGCGCATGGATCTCGCCGGGTGCGACCTTCAGGTCCACGGCGTTATTCGCGACCAAGGCGCCAAAGCGCTTGGTGATGCCCTCAGCGGCCAGAAGCGGGGGGGGTGCCTGCATGACAGGCGTGTAACCTTTTTCCTTCGCCCTGTCGCCGGGGTTTTGCGGTCTGGATGGGCAGAAAATCAGCCCGGCAAAGCAAAGGCGGAAAGTTCCGCCCGCAATTCGGGGATGCCCTGCCCGGTTTCGCTGCTGGTCACCATCACCACGGGATGGGCCGCGATATGGCGGCGGGCAAGTGCCTGAACCTCGGTCAAGCGCTTGGCGAATTGCGCGGGCGGCACATCATCCGCCTTGGTCAGCACGATCTGAAACGCGACCGCGGCTTCATCCAACAGCTTCATCGCAGCAAGATCGGCGGATTTGGTTTCAATCCGCGCATCCATCAACAGTAGCACGCGGCGCAGATTGGGCCGGCCGCGCAGATATTCGAACATCATGCCCTGCCAATCGGCCTGCAATTCCTTGGATGCCTTGGCATAGCCGTAGCCAGGCATATCCACGAGTGCCAGCCGATCACCCAAATTGAAGAAATTGAGCTGGCGCGTGCGCCCAGGTGTATTGGAAACGCGGGCGAGCGCATTGCGCCCTGTCAGCGCATTCAGCAGGGATGATTTGCCAACATTGGACCGCCCGCAAAAGGCAATTTCCGGCAGGCCGGGTGGCGGTACCTGTTCAAGTTTTTGGGCGCCAAAATAGAAATCACAAGGCCGCGCGAACAACAGCCGCCCCGCTTCAAGCAGGGCGGCGCGCGCTTCTTCAGTCGTAGCCTCGGCCAAGCCACTCATCACGCGAACCTGGCAAGCGGCGTCACGCCTACTTGCCACCGGCCTTGGCGGCGCGGGTGGCCGCGCGTTCATGGCGCATGATGTAGTATTGCTGGCCGACGGAAAGCGTATTGTTCCAGGCCCAATAGATGATCAGCCCCGCCGGGAAGGATGCCAGCATGAAGGTGAAAATCACCGGCATCCAGGCGAAGATTTTCGCCTGAATCGGATCGGGCGGCTGCGGATTGAGCTTCTGCTGTATCCACATGGTCAGGCCCATGATCAGCGCCCAGGCCGGCATATGGAGGAAGGTGCTCCAGGATGCGGGATCGAAGGGCAGCAGGCCGAACAGGTTGAACAGATTGGTGGGATCAGGCGCCGACAAATCCTTGATCCAGCCAAAGAAGGGCTGGTGGCGCATTTCGATGGTGACAAACAGCACCTTGTAAAGCGCGAAGAAGACCGGGATCTGGATCAGGATGGGCAAGCAACCGGAGGCAGGATTGACCTTCTCACTCCGGTAAAGCGCCATCATTTCAGTCTGCGCCTTTTGCGGATCATCCTTGTGGCGCTCCTTGAGCTCGGCCATTTTGGGCGCAAGCACCTTCATCTTCGCCATGGATTTATAGGCCTTATTGGCCAGCGGGAAGAAGACGATCTTGATGGCAAGCGTAAAGATAAGAATGGCGACACCAAAATTACCGAATACCCGGAACAGCCAATCCAAGGCATAAAAGAACGGCTTGGTCATGAAGTAGAACCAGCCAAAATCAATCGCCTTGTCGAAATCCTTGATGCCGAAGCGCGCTGCGTAATCATCCAGCAAATGGACTTCCTTCGCGCCGGCAAATAGCCTGCTTTTGAAGCCATCGGCAGCACCGGGTGCGATCTGTTGTGCGGCAGGCGCGGCGATATCCACCTGCCAACGCTCACCAGCTGTGCCGGGGGCTTCACTGACAAAGCGATAGGCAGCGCGCATTGGTTGATCCGCCGCCGCCGGCATCAGCGCCGCAAGCCAGTATTTGTCGGTAATACCAACCCAACCGCCGACATCTTCCTGTTCAAAGGCAGGGCCCCGACGCTTTTGCGCTTCGGTCTTGGCGTCAGCGAGGGTCACTTCATTCAACCGCCCGCCAACCACGCCGGTGAAGCCTTCATGCAAAATGAAGAAGCCTTCAACCTTCGGCGTTGATTCGCGCCTAATGCGCGCCCAGGGCAGCACCGCCACCGTATCGCCGCTGGTATTGCGCATGCGCTGTTCGGCGGAGAACATGTAATTCTCGTCCAGGCTTAGCTGGATTTCGAAAATCTGACCCTGGCCATTATCCCAGGTGAGCGTGACCGGCTTGCCGGGCGCAAGCGGCCCGCCGCTGATCTGCCAATCCGTATCATTATCCGGCACGCGGGTGCGGCCATCGGCCGCGGTCCAACCCCATTGCGCGAAATAAGGTGCGGCGGAATCGCGCGGCGCAAAAAGGCGTACCGGCGCGGAGCCGGGATCGGTAGTTTCGCGATGGCGCAGCAGCACCAGATCATCAAGCCGCGCCCCACGCAGATTGAGATTGCCGGCGACCGAGGCGCTTTCAATGGCAATGCGGCGCGCCGGGGCGCGCGCGGGGGGGGCGGCTTCCTGTTGGGTGGGCGCGGTCAGAATGGGCGTGGCCGGCACAGGCGCGCCTGACGCGGCCGGCGCGGGCACGGCTGGTGCGGGCGCCTGCTGCGTGACGGGGGCTGGCGCCTCGGGCGGCGCATTCATGCGCTTGTAAACGTCGAAAAGCAGCAAAATGCCGATTGAAAGCGCAATCGCGGCGAACAGACGCTTCTGATCCATGGCGGGTGCTCAGCCTTTGGTGTTTTTGGGGCGGGGTACGGGGTCGTAGCCGCCAGGGGTCCAGGGGTTGCAGCGCAGGATGCGCCGCGTGGTCAACCAGGTGCCGCGGAGCGCGCCATGGTCTTCCAAAGCTTCCAGCGCGTAATCGCTGCAAGTAGGGTAATGGCGGCAATGGCTGCCGATAATGCCGCGCAGCGTGTAGCGATAGGCATGCACGCAGCCCTTCAGCGCAGTGGCGGGCAGGTTCATGGCGCAACACCTGCTTGGCGAAGGGCAGCACGCAGATCCTCGATCAATAGCGGAAAGGGGCGCGCGGCCGTCGCATCACGCCCGATCAGCACCAAATCCCAGCCGGAAAGCCCCATGCCGGGCAGCGTCAGCCGCGCGACTTCCTTGAGGCGCCGACGCGCGCGATTGCGGATCACGGCATTGCCGATTTTTTTCGTCACGGTGAAGCCCAGCCTCAGCGACGGTTCGGGGATGGCGAGCGCTTGCAAAACAAGCCCAGGACGCGCAGCACGCTTGCCACGAGATGCGGCACGCAAAAACTCCCGGCGCTTCTTGAGCCTTTCCAGCCGAGGCAGGGAGGGCGGCAATGGCGCGGAGCCTTCATCAAGCCGCGCCATCCCACCACCCCGCGCGAGGCTCAGTTCAGGCGGAAAGACGCTTACGGCCCTTGGCGCGGCGATTGGCCAGCACCTTGCGGCCGCCCACGGTCGAAAGACGGGAGCGAAAGCCATGGCGACGCTTCCGGACGAGCTTGGAGGGCTGATAGGTACGCTTCACGATACTTCTCCCAGGGGGTCGTAGCCATAAGGCAAAGAAAGAGCGCCGGCGGCGGGCCATTGGCTGGCCGCCCCGGCGGGGTCGGACCCTATAGAGAGAGCCAGCGCCATCCGTCAACCATAAGCGGGGCCGAAAGCGATTGACGCTGGCGGAAAGCGGCCCGCATCATCCCCTCAATGGCTCGGGCGCGGTGGGATCTGCCGCGCCAAAGGGGGAGGATGGGCATGGCTGAGGCGCCCTATGACACGGTTTTGCAGAATTTCCGTCTGGCCGATGGCGGGCCGCCTGGCCAGCGCTTGGCGCTGAGGGCGGGGCGGATTGCAGCCATCCTGCCCGCCGATGCCCCGCTGCCCTTGGCCGGACAGGTGCTGGATTTGGGCGGGGATTTGCTGCTGCCTGGCCTGGTGGATGGGCATATGCATCTGGACAAGACTCTGTTCGGCCTGCCCTGGACCCCCCATGCCGCCGAGCCCTTCCGCATGAGCCGGATTGCGACTGATGCGAAGCTGCTGCCATCCCTACCCCTGGATACGGCAGCGCGGGCCGGCGCGCTGATCCGGCGCTGTGTCGCGAATGGCACGGCGCATATCCGCACCCATGCCGATATCACCCCAGCCTTCGGGCTTTCGGCGCTGGAAGGCGTGCTGGCGGCGCGGGAGGCGCATAAGGCCGCCGCCACCGTGCAGATTGTGGCCTTCCCCCAGGCAGGCGTGATGCGCGCAGGCGGGAAACCCATGCTGGATTTGCTGGACGCCGCCATTGGCGCGGGGGCGGAGCTGGTGGGCGGCATTGACCCCTGTGAGGTGGATCGCGACCCGCGCGGGCAATTGGACGGCATTTTCGCCATTGCGGAAAAGCGCGGCGTTGGCGTGGATATTCATTTGCATGAACCGGGCGAGCTTGGCTTGTTCAGCCTGCTTGAAATCTGCGCCCGCGTGCGCGCGCATGGCATGGCGGGCCGGGCCACGATCAGCCACGGGTTTTGTTTGGGTGGTATTGCGGAATCAAAACAAAAAGCCGCTGCCGAGATGATGGCATCTTGCGGTGTCGCGCTGGTGACGCATGGCGCCGGCAGCGCAACCATGCCGCCGCTCATGCTGCTGCGCCGCGCCGGTGTGCGTGTTTTTTGTGGCAATGATGACGTGCGCGATACCTGGAGCCCCTATGGCAATGCCGATATGTTGGAACGCGCTTCCGTGATCGGCTGGCGGGAGGATTTACGCCATGATCCGTTGATCCTGGAATTATTCAGCATGGTGTCATCAGAAGGCGCGGCGGCACTGGGCATTGCGGATTACGGCATTGCGCCCGGCAATCCGGCGCATTTCTTCAGTATTGCGGCTGAGAATATTCCGGATGCGATTGGCGCGCATCCGCCACGCAAGCGGGTGTTTCACGCGGGACGCCTGGTGGCGGCGGATGGCGCATGGGGGGACGCGGCATGACCGAAGAAGCCGGGGTTTTTGACTTTGTCGTCTCGGGCGCCGGTTCTGCTGGTGCGGCGGTGGCGGCGCGGCTTTCGGAAGATGGGCGTTATTCGGTGTGCTTGCTGGAAGCCGGGCCAACGGATCGCAACCCCTGGATTCATATTCCGCTTGGCTTTGCGAAAGTCTACGCCAATTCGGCGATCAATTGGTGCTTTGAAAGCCAGCCGCAAAAGCAATTGAATGATCGCAAGTTCTTTGTGCCGCGCGGCAAGACCTTGGGTGGCACGAGTTCGATCAATGGCATGGTCTACATGCGCGGCCATCCGCGCGATTATGATTCCTGGCGCCAGCGTGGCTGCACGGGTTGGGATTATGATTCTGTCCTGCCTTTCTTCAAGAAAAGCGAAAATCAGGCGCGCGGCGCGGATGAATTCCATGGCGTTGGCGGGCCGCTCAATGTCTCGGACCATACCGGCACGACGGAATTGACCGAGGCGATGATCAGCGCCGCCGAACAGGTCGGCATTCCGCGCAACCCGGATTTCAATGGCAAGACGCAGGAAGGCACGGGGTATTATCAATCCACCACCAGCGCCAATCGGCGCTGGAGCACCGCGCGCGCTTATCTGGCGCCCGCGAAGGGCCGCGCCAATCTGGATATTCGCACCAATGCCCATGCGACGCGGGTGGTGATCGAAAATGGGCGTGCGACTGGCGTGGAGTATCGCGACCCGGGCGGGCTTAAGCGCGTGCGGGCGCGGCGGGAAGTGATTGTCTCGGGCGGCGCTTATGGGTCGCCGCAATTATTGCAATTATCAGGACTGGGACCGGCGGCGCATTTGCAGGAAATGGGCATTCCAGTGCTGCGTGATATGCCAGCTGTCGGCGCCAATCTGCATGATCATTTCTGCGTCTATCTGATGTGGCGCTGCGCCAAGCCCCTCACCTTCAATGATCTGGAAAATAGCTGGCCACGCAAAATAGCGGCAGCGCTGCAATATGGCTTGTTCCGCAGCGGCCCCATGGCCGTGAATGCGGTACGCACTGGGCTTTTGACCAGATCAGATCCACGGCTGGAACGGCCGGATTTGCAAATCAATTTGCTGGAATGGAGCACGCTTGAACGCTCCAAAAAAGGTGTGATTCCGCATCCTTTTTCGGGCTTCACGCTAAGCCCGGTGCATCTGGCGCCCGAAGGCCGTGGCACGGTCAGGCTGGCGAGCCCTGATCCCTTCGCAGCACCGGCGATTACCTTCGGCTTTCTCGCGACCGATTATGATATGCGTGCGATGCTGAATGGCATCAAGCTGGTGCGGCGCCTGGTGGAACAACCGGCATTGAAGCCCTTTGCGCTTGGGGAATTGGTGCCGGGCAATGCCATGGAAAGTGAAGCCGATATGGAACGCTTCGTGCGCGAAACCGGCACGACCAATCACCACCCATCCAGCAGTTGCGCCATGGGTATTGGCAGCAATAGCGTGGTGGACCCGGAACTGCGCGTGCATGGCGTGGCGGGGCTGCGCGTGGCGGATGCTTCCATCATGCCATCCGTGGTGGCGGGCAATACCAATGCGCCTTCCATCATGATTGGTGAAAAAGCGGCAGCGATGATTTTGGAAGATGCGCGGGCAGCAGCCTGAAAGGACAAAGATGATCTCTCTGCTTGGTACCTGGCAATTGCTGCGCGTGCGCGCCACCGATGCGGCGGGCCAGCCTTTGGAGCATCATCAATACGGGCCGGAGCCGACCGGCATTGTGCAATTCAGCGCCAAGCGCATGCAGGCTGCAACGGGCGATGGCCGCGCGGCGCTGCCGCCTGGCGTGAAGCGCTTCTGGTCCGCCTATACGGGCAATTACACCTTTGATGGTCAGGTGCTGATCACGCGCGTGGATGACAGCAATCTGGCGGATCGCATTGGTGGTGATCAGGTCAGGCAAGTACGCGCGGAAGGTGCTGGCGTTTGGCTGAAGCCACCAGCGCGCATGGTGGATGGCGCCATGCAGCAATTGGAATTGTATTGGGAGAGGATTGGCTGACGCGCGGGCCTTCTTCTGAATTCACGCAAAAGCCTGCTGGCGGCGGTTAAGCCGCCACATCAGCCAAAGCGCGATGGAAAGATTGACGAGATTCCACGCAATGCCGTTCCACATCGCCGCCGTATAGCCGCCGGTTGCGTCAAACAGCGCGCCTGCCATCCAACCACCCACCGCCATGCCAACCATGGTGGAGGAAAGTGCAAGGCCAACGCGGCTGCCGGCCTGCGATGGCGGAAAATTCTCGCGCACAATCATGGCGTAGCAAGGCACCAACCCGCCCTGGAACAGGCCGAACATGAAGGACACCAGGAACAGTGCCATCAAGCCATCAGATGGCAGGAACAGCAGCAGCGCGATTCCTTGTAGCATGGATGAAAGCACGAGGGTTCTGACACCACCGATGCGGTCCATGATGAAGCCAAAAATCAGCCGCGAAGCGATACCGCTGGCGAGCATGACGGAGAGCATTTGCGCGCCGCGCGCCGCGCCGAAGCCAAGGTCCACGCAATAGGCGACGATATGCACTTGCGGCATGGCCATGGCGATGCAGCAGGTGATACCGGCCAGGATCAGCAATGTCTGCAAGACATTTGGCGGCAGCCCAAGCGCCATGGGATTGCGCGGGGCCGCGCTGCCCGGTGCGGTTGGTGCAGGCATGGGTGCGCGAGTGCGCAACAAAAGCGCTAGCGGCACAAGGGTGAGAAAACTTGCAATCCCCATGATCAGATGCGCCTGACGCCAGCCAATGGTGGAAACGCCCCATTGCAGCAAAGTCGGCCAAAAGGTGCCGGCGAAGTAATTGCCGGAAGCGGCCAGCGCCAGGGCAATGCCGCGGCGTTTTTCGAACCATAGCGAGACATCGGCGATCAGCGGGCTGAACACCGCCGCCGCACCAAAGCAACTCAGCAGCACGCCATAGGCAAGACCAAAGGAGAGAAGGCTTGGCGCAAAGTAAATCGCTATGCCGCCAAGCCCGATGGAGGTGGCGCCGATCAGCACTGGTACCATGACGCCGAAGCGATCAGACAGCCTGCCCATCAGCACGCCACCCACCATGAAACCCACCATGGTCATGGTATAGGGAAGCGATGCGCCAGCGCGCAGCGTGCCGAATTCCGCTTGCACAGTGGGCAGCACGACCACCACGGTCCACATCGGCGCGCTGCCGATCATGCTGATCAGCAACGCAATCGCCAAACGTGTCCAGGCAGCGCGGCCATCCAAGCGGCTGTCACGCATCATGATGGCGTCGCTTCATTCTGGGTTTCCTCGCCCGGCATTTTGATCAGGCTGGCAGTTTTGCGTGTGCCGCGCCAGGGGTCATTTCGCGCCGGGGGACCAACGATAGGTGCGGGCTGTGGAATCCCCCATCAGCATGGCGCGATCACTATCCGAAAGTCGATCCGATTTCAGGAAGGCATCCACGCCTTCGGCATAGGTCATCAACTCCACCGCGCGGGTCCAATCCGTGCCCCAAAGGCAGCGCTGCAAGCCAAAGGCATCGAATATGCGCGCGAGCGGTTCCCAGATATCGGTGTAAGGATATTCACCACGCGAAAGCGTACAGGCGCCGGTGATTTTCACGACGATATTGGGAAAGGCCGCGAGTGCCAGCAGCTTTGGCAATTCATCAAAGCCATTTTCCATCCGCGGCGGCTCGAAGGGCTGTTGCAGGCCAAGGTGATCAATCACGAGCCGCGTATTCGGATTGCGCCGCGCCAATTCATGCACCTGATCAAGCCTGCCCCAGCAGAGCAGATTGACCGGTAAATCGCGCTTCGCAGCAGTTGCCAGCACATGATTGATGCCAGGATCGGCGGGATCGGCCGAAACATCGCCGCGCATCATGATGCGAATGCCAACCGCACCAGGCGTCGCCTGCCAATCGGCGATGGTATCCGCCACCGCCGGATCATTGGGATCAACCGGTTTTATCAGTGCGAATCGATCCGGATAGGCATTGCGGACAGACACCGCATAGCTCGCGTCAAAACGATACATGGTGAAGGCGGAAACCAGAATCGCGCCATCCACGCCGACGTCATTCATGGCCTTGACCATGTCCGCGCCAGTGACTTCAGGCGGGCCATGCAGCACCGCATGCCAGGGGCGGCCGGGGTGGTTGCGTTCATAGGCATGAACTTGCGCGTCAATGATCGGCATGGTGTTTCCTTGAGCGTTTCTTGGAAGAAAGCCTAGGCGCGGGACGCTGGCGCAGCAAGACGCAGGTCTTGGTGGCGCGCGTAATTCGATCTAGCGTAGCGCATCTTCACCTTGATCAAGGAAACATCATGACCCCGCCTGAGAGAATGCGCGCCTTGCTCGCCAAGCCTGATTTCGTTGTCATGCCCGCCGTATGGGATGGGCTTTCCGCCAAGATGGCCGCGGCGGCAGGGTTTGAAACCGCCTTTCTGTCCGGTTCCTGCGTGGCCGCAAGCCGCCTGGGCGGGCCGGATCTGGACCTGATTTCCTTCGCCGAAATGTTCGACAGTTTCAACATGGTGCGTGGTGCGGCGCCGAATACGCTCGTACTCGCCGATGGTGATCACGGCTATGGCAATGCCATGAATGTGCAGCGCACCGTGCGCGCTTATGGCCGCGCCGGGGCCGCCGCTATCCTGATTGAAGACAAGATCACGCCGCGCGCGCTGACTGCCGCTGGTAAGCCCTGCCTGCCGCGCGAAGAAGCGCGCATGAAAATCCGCGCGGCTGTTGAAGCCGCCAAGGAATCCGGCATTCTGATTCTGGCCCGCACCGATTGCCGCCCGACCGCCGGCATTGATGAAGCCGTGGCGCGGATTGAAATGTTTGTCGAAGAAGGCGCGGATATCCTGTTTCTGGATAGCCCCGCCGATAACGCGGAAATCCATCGCGCGATTGCGGCAGCGAAGGGCCGGCCTTCCTTCGTGGTGCTTTCCCCCGGTGGGGCGCGCGCCACACCGACACAGGCGGAAGCCAAGGCGCTTGGCTTCAAGATCGGCACTTTCCCGACCGGGATGCTCTCACCAGCCGCAGCCGGCATGAAGGCGGGCTTGGCCGCGCTGCAAGCCGGGCTTTCGGAAGCAGCCAGCGCCATGCCTTCAGCGGAATTGCGCGACACGCTTGGCTATGGCGATTACGACGTCAAGGCCAAGGCTTTCATTGTCTGATTGAGACTGTGCCGGTCGGGTGAAATCACCCGACCGGATCAATCGGCGTAATCGGCGCGCCGGCGGCTTCAATCACGGCACCTGCTTGCAGCAGCAAATCTTCCCGATAGCGGCCAGCGAGCAATTGCACTCCCACGGGAATGCGCCCAACCGTGCCGGTGGTAACCGTAAGGCCAGGCAAACCCATCAGCGGCAGGCCGACCTGCGTGAGCTGCGCTTCCATGATGCGGCGGAAGGCAGCGGGGCTTTCGACATCTTCCTGATCACGGAAGGGCAATTCGCCGGAAACGGGCGTGATCGCCACCGGGAAGCGTTCGAAAAACTCCATCCAAAGCCGCAGAAAATAGGAACGCTTCTGCAGCGCATCCATGAAACTGTTCAGATCTGGATTCGGGCAAAGTTCTTCCATCTGCGCGAAGATGAAGCTCGCATCCGGATCACCTTCCTGTTGCAAGGCGCTATTGAGGCCGCGGCGGCTTTCCGCGAGCCAGAGCATCGCTTGCAATTGCGCGGGTTCACGCAGGGGGGGAGTATCCGTTTCCTCAATCGTCCAGCCGGCGGCTTCCAGGCGCTTCGCGGCATCACGCAAAGCGGCCTGCACTTCGGGTTGCAGTTTCATGCCATCCGGCGCCAGGCAAAGTGCCGCGCGCTTTGGCGCGGGCGGGCCTTCCATCACGGCTTCAACCCACCAGGGGTCGCGAATATCGCGCGCACACATGGCACCAAAAGCAAGCTTTACATCGGCGATGCTGCGCGCGAGCGGCCCGCTGACCGCCATGATCTGCCCGCCAACATGACGTTCCGCACCCGAAGCATTCCAGGCTGGAATGCGCCCAAGTGTGGGGCGCAGCCCGTGAATGCCGCAGGCATAGGCGGGGTAGCGGATGGAACCGCCAATATCCGTGCCATGCCCAATCGCCCCAATGCCGGCCATGGTGGCGGCACCCGCACCGCCCGAGGAACCACCAGGCGTAATGCTGGGATCGCGCGGGTTTTTCGTATGGCCATGCAGCGAATTGCGCGTGAACCAGCGCAGCGAAAAGGCCGGCGTATTGGTGCGCCCGACAATCACCGCGCCCGCCTTGCGCAGATTGGCGACAACGGGATTGTCCTGCTTTGCGATCAGATCCTTCTGCAGACGCAAACCATTGGTGGTGGCATAGCCCTGCTGATCCGCATTCACCTTGATGGTGATGGGCACGCCAGCGAGCGGGCCGGCATCTTCGCCACGCGCGATCATGGCATCAATGCGCGCAGCTTCCGCGAGTGTTTCTGCCGGGCGGTGATCCACCACGGCATTGATCTTGGGGTTCACCGCATCCAGCCGCGCCAGCGCATCCTTCGCCGCTTCCGTGGCAGAGACCTGTTTTGACCGAATACGCGCCGCGAGATCGGTTGCGGTAAGGCGCCAAAGATCGCTCATGGTCACTTCCTTCTTTTTTGCGCGGCCTTAGCCCGGCAGCGCGAGGACATTCTTGCTGATGATATTGCGCTGGATTTCATTCGACCCGCCATAAATGGTCGAAGGCCGCGCCTGAATGTAAAGCCCGGTCGGGTTCAGGTTGCGATTGCCTTCCATGGGGTCGAGCAAGCCAGCGTTTTCGCCACAGATTTCCAGCATGGTATCGGTGATGCGCTGAAAGAGTTCTGTCTGAAACACCTTCAGCATGGACACATCGGGGCCGAGCGTTTCGCCACGCCGGACCTTATCCACAAAAACGCCATAGAGCGATTTCAGATCTTCCAGATCAAGCCGGAGCTTGGCGTAGGTATCCTGGAACACCGCATCTTCCCAAACCCCCATCCGTTCCGCGAGTTGCTTCAGGCGCGAAAACGCATAGGCGGAAAGCCGAGGTGAGCCGAGATAGATGCGTTCGAAGGAAAGCAACGCCTTCGCCATATCCCAGCCGCGATTGGGCGTGCCGACCAGATTGGCCGCGGGTACGCGTACATTATCGAAGAAAACCTCACAGAATTCGTCGTGATATTCCAGATTGATGATCGGCTTCACCGTAATGCCGGGCGTGTTCATATCCACGAGCAGGAAGGAAATGCCTTCCTGCTTCTTCGCGTTTTTGTCAGTGCGCACCAGCAGGAAGCACCAATTGGCATCCATGGCGAGCGTGGTCCAGATCTTCTGGCCATTTACCACGTAATGATCACCATCCAGTACCGCTTCGGTACGCAGCGCCGCCAAATCCGATCCCGCATTGGGTTCGGAATAGCCCTGGCACCAGATATGTTCGCCAGAGAGAATTTTCGGCAGGAAGAATTGCTGCTGTTCGCGCGTACCATGATTGATCAGCAGCGGGCCCACCATGACAATGCCATGGTCATTGGTGCGCGCGCAGCCATGGCGTTCCACTTCCTCGGTGAAGATAATCTGCTTCGCCGGGGACAGCCCAAGCCCGCCAAATTCGCGCGGCCAGCCAGGGCAAAGCCAGCCTTTATCCGCAAGCTTGAAATACCAGGGCTTGTTTTCATCCCAATGCAGGCGCTTTGGGGGATTGCGCAATTCGGCAGGATATTCCGCCTCAATCCATTGGCGCACATGCAGGCGGAAGGCTTCATCTTCCAGCCGGTTCAGATCCTGGCTTTCGCGTGGGTCAATCATTTCCTTAGCCTCCCGTAAAATTCGGCTTGCGCTTGGCGAAGAAAGCAGCGCGGCCTTCCTTGAAATCCGCGGTCGTAAATAGCGCGGCCTGATAGGTTTGTTCCTGCGCCAAAGCCTCATCCAGGCCATCGGCAAAGATTTGCTTGGTGAAGGCGATGGGGCCTGGCGCTTCGGCCGCAAGGAATCGTGCCTTTTCCAGGGCCGCTTCCAAAGCCTTGCCAGGTGGCGCGACGTAGTCCACCAGGCCGATACGCTCGGCTTCCGGGGCGGCAATCACCTCATGGAAAAACAGGATGCGTCGCGCGCGGCCAATGCCGACGCGTGCGGGCAGGAAATGCGGCAGGCCCATATCGGACATCAGGCCAATCTTGTGGAACCCCGCCGTGAAACGCGCATCTTCAGCGGCCACAATCACATCGCACGCACAAGCCACCGCCATGCCCGCACCGGCTGCCCAGCCTTCCACCGCCGCCACCACAGGTTTGCCGCCCTTGGCCATGAGGCGCACGAGCTTATGGGTGCGGCGCATCCGCTCCCGCCCCGCCAAAGTGCTATCGATATCCATGGAGGAAATATCGCCACCGGCGCAGAAAGTGCCCTCGGCGCCCGTCACGACAATGGCGCGGATCGTGTCATCGCCATGGGCGCGTTCCATCACCTCCTCCATCGCGGTGCGCAGCACGGGCGCTATGGCATTCTTGCGCGATGGGCAATCAATAGTGACGATCAGCACCGCGCCATCGCGTTCTTCCAGAATGCGTTGGCGCAAAGGTTCGGCGGCGGCGCTCATTCCGCATCCTCCGGCGCCAGCGCCATGAAGCGGCGGCGATGCAAGGCAGCAGAGCCGAATTGATTGGCAATCACCATGCCGCGCCGCAGGTAAAGCCCGACATCATATTCATCCGTATAGCCAATGCCGCCATGGAGCTGGATGCATTGGCGCAGCACCATCAACCCGCTTTCACCCGCGCGCGCCTTGGCCTTGGAAACGGCAGCCTTGCGCGCATCCCCTGCCGCGCCGCCATCCAAGGCCGCTGCTGCCGCTTCCACTGCCGCACGCGTGAGCGAGAGATGGATTTTCAAATCCGCCGCGCGATGCTGCAAGGATTGGAAAGTGCCAATGATGCGGCCGAATTGCTGGCGGGTTTTCAGATAGGCCAGCGTCATGTCAAAGGCGCGTTCCATCAGCCCGACCATGGCGCCGGCTGTCATCAGCGCGGCCTCATCCAAGGCAGCATCCAGCACGGCACCGATATCGGCGGCGATGCGTTGCCCTTTCGCGGGATTGGCGCGGAGCGTGCCGAAATACCCGCCATCCATGGTTTTCTCGAGCGCCAAATCAGCGCCCGCCGCCGGCACGGCGTAAAGCGCCAGACCAGCACCTTCCCGCACCGGCACGAGAAACATATCAGCGCCACCAGCTTGCGGGATGAAGACGCGCGGCGCATCGGCATTGCCAGGCGCGGCCAGCGCATCGGCACGTTCCTGCCAGGCCGTCAGCACCACTTGCTGGCCCGCGAGCAAAGGCCCGAGCAGCGATTGATCATCAGCGCCCGCCAGCAGGCGCCCGGAAAGCATGGCAGGGATCAACGGCTCAGGGGCAAGGCCGCCCGCGAGTTCTTCGGTCAGCGCAATCGCCTCACTCATGCCAAGCCCAGCGCCGCCGGCGGCCTCAGCCACCGCCAAGCCGATCCAGCCGAATTCACCCATCTGGGCAAAAACGCGCGTGTCAAAACCAGGTGCGACAAAGCGCAGCCCGCGCACGCGCTTGCTATCCCCGCCGCGCGGCGCCACTGCGCCCGCGCTATCGCGGATCATGCGAATGGATTCCGCGCGTTCTTCCAAAACCTCACTCATGCCCGTTTCCTCATTGCCCGAAGGGGCGCCCTTTTAATTCGTATGCAGCTTGGCGCCGCTGGCGGCCTGGATTTGGTCAAAGGTCACACCGGGCGCCAAATCACGCACCACAAAACCCTTGCCCTTCACCACATCCAGCACACCAAGATTGGTATAAACGCGGCTGACCGCGCCAGGTGTGGTCAGCGGATAGCTGCAGCGTTCCACAATCTTGTGCCCGCCTTCCTTGGTGGTGTGTTCCATCACCACCCAAAGCCGCTTCGCACCAGCGCCGAGATCCATGGCACCACCCACGGCGGGTGCCGAGTCATTTTCGCTGGTCGCCCAATTGGCGATATCGCCATTGGCCGCGACTTCAAAAGCACCCAGCACGCAAAGATCAATGTGGCCACCACGGATCATCGCGAAGCTATCGGCGTGATGGAAGTAGGAACCTCCCGGGCGCAGCGTGACGGCCTGCTTGCCGGCATTCACGAGCCATGGGTCCAGCTTATCCGGCGCGGGTGCGGGGCCCATGCCCAGAATGCCGTTTTCCGAATGCAGAATCACTTCACGTTCCAGCGGCACGTAATTCGCAATCATGGTCGGGATGCCAATGCCAAGATTGACGAACCAGCCTTCCGGAATATCTTCAGCGACACGGGCGGCCATTTGCTTACGGTCAAAGCCATTCATGGTCTGATCCCCCTTCTTTCCTGCCTGCTCATGCCCATGCCGGGCCGCGATCAATATGCAATACGCGCTTCACGAAAATGCCGGGCGTATGCACATTTTCCGGCACAATCTCACCTAATTCGCGGATGTGGCTCACCTGCGCGATGGTCATATCGGCCGCCATTGCCATCACCGGGTTGAAGTTCCGCCCACTGGAACGATAGGTCAGATTGCCCCAACGATCCCCTTCCCAGGCTTCCACCAAAGCCACATCAGCCTTCAGCGCATGTTCCATGACATAGGTGCGCCCATTGAATTCACGCTGTTCCTTGCCATTGGCGAGGATGGTGCCAACCGATGTCGCGGTGAAAAACGCCGGCACGCCGGCACCCGCCGCGCGCATGCGTTCCGCCATGGTGCCTTGGGGGACAATCTCAAGCTCGATCTTCCCTTGG
>JBIIGZ010000178.1:0-6557 GCA_044236185.1 Roseomonas sp. | reverse complement strand
CAAGCACCTGCGTCCGATCCCAGCGGTAGTCCAAATTCACGGAAGGCGGCATTCAGCCCGGCCTCAATCGCGGCCCAGCCATCCACCAGCGTATTGTCCCAATCAAACAGAATGGCGCGCGGGGCGTGTTTCATGCCGCGTTGCGCATCGCCCCCTTCACATGGCGGGCAAAGATCTCAAACAGCTTGCGCACCACGGGGCCAACTTCACCATCCCCCACTGCCACACCATCAATCTTGGTGATCGGTTTCACGAAGGATGTGGCGGAGGTAATGAAAGCCTCCCGCGCTTGGCGCAGTTCTTCCATGGAAAAGGCGCGTTCTTCAAAGGCAATGCCGGCATCGTGCAATTCCGCCATCAGCGCCGCACGTGTGCAGCCGGGCAGAATGGCGTCACTCAAGGGGCGGGTGCGGATGGTGCCTGATGCATCAACAATCCAGAAGCTGGTCGCTGCCCCTTCCGTCACCATGCCGGACGCTTCGTCATACAGCACCGCTTCAATCGCGCCCTTTTCGCGCGCCGCCTGACGCGCGAGGCAATTCGGCAGCAGATTGACGGTCTTGATATCGCAGCGCGCCCAGCGGAGATCAGGCATGGTGATAACCGAAGCCCCCCAGCGATCCACATTGGTCGGATAAGGGGCAATGCGCTTCACTGTCACGACCAAAGCCGGTGCGATGGGCTTGCTCGGGAAGGCATGATCACGCCGCGCCACGCCACGCGTGACTTGCATGTAAAGCAAGCCTTCTGTCACACGATTGCGTCTGGCCACTTCGCGCAGCACCATCCGAAGGGACGCACGCGGCATCGGCATCGGCAGCGCGATTTCGCGCAAGGAGCGTTCCAGCCGATCAAGGTGCAAATCCTCATCAATGAAGCGGCCATCGTAAAGATGCACCACCTCATAAATGCCATCGCCGAATTGATAGCCGCGATCTTCGATATTCACCGACGCATCAGGTTGCGCCACATAGCGGCCATTAACATAGGCGATGCGTGACATGGGGAACCTCAGGTGGTCGGGGTTGGAGGTGTGCGGTCTTCCGCCTGTACGCCGAGGAACTTAAGCTTGCGATGCAAGGCGCTTCTTTCCATGCCGACGAAATTCGCGGTGCGGCTGATATTGCCGCCAAAGCGCAGCAATTGCGCTTCCAGATATTGGCGTTCAAACACTTCCCGCGCGTCACGCAGCGGCAGCGTCATGATCTCAGAACTGCGGTCCAGCGTCAGCACGGCGGGTGCTGCGGCACCGATTTGAGGTGGCAGCATTTCCGGGCGGATCGCTTCCCGGCTTTCGCCTGGCGCCATGATCAGCAACCAATCCATCAGATTGCGCAATTCGCGCACATTGCCCGGCCAATCATAGGCCTGCATGGCGGCGAGTGTATCTTCCGACAAATCACGCGGCGCCATGCCCGTGGTTTCAATCGCGCGGGTCATGAAATGGCGCGCGAAAAGCGGCACATCTTCCCGCCTTTCCTTGAGTGGCGGCACACGGATCGGCACCACAGCCAGGCGGTAGAACAAATCCTCCCGAAAGCGCCCGGCAGCGATTTCAGTGGCAAGGTCGCGATTGCTGGTGGCAATCACGCGCACATCCACCTTCACGCGCGCGCCACCACCGACCCGTTCAAAGCCCTGTTCCTGCAGCGCGCGCACGATCTTGCCCTGGGTCTCCAGCGGCATATCCGCCACCTCATCCAGCAGCAATGTTCCGCCATGGGCGCGTTCCAGAACCCCCGCGCGCCGGGTTTGGCCCTGGGCGTCAGGCTCAACACCGAATAATTCTTCCTCAAACCGCGCAGGGTTCAGGATGGCGCAATTCAGCACCACAAAAGGCCCATCGGCGCGGCGCGATTGCGCATGGATCATGCGCGCCGCCACTTCCTTGCCCGCCCCGGCTGGCCCGGTCAGCAGCACGCGCGAACCGGTTGGCGCCACTTTCTCAATGGCACCGCGCAATTGCTGAATGCCGGCTGACCGGCCAAGCAATTCCGTCTCCGGCCCCGCACGCAGGCGCAGATCACTGTTTTCGCGCTTGAGCCGCGCCGCTTCCAAGGCGCGCGCCAACACCAGCAGCAGCCGATCCGATTTGAAGGGCTTTTCAATGAAATCATAGGCACCCTGCTGGATCGCCTGCACCGCAGTTTCAATGGTGCCATGGCCCGAGATCATCACCACCGGCACTTGCGGTTCTTCCGCATGCATCGCGGCCAGGATGCCAAGCCCATCCAGGCGGGAATTCTGCAACCAGATATCCAGAATCACCAGCGAAGGCCGGCGCGTGGCAAAGGCCGCCAGCGCTGAATCGGCATCATGGGCCTGACGTGTTTCGAATCCCTCATCGCTCAGGATGCCTTCCAAAAGCGTCCTGATATCGGGCTCGTCATCAACAATCAGAATCTCATGCGCCATGCGCGACCTTGCTGCCCCTCAATTTGCCGCTTGCGGCGCCTTGGCGCCCGAGCCATCAGAATGCCAGGGAGACTCGCCAAGCGGCAAGACCAACCTTGCTATTGTGCCCGAACCCTCTGGCCGAGCCGCCAAGCTTACGGAACCGCCATGGTCTTCCATGATCTTTTTCACAATGGCAAGGCCAAGCCCGGTGCCCTTTGGTTTATGGGTCACATAGGGTTCGGTCAGTCTTTCGGGCGGTTCTTCGGGCGGCAGGCCAATGCCATTATCCATCACCTGAAACGCCAGCATATCGCCTTCCTTGATAATGCGCGTTTCGATCCGCCCGGCCTCATTCACTTCTTCGCGCATGGCAATGGCATCGGCGGCATTCTGCAAAAGGTTCGTCAGCGCCTGGCCAATCAAGCGGCGATCACAGGGAAGTTTCAGTGCCTCTGGCCCCGCTTGGTTGTCATAAGCGATATCGGGATGCGCATTGCGTTGCAGCACCAGCGCTTCCAGCATCAGCCTATTCGCATCTTCCGGCTTGATCACCGGCTGGGGCATGCGCGCAAAGGCCGAGAATTCATCCACCATGCGCCCGATATCTTCCACCTGGCGCACAATGGTATCCGTGCATTGACGGAAAGTATCCGGGTCATCGGTGATCTGGCGCAGATAGCGCCGCTTGAGCCTTTCGGCGGAAAGCTGGATGGGTGTCAGCGGGTTTTTGATTTCATGCGCAATGCGCCGCGCCACATCCGCCCAGGCAGCCTTGCGTTGGGCAGATTGCAATTCGGTAATGTCATCAAAAGTCAGCACATAGCCTTCGATGCGCCCACTGAGTGTTTCGGTGCCGATCCGCGCGAGCAAGGTGCGCTTTGCATTGGCCGGCCCGATCAGGATTTCAGCAACCCGCGGGCGTTCCGGATTGGCCGCCGCCGCTGCAAGCAATTCCGCGAATTCAGGCGCGATGCGCGCAAAGGAAAGGCCAATCGCCGCATCCAGATCAACGCCCAACAAGGCGCTGGCGGAACGGTTGGGCAAGGTCACGCGCCCTTCACTATCAAGCCCGACCACCCCCGCAGAAACGCCAGAAAGCACGGTTTCGGTAAAGCGTCGGCGCTCATCAATCAGGCTGTAGGCATTCATCAATTCGGCCCGCTGCGCGCCAAGCTGGCTCGTCATGCGGTTGAAGGAACGGGCAAGGCGCGCAATTTCATCATCCGCCTCCCCTTCTTCCACCTTGGTCGCCAGATCACCGCTGCGCACACGTTCCGCCGCCAGGATCAGGCGCGAAATCGGCCGCGCGATGCGATTGGCCATGAGAAGCCCAATCAGCACGGCAGCCAGCAGCACAAGCAAGGTCGCGATGGCAAAAATCAGGAAGAAGGTGATTTGCAGGCTGCCGCGATTACGGTCGAGCTGATTGTATTCATTAAAGGAAATCTCAGTCCGCCGCATATGGCCCAGCACTGAAGGATCAAGCGGGCGTGTGATCAGCAGCACAAGACCAGGCGGGATGTTAAGCTGCACCATGGCGCGCACGCGCCCTTCCTCAGCCTCACTCGGTAGCACCACAACCTCACCAGAGCGTACGGCTTCCAGCGCCCAGCCTGGCGGCAAATCCACCAAATTCGATATGCCCAAGCCCGCATTCGCCACCACCTGCCCCAAAACGGGTTCAAAAATGATGGAGCTGGTCAGACCACGCAAAGCGGTATGGGTCGCAAGCAACCGGGCAAAGGCAACACCATTATCGGGCAGCAGCACCTGCGCCGCGCGATTGAGGTCATTCGCCATGAACAGGATATCGGCGCGGATGGTGTTGCGATGCTCATCGAGATAACCGCGGGAAGCGACAAGGGAAGCCTCCAGCGTGTCGCGCACGCGGTCACTGAACCAGGCCTGAATGCCAAGATTGAAGAATAGCGCCGCAAAGCCGGCAACGAGCAGCGCCGGCACCGCAGCCACCACGCCAAACAGCAGCACAAGGCGCACATGCAGCCGCGATCCCGCCGCGCCGCGCCGGCGTTCCAGCCACATGCGCGTAAGCCGCGCCGCGAGGGAGGCCACCAACAGCAGCAGGAAGGCGATATTGGCAAGAATGACGCCGGCCAATTGCCCGGCGCCGGTGGGGCCGATGGGCGTCCCGCCCGATAATGCAGCAAAGGTGGCAAGCCCGACCACCAGGGCCAGTACTGCCAAAGATAAGGTGAAAACCTTGCCGGTGACGATATCCGCCAGCCGGGTGAAAAACCCACGTGGCCGCGGCGGGGCTTCGGCCAGCCCTTCGGCGGGCATGGTCAGTCCATGCGGCGATGCCGGATCATCACGCGCCGCGCACTACGGGAAGTTCCAATTCCCGCAGTTTCTTCCGCAGCGTATTCCGATTGAGCCCGAGCATGGCCGCCGCCTTGATCTGATTGCCTCTTGTCGCGCTCAATGCCATGCGGAGCAAGGGGCGTTCAACCTCAGCGAGCACCCGGTCGTATAATTCCTTGACCGGCATGCCATCCTTATGGGCCGACATGAAGCTTGCCAAATGGCGTTCCACTGCCTGTTCCAGCGTCATGGGCGCGGCTTGACCATCAGGGCCGGCAACCGGCGCGGCTTCCGCCAATTCCGCCGCCACGGCATCGGCGCCGATCACTTCCTGCGCGTAAAGGGCCGCCATGCGGCGCATCAGGTTTTCCAATTCGCGCGCATTGCCGGGCCAGCCATGCGCCTTGAGTGCTTCCAGCGCCTCGGGCGCCAATTGCTTGGCAGGCAGTCCGGAAGCGCGTGCGCGATCCAGAAAATGCCGCGCGAGCAAGGGGATATCCTCAAGCCTTTCGCGCAAGGGCGGCAGGCGGATTGGTACCACATTGAGGCGGTAGAAAAGATCTTCGCGGAATAGTCCCTGGCGAATCTGGTGGCGCAAATCGCGATGGGTCGCCGCCACAATGCGCACATTGGCCTTGATCGGCTGGCGCCCGCCCACCGTGGTGAATTCGCCTTCCTGCAAAACGCGGAGCAGGCGGGTCTGCGCTTCCGGCGGCATATCGCCGATCTCATCAAGGAACAGCGTGCCGCCGGCGGCCTGTTCAAAGCGGCCAATGCCGCGATTGAGCGCGCCGGTGAAGGCGCCGCGTTCATGGCCAAACAACTCAGCTTCGATCAATTCGCGCGGGATTGCCGCCATATTGATGGCCACAAAGGGCCCGGCGCGTCGCTTGCCGTAATCATGCAAGGCGCGGGCGATCAATTCCTTGCCCGTGCCGCTTTCCCCGGTGACCATGACCGTCAGGTCGGTGGTCGTGAGCCGCGCCACCGTCCGATATATTTCCTGCATGGCGGCCGACCGGCCAATCAGGGGCAGCTTTTCGCCTTCCGCTTCCTCGGGCGGGGGCGCGTCCGGGGGTGCGGCCAAGGCACGTTCCACCGTGCCAAGAACTTCCTTCAAATCGAAGGGCTTGGGCAAATATTCGAAAGCGCCACGCTGGGTTGCCTTGATGGCGGTGGCAAAGGTGGATTGCGCGCTCATGACAATCACGCGCATTTCAGGGCGCACGCGGCGAATGCGGGGGACCAGATCAAGCCCGTTTTCATCCGGCATGATCACGTCGGTGATGACAAGGTCCCCTTCGCCATCCTCCACCCAGCGCCAAAGGGTGGCGGCCGAGGATGTGGCGCGCACCTGATAGCCTGCGCGGCCCAAGGCCTGGCTCAAGACAGTACGGATGGCGCGATCATCATCGGCGATCAGGATGGTGCGGGGATCAGTCATCAGGCGCTCTCCTGCCAACCCGCCGGGGGCGCCGGCATGGAAAGTTTGAATAAGGTGCGGCCAGGGCGGGAATCGCATTCGATAAGGCCGCCAAGATCGGTCACGAGCTTCGCGACAAGTGCCAGGCCAAGCCCCTGCCCGCCCCTTTTGGTGGAGACAAAGGGTTCAAACAGCGTCGCCTGGATTTCTTCGGGAATGCCCGGCCCATTGTCGCGCACCGTCACCAGCAGCGGCAAATGAACGCGTTCAGCGGCGGTCGGCACGGCAATGCGCACGCCATGCTGATAGGCGGTGGTGAGCACGATTTCGCCATGGATCGGGTCCACCGCCTCGGCAGCATTTTTCACCAAATTCAGGATGATCTGGACCAGAATGTCACGATTGCCCCAAACCG
>JBIIGZ010000176.1:0-6641 GCA_044236185.1 Roseomonas sp. | reverse complement strand
CGTGCTTGGTAGCTTTGCAGAGGAGACGTTGCGCTCTCTGGACTGCGACGTGCTCGCTGTGCCGCCCGCCGCTCCGTAGCAGGCGCCGGGCGGCGATTCAGGGAGCGCCGGGGGCGTCCACCAAAAGGCGCGGCGGCGGCCTGCGTGTCCATTGTCATCGTCATCACAGCGGCCCATTTTGCGGTCAGCTACCTGCCGCCGCTGCAGGCGGTGTTGGGAACCGAACCCGTCTCGTTGGCCGATGGTCTGCTGATCGTCGCGGTGGGCGCGGTGCTTTTGGCGATCATCGAAATCGAGAAGCAGATCAGGCTGGGGTTGAAGGGGCGGGGAAATGTCGCTGCCTGAAGCATCAACACGCCAAGTTGAACCTATAGGCTTGGACATGCCACAGCATGGGTCCTCAACCCCTTGGCGCCGCCGCCCGCGCCAGCCGGTCATTGATGGCAGCCCCCAGCCCGCTTTCCGGAATGGGCATGGCGGCGATGCGCGTCAGGCCACGCCGGCCGCCCTCGGCATCCAGATGGCGCAGCCCCGCGAAAAGCCGCGCGGCGGCTTCGCGAAGATCGCCAGTTTCCGAGAGCTGCCAAACCAGCCCAGCGCCGGGCAAGGGCGGGCCAAAGGCCAAAAGCGCCTCATTCGCCGCCACAGAAGCCGCGCCAAGCCGCACCGGCAAGTTGGGTGCGTAATGGGACAGCATCATGCCCGGGCTGCGGAGTGTGCGGGTTTTCTCGGCGGCGCTGATGGGCAAGGGGCGGGAAACCGGGCCGATCACCGCCTCAATCGCTTCCACCGGCACGCCACCGGGGCGGAGCAAAGCGGCACCGCCCATCGCCACATCAAGCACGGTGCTTTCCACGCCAACATCACAGGCCCCGCCATCCAACACGGCGGCGATGCGCCCGGAAAGCCCTTCCAGCACGTGATCCGCCGTGGTCGGGCTGACGGCGCCGGAGCGATTGGCCGAAGGCCCCGCGACGGGGATCGCCGCCGCGCGCAGCAATTCCAACGCCAGCGGATGCGCCGGCACCCGGACCGCAAGCGTATCCAGCCCCGCCCCGGCCAGCAGATCAATCCGGCATTCTGTTCGGCGCGGCAGCACCAAGGTCAGCGGTCCGGGCCAAAACGCCGCGGCCAAGGCGCGCGCGCGGTCATCGGCGATTACCTCACTAAAGGCGCTTTCAGCGTCAGGGAAATGACAGATCAGCGGATTGAAATGCGGCCGCCCCTTGGCTTCAAACACGGCGGCGACCGCGCGGCCATTGCGGGCATCGGCGCCCAGGCCATAAACCGTCTCGGTCGGGAAGGCGACGAGTTCACCGGCGCGGAGCAAGCGCGCAGCTTCGGCGACCTGATCCGCCCCAAGCCGGCTAGTCATCCCGGCAGGCCTTCGCAAACAAAGCCAGGGTTTTCAAAGCCGGGCTTGGCGTAGAGCAAGGGCGCGCGGCCTTCCAACACCAAGACGCGCCCGCCGGCTGCTTCCACCACCGCCTGGGGGGCGGCGGTATCCCATTCCATGGTGCGGCCAAAGCGCGGATAGAGATCGGCGCTACCTTCCGCGAGGCGGCAGAATTTCTCGGCCGAGCCGATATTCACAACGCGCGCCACATGCCGGCCTTCCAGGAAGCGGCCCATGCGCGGGTCATCCGCGTAGTGGTGGCTGCCCATGACGATCAAACCCGTAGCGGGCGGTGTACGGGCATGGATTTGGCGGGTGCCGGCGGCGTCGCGCTTCCAGGCGCCAAGGCCAACACGGCCCCAAAAGATTTCACCGGAAGCCGGCAGCGCCACCGCGCCCAATACCGCGCGCCCGGCTTCCACCAGGCCAATATTCACCGCGAAATTGTCGCGCCCGGCGGCGAATTCCCGCGTGCCATCCAAGGGGTCCACCAGCCAGAAACGCTCCGCATGGGCGGGCGCGGTGCCGGCGGCGACTTCTTCCTCCGCTATCACGGGAATATCGGGGTTGGCAGCGCGCAGCCCTTCCACAATCAGCGCTTCGGCGATGCGATCAGCCTCGGTCACCGGGGTGTGGTCGGTTTTCCGTTCCACGGCGAAGCCCGCGGCCTTGATCGCCATAATGGCCGCAGCCGCCTTGGCCACGAGATCACTGGCCAGTGCCAGCAGCGCATCATCTTTCATGCCCCTGCTTTGGCCGCATGGGCGCCCCGCTGCAAGCCCTGTTTTGGTGGCGATGCCTCTGTTAAGGTGACGTGGAGATCGTTTCGCCCCCAAGGAGCCGCCATGCCCGATATCACCTTCGTGAAGCCCAGCCTGCCGCGCAGCGGCGCCCTGGTTCTCTTGCTGGCAGAAGGCGCGGCGCTTTCGGGTCTGGCCATGGCGGCCGAGGAAGCAACCGGCGGCGCGGTGTCTCGCGGCTTGGAAGCGGCGAAGTTCAAGGGCGCCAAGGGGCAATCCTGCACGCTTTGGGCGCCGGGTGCGGGCCTCAGCAAGATTGTCGCCATTGGGCTTGGCAAGGCCGATGCGCTTGATGCGCAGGGTGCTGAAAATGCCGGCGGTAGCGCGCTTGTTGCCGTACAACAGGAACGGGACGCGCTGATTGCGGCGGATGGGCTGACGCCGGCACTGGCCGCAAGCGCTGCCATGGGCGCGCGGCTGCGCAGTTATCGCTTTGATCGCTACCGCACCACAGAAAAGGAAGAAGACAAGCCGAAACTGGAACGCATTGCCGTGGCGGCTGCGGAACCAGCCAAGGCCAAGGCTGCCTTCGCGCCGATGCAGGCCATTGCGGATGGCGTGTTCCTGACGCGCGATCTGGTGTCCGAACCGCCCAATGTGCTGACGCCGGCTGAAATGGCGGAACGCTGCAAGGCTTTGGAAAAGCTTGGCGTCGTCGTCGAAATCATGGGCCCGCGAGAGATGAAGCGCCTTGGCTTTGGCGCGCTTTTGGGTGTGGCGCAGGGCAGCGCGCAGGAACCGCGCATGGTGACGATGAAATGGATGGGCGCGCCCAAGGGCAAGAAGCAAAAGCCGCTCGCCTTCATCGGCAAGGGCGTGACCTTCGACACGGGCGGCATTTCCATCAAGCCGGCGGGCGGGATGGAAGACATGAAATGGGACATGGCCGGTGCGGGCACAGTGATCGGGCTGATGGCGGCACTCGCGGGGCGCAAGGCCAAGGCGGATGTGATTGGCATGGTGGGCCTGGTTGAAAACATGCCATCCGCCACCGCGCAGCGCCCGGGTGATGTGGTGAAATCCTATTCCGGCCAGACCGTGGAAGTGATCAATACGGATGCGGAAGGACGTTTGGTGCTTGCCGATGTCATGTGGTATTGCCAGGAAAAATATGATCCGCGCTTCATGGTGGATCTGGCGACACTGACAGGTGCCATCATCATCGCGCTTGGCCATGAACGCGCGGGGCTGTTCAGCAATGACGACACGCTCGCGACCCATGTGAAGGAAGCGGGTAGCGCGGTGGGTGAGAAAGCCTGGCGCATGCCGCTTGGTGATGCCTATGACAAGCAGATCAAATCCGACATTGCCGATATGAAGAATGTCGGTGGCCGGCCGGGCGGGTCCATCACGGCGGCGCAATTCATCCAGCGCTTTGTCAATGGCAAGCCTTGGGCGCATTTGGATATCGCGGGCACGGCCTGGTCTTCCAAGGATGCGCCCACCGTGCCGAAGGGGGCGACCGCTTATGGCGTGCGCATGCTGGATCGCATGGTGGCGGATCATTACGAAGGCTGAAGCCGCGTCGCTTTTGTGCCCATGGTCAAATTGACCCTGCGACGAAGCTCTGACGCGCTGCGCCGCCACAAGGCGCGCGGTGCTGATAGCGCGTTGATCCTGCCGTTGAGTGAGGGCGCGGCGCCGGATGATCCGGCGCTTGCGGCGGCGGCCAAGGCAGCGCGCTTCAATGGCAAGGCCGGCGAGGCGTTATCGGTGCCGGGCGCACATGGCTTTACCATCCTGGCCGGGATTGGCGCCGGGCGCGCGATCAGTGATTGGGAAGCGGGCGGTGGTGCTGGCATGGCGGCGGCAGCAGGCCGCGCGCAGGCTGTATTGCTGGCGGAAGGCGCCTCACCGGAACAAGCGGCGGGCTTTGCCGCCGGGGCGCTGCTGAATGGCTGGCGCTTCAATGTGCTGCGTGATGCCAGCAAGGATAAGGATACACCGCCCGCGCAGGTAACGCTGGCAGTGGCGAACCCAGCCAAGGTGGAAGCCGCCTGGAAGCGCGCCGAAGCCATGCTGCGTGGTACGCTTTACGCACGTGATCTGGTGGCGGAACCGGGCAATCGCCTGAACCCCGCTACCTTCGCCGCAAGGCTGCGAGGCTTGCGCGATTTCGGCCTGAAGGTCGAGGTATTGGAAGGCAAGCGCCTGACCGCGCTTGGCATGGGCGCGTTATGCGCCGTGGGCGGCGGGGCGGAACATGGCCCGCGCCTTGTTGTGCTGCGCTGGCCGGGCAAGTTGAAGGCCGCGCCGGTTGCCTTTGTCGGCAAGGGGGTTTGCTTTGACACCGGCGGCATTTCCATCAAGCCGGCTGGCGGCATGGAAGAAATGCGTGGCGATATGGCGGGCGCGGCGGCAGCGGCAGGTGCAATGCTGACGCTGGCGCTCAGGCAATCTCCCGCACCGGCGGTGGCGGTACTGGCACTCGCTGAAAATGCCATTGGCGCGGCTTCCTATCGGCCCGGTGATGTCCTTCGAACCCATGGCGGCAAGACGATTGAGGTTTTGGATACCGATGCGGAAGGCCGCCTTATCCTGGCCGATGCCCTTTCCTATACCGCGAAGCGCTTCCACCCACGCGCCATGATTGATCTGGCGACGTTGACAGGCAGCATCATCACAGCGCTTGGCCATCACCGCGCTGGCGTCTTCGGCAATGATGAGGCACTTACTGCCGCGCTTATGGCAGCAGGCGAGGATGTGACCGAACCGCTCTGGCCCATGCCGATTGATGATGAGCACAGGGAAGTCCTGAAAAGCGATATCGCCGATCTGCGCCAATGTGCGCCGGCAGGCAGCGGCGCCTGGGGCGGGCGCTTCCTGTCCGATGCCTGCCATGCGGCGGCCTTCCTGCGTGAATTCGCGGAAGGTACCGTCTGGGCGCATTTGGATATCGCGGGGGTTGAGGCACGCGAAGACGCCGCAGCACTCGGCCCGAAAGGGCCAAGCGGGTTTGGCGTGCGCTTGCTGGATCGTCTGGTTGCCATGCGCTTCGAACGCGACGCATGACCGAGATCGGCTTTTATCACCTGACGCGCAGCAAATTGCAGGAAGCGCTGCCGAAGTTGCTGGGGCGTGTGCTGGATGCCGGCGGGCGCGGCCTTATCCTGTGTCCCGATGCGGAACGCGCGCGCGCCTTGGATGCGGCGCTCTGGCTGCCTGCCGATCCGCCCTGGCTGCCGCATGGCCTGGCGGGCGGGGAGCACGATGCGGCGCAGCCCTTGCTGATTGCCGATCAGGATATCCCGCCAGCCAATGGCGCGCGCTTTCTGGTGCTGGTGGATGGCGCAGCCAGTGCGCGGCTTGCCGAATATGATCGCGTGCTTGATCTTTTCGATGGCGGCGATGAAGCGGCGTTGGCGGCAGCGCGGGCGCGCTGGGTGGCCGCCAAGGAAGCAGGGCATAGCCTCACCTATTGGCAGCAAACCGCCCGCGGCTGGGAGAAGAAGGCGAGCCACCCGCCGGCATCTTGACCCTTCCCGCCGCCGCCCCCTACACGCCATTGCAAATTACAGGATCGCCTTTCATGACTGATACCGCCCAGGACCAGATGGAAATCCTGGCAGGGGCCCTGCCCTTCCTGAAGCGCTATGATGATCAGATCGTCGTGGTGAAATATGGCGGCCACGCCATGGGTGAAGAAGAAACCGCGCTGCGCTTCGGCCGCGACATCGCGTTGCTGGAACAGGTGGGCGTGAACCCCGTGGTGGTGCATGGCGGCGGGCCGCAGATCAATGCCATGCTGAAGCGGCTGGATGTGAAATCCACCTTCGTGCAGGGGCTACGCGTCACCGATGCTGCCATGCTGGATGTGGTGGAAATGGTCCTCGCCGGGCCGGTGAACAAGCAAGTGGCGGAAGCGATTACCCGCGCCGGCGTCATGGCGGTTGGGATTTCCGGCAAGGATGGCGGGCTGGTACGCGCACGCAAGCTTACGCGCACTTATCGTGACCCAGACAGCAATATCGAAAAAGTGCTCGATCTTGGTTTTGTGGGTGAACCGGAATCCATCAACCCCCGCGTGCTGGAATTGATGATTGGCGCAGATATCGTGCCCGTGGTGGCGCCTGTTGGTGCGGGTGCCGATGGTCAGACCTATAACATCAATGCCGATACGGTGGCGGGTGCCATTGCTGGCGCGCTTTCCGCTGAGCGGCTTTTGATGCTGACCGATGTGCGCGGCGTGCTGGGTCCCGATGGCAATTTCATCCCGGAAATGACGGTGGCCGAGGTAAAGAAAGGCATCGCCGATGGCTGGATTTCCGGCGGCATGATCCCGAAGGTGGAAACCTGCATCTATGCGGTTGAGCGCGGCGTTAAAGGTGCGGTGATCCTGGATGGCCGCGTGCCGCATGCGGTATTGCGGGAACTGTTCACCGATGGTGGTGCGGGTACGCTGATAAAACCGTGAGTGGTGGCGCCTGGCAGGGCAACAGTACTGC
>JBIIGZ010000038.1:0-21773 GCA_044236185.1 Roseomonas sp. | reverse complement strand
ACGGCGGCGGTTGCGGGGCTTGCGGTCCTCGCCGCCCTGGCGGGTGACTGGTCCTGATTATGTTTCGCGTCGTCCCGGCGGCGCCCCTGGAAGGTTTTGATGTCCAATCCCGGCGAGTCCGATCCCACGCCCATCACCTCCACCCGCCAAATGGCGGAATGGTTCGCGGCTGGCTGCAAGCCCAAATCCGCCTGGCGCATCGGCACCGAGCATGAAAAATTCGGCTTCCGGCTGAGCGATTACACGCCGCCGCCCTACGAACCCCAGGGCATTCGCGCCATGCTGGAAGGGCTGATGGCGAAGGGGTGGGAACCCATCCTGGATCGCGGCAACCCGATTGGCCTGAAGCGCGGCGCGGCTTCGATCAGCCTGGAACCAGGCGGGCAGTTTGAGCTTTCCGGCGCGGCTTTGCCCAATCTGCACGAAGTCTCCGCCGAGCTGTTCCAGCATTTGGATGAGGTGCGCGACGTGGCCGCCCCCTTGGGCCTGGGTTTCGCGCCAATCGGTTTTCATCCCTTGGCGAAGCGCGAGGATATGCCCTGGATGCCCAAGGGCCGCTACGCGATCATGCGCCAATATATGCCGCGCGTCGGCGCCATGGGGCTGGATATGATGCTGCGCACCTGCACGGTGCAGGTGAACCTCGATTTCGGCGATGAAGCGGATATGGTGGAAAAGCTCCGCATCTCCCTCGCGCTGCAACCGCTGGCGACCGCGCTTTTCGCCAATTCGCCGATATCTGAGGGCAAAAAGAACGGTTATCGGAGCCTCCGCGCCCGGGTCTGGACCGATACGGACCCGGACCGCACCGGCATCCCCGCCGTGGTGTTTGAAGATGGCTTTGGGTTTGAACGCTTCGCCGAATGGGTGCTGGATGTGCCCATGTATTTCATCATGCGCGAAGGCCAATGGCTGGATGCGGCGGGGCAGAGCTTCCGTGCCTTCTTGAACGGCAAGGCGGAGAAATTGGCCGGCCAAGCCGCTACCATGGGCGATTGGGCAGATCATGTGACCACGGTTTTCACCGATGTGCGGTTGAAGCGCTTTCTGGAAATGCGCGGCGCGGATGCCGGTGCACCTTCCATGCTGAATGCCCTGCCGGCCTTTTGGGTGGGCTTGATCTATGATGACGCCGCGCAAAAGGCAGCGCGCGCACTGACGCGGGGATGGAGCCTGGCTGAAATCCGCGCACTGCGCGAAGCCGTGCCACGCGAAGGGCTGACCGCAACCATCCAGGGCCGGAGCTTGCGCGATGTCGGCCGCGATGTGCTGGCGATTGCGCGCGATGGGCTTAATGCGCGCGGGCTGGATGAAGGGCTATTTCTTGATCCGCTTGATGCAATTCTAACCAGCGGCGAAACCCAGGCAGATCGTTGGCTTCAACGATTTGATAAGATTTGGCATGGCGATGCCCGGATGATGCTCCGGGAAGCGGCGATTTAGCTAAATTATAGGCAATCTTCGGCGCGCGTCACAAAACTGAAACTTTTTTTTCATTCCCTCCGGCGAGACTAGCGCTTCTTTCGTTGGAGGAAATGTCATGGCTATTGCTGCGCTTCGTTTTGCGGGATTGCGCCCGCGCTTGCTCATGCTGGCACTGGTGCCGGCGGTTTTCGCAGCCCTACTTGCAGCCTTCGGCGCCTTCTGGGCGGTGAAAAATGACCACCAGGCCCAGATGCAGCAGGCCCTGACGCGCGCCATTGGCCTTGCAGAGCGTGATTTGCAGGATGCCGCGCAACGCATGGCCGGCTATACGGCAAGCTTCGCGCAGCGGCCCGATTTGATCGCTGCCTTGGCTGCTGGGGATGCCGCGCGGCTCCGGCAAATCCTGGTGCCAAGTTTCGCCGCCATGCGCGCCGTTGATCCCACGGTCTCCGTTCTGGAAGTTACCAATACAAGCGGACGCGTCATCATGCGCGGGCATGATCCGAACCGCGTTGGGGATGACAAATCCCGCCTGCCGGATGTGGCTGCCGCACTGAAGGGCAATGGCATGCTGGGCAGTGAGGTTTCACCCTCATCCGGCCAATTCGCCACTGGCGCGGCGCTGCCCGTCAAGGATCAGGCGGGCCAGATCATCGGCACGCTCAAGGTCGCAACGCGCCTGACGCCGGCAGTGGTGGCCGAGCTTGGCAAGGTTGTGGGCGGTGAAGCGGCGCTGTTCGGTGCGGGCCGTTTGGTGACCTCCACCGTTGAAGGCCTCACCATGGAAGCGCTGCCCGAAGCATTGGTGACGGCGCAGCGGGACGGTCAGGCGATGGCAGGCTTGGAACTCGTGCTGCCGGGCCGTGGCGCGTATGTGCTGGCCGTGCAGCCGCTTCGGGATTTGAGCGGCAATGCCTCTGCCGCCATGATGATTGCCGTGCCGCGCGCCGCTTTCGATGCGGCGATGGAGAAGGTGCTGACCATCATCGGTTTCGCCGCACTTGCCGTGCTTGGATTGACCATTCCAATCTCCCTGATTGCGGCGCGGCGCATCGCCAATCCGCTGACGGAAATGGCAGGCGCCATGGGCCGTTTGGCCAAGGGCGATACCGCGCTGGAAATCCCCGGCCGTGGCCGCAGTGATGAGGTCGGCACCATGGCCGAAGCGCTCGAAAGATTCCGCGAACAGGCGGAAGCCAATGCAGCCTTTGAAGCCGCTGCCGCCATTGAACGCGCGGCGCGGGACAGGCGCCAGGCCATGGTGGAAAGCCTGACGCAGGAATTCGGTGGCTCGGTCGCGTCCATCATGGATAGGCTGCGTGTCTCCGCCGGTAGCATGCGTGATGCCTCTGTCTTCATGGCCTCCGCCACGGAACAGACCCGCAATCGCGTGGCTGATACGGCAGAAGGCGCCCAGCAGAATTCCAGCAATCTTTCCGCTGTTGCTGCCGCAACCGAGGAAATGACCGCGTCAGTCACCGAAATCTCTCGCCAGGTGGCGGAAGCGGCACGTGCGGCGCAGGATGCGGTGGAACGCGCCAATACCACTGGCGCAACCGTGCGCGGCCTGGCCGAATCGGCTGATCAGATTGGCGATGTGGTGCGGTTGATCACGGATATCGCGGGCCAGACCAATCTTCTTGCCTTGAATGCCACCATTGAAGCGGCGCGTGCTGGCGATGCCGGCAAGGGCTTCGCGGTTGTGGCTTCCGAAGTGAAGACACTCGCTTCGCAAACCGCCCGCGCGACGGAACAGATCAGCGCGCAAATCAGTGCCATTCAGGCCGCAACCGGCGACGCGGTGGGCGCGGTGCAGGAAGTGGCCAATGCCATTCAGCGCGTGAATGGTGTGGCCGGCGCGATTGCCGCCGCCGTTGAAGAACAGGATGCGGTGACGCGCGATATCTCGGCCAGCGTGCAATCTGTGGCCAAGCAGAATGACGAAGCCGCGCGCGCCATGCGTGAGGTTTCCGATGTTGCCGAAGGGGCGCGTACCTCCAGCGGCACGGTGAAAGTGGCGGCCGAGACGGTTGCCGATGTCACGGGCCAGCTTGGTGAGCAGATGAATGGCTTTCTAAGCGGTATGCGCACCGATTGGGAAAGGGTGAACGGCGCCGGCACGCCCATGCTGATTGCCGCCAAGGGCGGTATGGCTCAGGAGGCAGCCTTGATTGAAATCTCGCGTGATGGCGCAAGCCTGAAGGGCGAAGGGGCTTTCGCGCCCGGCATGGCGGTAGAACTGGCCATGTCTGGTGCGGGCGCTGCCCTGCCGGCGCGCGTGGTGCTGGCGGAAGGTGGGCGCATTGGCCTTGCTTTCGCACAAAACCCCGAAAACATCGCCACGGTGGATCGGTTGATTGCGGCGGTGCAGGCCGCGATCAAGGCCGCTGGGCAGCACATGAAGCGCGCAGCCTGATCAACCGCGCCCTCAACGCAGGAAGCCCGCCAGCAATGGCGGGCTTCTTTTTTAGCCCATCGGGCGCTCAATCCGCGGTCGCGCCGGAACTCCGCACCACCTCGGCCCAGATCTGCGCTTCCCGCCGCACAAAATCCGCCGCCGCCACGCCGGAAAGTCCTGGATCGGTCAGTGAAAGCGCCGCCAGCCGCGCCTTCAATTCTGCATCCGCCATGGCACGCGGCACTTCGGCGGCAAGCCGCGCCAAAGCCTCGGAAGATTGCCGCGCCGGGGCAAAAAGCCCGAACCAGGTAGAAGCGGCAAAGCCTGGAAAGCCCTGTTCTGCCACTGTCGGCACGTCAGGCAGCGTCGGGTCACGCTCTGCCCCCGCGACCGCAATCGGGCGCACCCGGCCTTCACGGATCAGCGGTAGGGCGGGCGGCAGGCTGGTGCTGCCGATCGGCGCCTGATTGGCCAGCACCGCAGTCGCGGCCTGGGCGGGGCCGAAGGCAACGGGGGTTGCTTCCACCTTGGCGAGCGTACGGAACAGCAATTCCGCGCCAAGATGCGGCGTGGTGCCGGTGCCGGAATGGGCATAGGCCATGCCGGGATTGGCCCGCATATGGGCCAATAGCTCGGTCAGGTTGCGCGCCGGCACGGAAGGATGGACGAAAAACGCATTGGGCGCGGTCGCCACCACGGCGATGGTTGCGAAATCATCCAAGCCATAGCCCGCCGCGCGATACAGTGATGGGTTCACGCAAAAGGCCGTGCTGTGCATCAGCAGCGTATGGCCATCGGTGGCGCCCTTCACCGCCTGGGTGCCGATATTGCCCCCGGCGCCGCCGCGATTTTCGACCGGTACGGATTGACCCAACAGCGCCTCCAGCCGCGCGGCCAGCGCGCGTGCCACCACATCGGTGGAACTGCCGGGCGGAAAGGCCACGATGATGCGGATGGGCCGTTCCGGCCAGGCAGCGCGGGCCACGCGCGGCGCGGCCAAAACTGCTCCGCCGGCGATAAGGGCCGCACGGCGGCCCCATAGGTGTTTGGTCATGTTTTCCTCCCCTTTTCGGCAGCATCACGCAGTTCAACCATGACGGTAAAGGCCGAAACGCCCGAATCACGCCCAATTGCCAGCCGGGGGCTATGCCGATCTTGCGCGTCCCTATAGCCTTGTTCCACTCTTAGTGCCTGAGGAAGAATGGCCCCCTGCCCCGGGGTGCCAGAGCAAGGCAAGGACGACAGGAAAGCTCATGACGGATACTCGATATTTGGCGCCGCAGACGCTTGATGAAGCGGTCAGCGCCTTCGCCGCGGCCCAGGGGGCTGCGCGGATTCTGGCGGGCGGGACCGATCTGCTGGTGCAGATGCGCGCCGGCGTCGCGACACCGGGCTTGATTGTGGATATCAAGAAAATCGGCGAAATGAACCGCATCACGGAAAATGCCGATGGCAGTTTCACGATCGGCGCGGCGGTATCTGCGGTCTCGCTTTCCGACCATCCTCGCTTCGGGACGGTGTGGCCGGGTGTGCTGGAAGCGGTGAACCTGATCGGGTCAAAGCAGGTGCAAGGCCGCGCCTCCCCGGGTGGGAATCTCTGCAATGGCTCCCCTGCCGGTGACAGTGTGCCCGCCATGGTCGCCGCCGGCGCGGTGGTGACAGTGCAGGGCCCGAATGGCCGCCGGCAAATGCCAGTGGAAGCCTTCCCCGCTGGCCCGGGCAAAACCAACCTCGCGCCCGGTGAAATTCTGGTGAGCTTCACCCTGCCGGCGCGGCCCGCCGGTTCGGGCGATGCGTATCTCCGCATGATCCCGCGCACGGAAATGGATATCGCGGTTGTCGGCTGCGGTGTCAGCCTGACCATGAAGGATGGTGTTTGCACGGCCGCCCGCGTTGGGCTTGGCGCCGTCGCACCGGTTGTCATGCTGGTGGAAGCCGCAGGCAAGGCGCTGGTCGGCACCAGGCTTGAACCCGCTGCGGTGGCTGCCGCTGCTGCGGCTTGCAGCGCTGCTTGCCGCCCCATCAATGACAAGCGCGGCACCATTGCCTATCGCACCAAGGTTGCCGGCGTGCTGCTGAAGCGCGCCGTTGCCATCGCCGCCGAACGCGCCAGCCGGAGCTGATCTCATGTCCAAAATGCATGTCTCTACCACCATCAATGGGGAACCGATGGAGTTCCTGTGTGAAGCGCATGACAGCATGCTGGATGCGCTGCGTGGCCCGCTTGGCCTGACCGGCGCCAAGGAAGGCTGCGGCACGGGCGATTGCGGCGCCTGTTCCATCACGGTTGATGGCCGCCTGGTTTGCGCCTGCCTGATGCTGGCGGTGGAATCCGAAGGCAAATCCCTCGGCACCATTGAAGGCATGTCGCAGGGCGGAGATCTGCACCCGCTGCAGCGCAAATTCCTGGAGTTGGCCGCGCTGCAATGCGGCATCTGCACGCCGGGCGTGTTGATTGCGGCGAAATCGCTGCTGGAAAAGAACCCGGACCCGACCGAAACCGAAGTGCGCTTCGGCTTGGCGGGCAACCTGTGCCGTTGCACGGGTTATGACAAGATTGTTCGCGCCGTGCTTGAAACCGCCGCTGAAATGAGGGGGGCCGCCTGATGAACGATATGTCCAACAAATGGATCGGCAAAAGCACGATCCGTCCCGATGGCGCGGAAAAGGTGACGGGCCGCGCTGCCTATGCCGCCGATACCAATATGCCCGGCATGATCTGGGGCAAGGTGCTGCGCAGCCCACATCCGCATGCGCGCATCATTTCCATCAATACCGCGAAGGCAGAAGCGCATCCCGGCGTGAAGGCCGTGGTGACGCATAAGGATGTTGTGGATTTCCCGCTCGACAAATCGGTGATGCTCGGCATTCAGGATATGCGCTGGATGTGCCGCAACATCATGGCGCGCGAAAAGGCGCTGTTCCATGGCCACCCGATTGCCGCCATTGCCGCGATTTCCGAAAAGGTGGCGGCCGAGGCACTGAAGCTGATCGAAGTGGAATATGAAGTTCTGCCCTTCGTGATTGACGCGGAAGACGCGATCAAGCCCGATGCGCCGATCCTGCATGATTTCATCAAGTTTGATGGCAAGCCTTCGAACATCGCGGGCAAGCTGGAACACAAGCTTGGCGATGTGGATGCCGGTTTTGCGGAAGCCGAAGTGGTGGTGGAACGCAGCTTCCGCACCGCGCCCGTGCATCAGGGCTATATTGAAACCCATGCCTGCCTGGTGAGTGTGGCCGATGGCAAGGCGACAGTCTGGAGCTCAAGCCAGGGCCAGTTCATGGTCCGCGCGATGTGTGCTTACCTGACTGGTCTGCCGCAAAGCGATATTCGTGCCATTCCGGCGGAAATCGGTGGCGGTTTCGGCGGCAAGACGATTGTCTATCTGGAACCGGTGGCGCTGCTGCTGGCGAAGAAATCCGGTCGTCCGGTGAAGATGGTGATGACGCGCGAAGAAGTGATGCGCGCGACGGGCCCGACTTCGGGTTCCTTCAGCACCGTCAAGATCGGCGCCAAGAAGGATGGCACCATCGTCGCGGCACAGGGCACTTTCTATCTGCAAGCAGGTGCCTTGCCCGGTTCGCCCATTCGCGGTGCGGCGGGTTGCGCCTTCGCGCCCTACAACATCCCGAATGTGCATTCGCTGGGCTTTGATGTGGTGTCCAACCGCTCAAAAGTTGCGGCCTATCGCGCGCCGGGTGCGCCAATTGGCGCTTACGGCGTGGAATGCGTGCTGGATGAAGTGGCCGAAAAGCTCGGCATGGACCCGCTGGCGCTCCGCCTGAAAAACGCCGCGCAGGAAGGCACCAAGGCTGCGCATGGCCCGGTCTATCCGCGCATCGGCTTCAAGGAAACCATCGAAGCGGCGATGGCGCATCCGCATTACAGCGCGCCGCTTGGCCCCAATCAGGGCCGAGGTGTTGCCAGCGGCTTCTGGTTCAATGCGGGTGGTGAAAGCTCCGCGCAGGTGAACATTACGGAAGATGGCAATGTGGTTGTCACCACCGGGCATCCGGATATCGGTGGTTCGCGTGCTTCCATCGCCAATATCACCGCGGAATTGCTTGGCATTGATTACAAGCGCGTCTCCGTGCTCATCGGCGATACCGCGACGATTGGCTATTCCAACCTGACCGGCGGCAGCCGCGTGTTGTTCGCTTCCGCGATGGTGGTGACGCAATCTTCGGAAAAAGTCATCACGCAGCTCAAGGAACGCGCGGCGAAGATCTGGAAGATCGATCCCGAAGCGGTGATTTGGGACAATGGCGAAGCGCGCCCCGCAGGCGCCAATGCGGGGCAATTCCCGCCGCTGAGCCTGAAGGATATCGCCGCCAAGGCGTCCGAGACAGGTGGGCCGATTGGCGCGGGTGTGCAGTTGAACACAACCGGCGCCGAAGGCGGTTTCGCGACGCATATCTGCGATGTGGAAGTGGACCCGGAACTCGGCACCGTGAAAGTGCTGCGCTATACGTCCTTCCAGGATGTCGGGCGCGCGGTGCATCCGGCCTATGTGGAAGGCCAGATGCAGGGCGGTGCGGCGCAAGGCATCGGCTGGGCGCTGAACGAAGAATATATCTACAACGCCAAGGGCCAAGTGGATAATCCCGCCTTCCTTGATTACCGCATGCCGGTGTGTTCGGATCTGCCGATGCTGGATGCGGTGATGCTGGAAATCCCCAATCCCAAGCACCCGCAAGGCGTGCGCGGCGTTGGTGAAGTGCCGCTGGTGCCGCCGCTGGGCGCAATTTCCAACGCGATGTATCGCGCGACGCATAAGCGCTTCTACGCGCTGCCCATGTCGCCGCCGCGCGTTCTGGAAAAGCTGGATCAGGCGGCCGAATAAGCCGCCTTTCGACACTGGTTATCAGGCCCGGAGGCTTCGGCTTCCGGGCCTTGCTTTTTGTGAGATGATCAACAGGAGAAGACCATGATCGACACGAAACTCGGCACCGGGGCCGAAGCCTCACCTGGGCAGCACATCACGGTGCATTACACGGGCTGGCTGTTTGATGCCGCCGCCCCCGAAAACAAGGGCCGCAAATTCGATAGTTCACGCGACCGCGCTGAACCCTTTTCCTTCATGCTCGGCGCCGGCCATGTGATTGGCGGCTGGGATCAGGGTTTTGCCGGCATGAAGGTCGGCGGCCAGCGCACGCTCATCATCCCGCCTGAGCTTGGCTATGGCGCGCGCGGCGCGGGTGGCGTCATTCCGCCCAATGCGACGCTGATTTTCGAAGTTGAATTGCTCGGCGTCGGCTGAAACTACGCCAGCCGCCCTGCGGCACCCCGAGAAGCCTGAGACCTGACGCATGACCCGCGTGCCGAAGCAACGCGCCGACCTATTGCTGGTGGCGCTCGGCCTCGCGGAAAGCCGCGCCAGGGCTCAGGCGCTTATCCTGGCCGGCAAGGTCTTCACCGATAGCAAGCGCGTGGAAAAGGCGGGCGATCTGCTGGCGGATGGCGTGCCGATTGAAGTGCGCGGTCAGGACCATCCCTGGGTCTCCCGCGGCGGTCTCAAGCTCGCGCATGCACTTGCGCATTTTGGGCTGAACCCGGAAGGGCGGGTTTGTCTGGACCTTGGTGCCTCCACCGGGGGCTTTACCGATGTTCTGCTGCAGCATGGCGCGGCGCGGGTCTATGCGGTGGATGTCGGGCATGGCCAATTGGCCTGGAAGCTCCGCCAGGATCCGCGCGTGGTGGTACTGGAAAAAACCAATGCGCGTTATCTTGACGCCAGCGCGATCCCGGAGCGGGTAGGCGCTCTGGTCTGCGATGCTTCCTTCATCGGCTTACGCACCATCCTACCCGCGCCGCTGGCGCTTTGTGCGCCGGGCGCCTTTGCGGTGGCATTGATAAAGCCGCAATTCGAAGCGGGGCCGGGCCAAGTCGGCAAGGGCGGCGTGGTGCGCGACCCTGCCTTGCATAAGGCCATTTGCGCCATGATCGCCGATTGGTGGGCGGCGCTGCCCGGCTGGCAGGTGCTTGGCATTACCGAAAGCCCGATCACGGGGCCTGAGGGGAATAAGGAATTCCTCATCGCCGCACGCCTGGAATGATCCGGCAGGGCTTGCGCAAGCCGCCCATCCCGCCTATCCGCCCCCTTCCTTTTCCAGACATTCAGGGGTTTGCCACCATGGCCATCGAACACACTTTCAGCATCATCAAGCCAGACGCCACGCGCCGGAACCTGACCGGCAAGATCAATGCGGTGTTCGAAGATGCGGGCCTGCGCATTGTCGCGCAAAAGCGCATTCACATGACCCAGACCCAGGCCGAAAGCTTCTATGGCGTGCATCGTGAACGCCCCTTCTTCAAGGATTTGGTGTCCTTCATGATCTCCGGGCCCGTGGTGGTTCAGGTGCTGGAAGGCGAAAACGCAGTGGCGCGCAACCGCGAATTGATGGGTGCGACCAACCCCGCCAATGCCGCCCCCGGCACCATCCGTAAGCTTTTCGCCGAAAGCATTGAGGCGAATTCGGTCCATGGGTCCGACAGCGCCGAGAATGCCGCCATCGAAATCGCCTATTTCTTCGCCGGCAGCGAAATCACCGGCTGAGTTTTTGCGTCCCCCCGCTGCGGCGGTAACCGGCCCGTAAGCAGTTCCATTGTTTAATGCCCCCTCAGACGATTGAGGGTATGGGCATGAGCGAGGGTTTCGGCTTCGAAGGGGATCGGGCAGCGGCGGGGCTGGATATTGCCCATTCGCCGGCGGAACTCCGCCATGGCATCGCTGAGGCGCTTGCCAATAATGGCGCGGGTCTTCGGCTGGATCTGCAGCCGGTCTGCAGCGCCAATGGCCTGGAAACCGCAGGCTATGAGGCGCTGCTGCGCTGGGTGCATCCTGACCTTGGCCCCATCCTTGCCATGGAAACGGTGAATGCCGCGACCCAGGCGGGGCTGGCGGCGGCGCTCGATGCCTGGGTCTTCACTGAGGCTTGCCGGATCAGGGCGCGCTGGCCGCGCTCGGCCCCCTATATCTCGGTCAATATCACCGCCGAGGCATTTTTGCGTGGCGATGGCACCGCCCTGATGCGCCGCGCCCTGTATGAGGCTGATACGGACCCGCGCGGGCTTGCGGTGGAATTGCCAGCCAATGCGGTCTCGCTTTGGCATGATGCGGCGGCGAACCTTGCGGCCGGGCTGCGCGGGCTTGGGGTTGTGGCCGCATTGGATGACTACGGCGTGGCGCGCGGTGCCATCCTGGCCTTGCGTTCGATTCCCTTCCCCATGGTGAAGCTGCACCCGAGCCTGTGCGCCGGCTTGGATGGGGAAAGCCTTTCAGCCCGGCGGGCCTTGGCGCTGACAACGGGGCAGGTGGAAACCGCCCATGCGCTGGGGACCATTGTGGTTGCGAAAAGCGTGGAGACGCTGGCGCAGCTACGTGCGCTGGAAAAAGCCGGCTGTGATGCGATGCAGGGCTGGCTGCTCGGCCGCCCCGGCAAGGTGCCGAATTTGACGGAATAGGCTCGGCTTTAGCGAAGATTGGAAATACGAAGGGGCGGTCCGAACCGCCCCTTTTTCGTTGCCGAAAACCGCCCGGCGTCAGACCAGGAAAACCGCCATCAGCGCCAGCACCACAATAATGGCACCAGTAGACCAGGTGACGAAGCGGGTGAAATCTTCCCAGCCGCCACGGCGATCCGCGAGAATATCGGCGGAGGTCACTTCAACAAAATCATAATGTTCTTTCTCAGCCATGGCTTTCCCCAAATCTTGGCGTTTGACTATTGTGTAGAAAGCAATGCCGCGCGGGGCAAGGGGTTCAGCAGGGATTCTGGTGCAGATTCCGCCCCCGTGATCTCGGCGCGCCCAGCTGCCAGCCGCACACGGCCTGCCGCCAGCCAGGAAAGCGCGGCGGGGTAGAGCTTATGCTCCTCGGCCAGCACGCGCGCGGCGAGGCTTGCTTCGGTATCATCGGGCAAAACAGGCACGGCGGCCTGGGCGATGATGGGCCCCTCATCCACGCCGGCGGTCACCAGATGCACGGTGCAGCCATGCAGCCGGACCCCGGCCGCCAAGGCGCGCGCATGGGTATCCAGCCCCGGAAAGGCGGGCAGCAGGGATGGGTGGATATTGATCAGCCGCCCTTCCCAGCGGCGCACAAAATCAGGCGTCAGCACGCGCATGAAGCCGGCCAGGGCAATGATTTCAACGCCATGCCGGGCCAATTCGGCTTCCATGGCGGCTTCAAACCCGGCGCGATCCCCGTTGAAGGCGCGGCTTTCCACGATAGCGGTGGGCACCCCGCGCGCCTTGGCAACCTCAATCCCCGCCGCATCGGCGCGGTTGGACAGCACCAGCACCGGTTCCGCCGGGTAATCCGGCGCGGCGGCCGCCAGAATCGCCGCCATATTGGACCCGCGCCCGGATATCAGCAGGGCGAGTCGCTTCCGCTTCATGCGCGCGGCCAGGCCCGGGGCAGGTTCTGGATATGAATGCCGGCCGGCCCGGCGGAGGCTTCCAGATGGCCGATGCGGGACGGCGACTCTCCGGCTTCGGTCAGCATGCGCGTGGCCGCATCAACCCCAGAGGCAGGCACCGCCAGCACCATGCCAAGCCCGCAATTGAAGACGCGGAGCATTTCATCGGCATTGACATTCCCCGCTTCGGCCAGAAAGGCAAAGACCGGCGGCACGGGCCAGCTTCCGGCCTCCAGCACCGCCGTCAGGCCCGTCGGCAGGACGCGCGGCAGATTGCCCGGCAGCCCGCCGCCGGTGATGTGCGCCGCCGCATGCAGCAAGCCCGCACGATGCAAAGCGAGCAACGGCTTCACGTAAATTCGGGTTGGCGCCAGCAGGGCCTCGCCGAGCTTTTTCCCAGGCGCGAAGGGCGCGGGATCGGCCAGCGTGAGGCCGCGCGCGGCCAATACCCGCCGCACCAGGGAAAACCCGTTGGAATGCACGCCAGACGACCCAAGCCCGATCAGCACATCGCCTGCCGTAACACCAGCCGGCAACAGGTGGCCTCGTTCGGCGGCGCCCACGGAAAACCCAGCCAGATCATAATCATCCGCGGCATACATCCCCGGCATTTCAGCGGTTTCGCCCCCCACCAGGGCACAGCCCGCTTGCCGGCAGCCTTCCGCAATGCCCGCAATCACCGCCCGCGCCTGATCAAGCCGAAGCTTGCCGGTGGCGAAATAATCCAGGAAAAACAGAGGCTCGGCGCCCTGCACCACCAGATCATTCACGCACATCGCCACCAGATCAATGCCGACCGTGTCGTGGATGCCCGCTTCAATCGCAACCCGCAGCTTGGTGCCGACGCCATCGGTGGACGACACCAGCACGGGATCAGTGAAGCCCGCCGCTTTTGGGTCAAACAAGGCGCCAAAACCGCCCAGGCCCCCCATAACGCCAGACCGGTTCGTGGCGCGCGCCAGGGGCTTGATGGCTTCAACCAGGGCGTCGCCGGCCTCAATATCCACGCCCGCATCGCGGTAGGTGAGGTGTTCTGGATTGGAACTGGTCAGGGCGACCTCCGATTTGATAGAGTGCCTATGTGCTATAGCGTGGGAAAACGCGAAGGGAAGGCTTTGATGACAAATTGCCACGCTTGGCGAATGGCCGGAGGGAAACATTTGGCAGCGGCTTGCGCAAGCTTCTGGCTTTGCTTGGCTGCCCTGCCCGCCTTGGCGCAATTTAGCGATATGGGTGCGCTCACGCAGCGCGGCGTGGTGGCGGAGGCGACCGCGGAGAATGGCGTAGTGGCGCAGGAACGCGCCTTCGCCGCTGGGCGACGCAGCGCCTGGGATCGCATTCAAGGCATGGTCAATGCGCCGCGACGCCCCACCGATGCAGAGCTTGATCGCATGGTGGGTTCTATTGTGATCGAACAGGAAACCACCGGGCCGCAACGCTATAGCGGGCGGCTCACCATCCGATTCGACGCTGACGCTGTCCAAAGCTTTGCCGAGGGCGCCGAAGTGCGCGCCGCAACCCTGCCTTCCGGCATAGCCAACGAATCAACCACCAGCATGACGCCGGCAACGCCTGTCTTGGCATCATTGAAAGCAACGGCGCGTTATGCGTCGCTCAATGAATGGCTGGAAATTCGACGGCGCGTGGTCGCTTCTGGCGCCAGGCTTGATGTCATGGCCATCACCATAGACCGCGCGCATCTGAACCTTGGTCTGCGCGTGCCGGTTGGCATTGCACCCGAAACCTTCGGCCAACATGGCTTGCAGCTTACACCGGGGACCGGCGCGCAGAATGATCAATGGCGGCTTGGCCTTGCCGGACGGTCCTGATCTTCGCCGGTTGCCGCATACGCCGCCAAGCCTGGCGGGGGCAGGGCTTTTCACCCTGCCCAATCTCATCACGCTTGGGCGGCTTTGTGCCGTGCCAGCGGCGATCTGGCTGATGTTGCAGCACAGGCTTGATCTGGCCTTTCTGGTCTTCATCGGTGCGGGGATTTCCGATGCACTGGATGGCTGGATTGCACGCGCCTGGAATGCGCGGTCCCAGCTTGGCGCGGTGCTTGATCCCGTTGCGGATAAGGCGTTGCTCGTTTCGGTTTATGTGACGCTGGCTGCGATTGGCGTGCTGCCCGATTGGCTTGCGATCCTGGTGGTGTTTCGCGATTTGCTGATTGTGGGTGGCGTGCTTGTGTTATGGGCGGTAGGCCTGCCACCGCGCATCAAGCCGATTTTCATTTCCAAGGCGAATACGGCAGCGCAGATCGTGCTTGCTGCCTTGGTGCTGCTGCTGGCGGGTTTTGGCTTCAGCGCACCCTTGCTGTTGGAAGTGATGATCTGGGTGGTAGCGACCACCACCTTCGCGTCGGGCGCTGCCTATGTGGTGCAGGCGGCGCGCCGTACTGCCGGCGGGAACACATGAGCGATCAGCGCCCACCCAGCACCGCGCGGCCTGCGGCCGCACCGCCAGCAGGGCCGCGCACGGCAACGCGCGGGCAGCGCTGGGCGCTGTTTCTCGGCTGCGGCATTGCGCTGCTGTTTTGCCTTTGGCTGTTTCAGGGCATTCTGACGCCCTTCGTGCTGGCCGCGACCATCGCCTATTTCCTTGATCCTCTCGCGACGCGCTTGGCGCGGCTTGGGCTGCCGCGCGGCATGGGCGCTTTTCTGCTGGTGACGCTGCTCGCCGCCATTACGCTGATGGCGCTGCTGCTGCTCTACCCCCTCATTCTCGCCCAGCTTGGCGTGCTGGTACAGCGCCTGCCGGCCTATATCGCAGGCATCGGGCAGGCCTTGCGCGACTTGCTGACTTCGCTTGAGGAGACACTCGGCCCCGAAATGATAGATCAGCGCTTGCGCGAATTGGCGATCAATCAGGCAGGGTCCATGCTGTCCTGGCTGGGCAGCGCCGCGACACGGTTGATCGGTGGCGGCTTTGCGCTCTTCAGCGTTTTCACCTTTGTGGTGGTCACACCTGTTGTTGCGTTTTATCTTCTGCGCGATTGGCAAGCCATGCTGACCCGGATCGAAAGCTGGCTGCCGCGCCGCAGTACGAATGTGATCCGGCAAATCGCGCGCGATACGGACCGCGTGCTTTCTGCCTGGCTGCGGGGGCAATTGCTGTGTTGCCTCGGGCTTGGGATTTTCTATGCCTTTGCCTTGCATTTCGCGGGGCTGGAGCTTGGCATTACCATCGGGATCATGTCGGGCTTTCTGACCTTCATTCCCTATGTCGGTTCCATGACCGGTTTCGCGACCGCCGTGCTGCTGGCCATCGGGCAATTCGGATCATGGCAGGAAGTGCTGGTGATTGTGGCGATTTTCGTGATCGGCCAAGGGATCGAAGGCTATGTCATCTACCCCTATCTGCTCGGCAACCGCGTGGAACTCCACGCGGTTTGGGTGATTTTTGCGCTGTTTGCCGGTGGCGTTGCTTTCGGATTTCTGGGCGTGCTGCTCGCGGTGCCCATGGCAGCGGCCATTGGGGTGGTGACGCGCTATTGGCTCAGGCGCTATCTGGAAAGCCCGCTTTATCTTGACCCGCCACGGACCGGCCAATGATGCGCCAATTGGCCCTGCCGCTGCCCGTTGCGGCTTCCTCTGACGCGCGCGATGTGATTGCGGATGCCAGCAATGAAGCGGCACAAAGCTGGCTGGCCAAGCCGGAAAGCTGGCCGCTTGGGCGGCTGGCGCTATACGGCGATGCGGGGCATGGCAAGACCCATCTGGCGCGCGCTGCCGCCACGCGGTTTGGCTGGCGCTGGCTGGATGGCATGGCATTGCGCGGCCTGCCCGCCCCGGCACCCCAGGGCAGCGTGATTGATGACGCCGATTGCGTGGCGGATGACGCAGCACTTTTGCACCTGATCAACCTTTGCGCCGAACGGGGCGAAACGCTTTTGCTGATCGGGCGCGAAGCCCCAGCACGCTGGGCCGTGCGCCTGCCTGATCTTGCCAGCCGGCTGCGCGCAACCCAGGCGGTTGGCATCGGCGCACCATCAGATGCGATGCTGTCTGCCTTGCTCAGCAAATTCTTCGCCGACCGGCAGTTGCGGGTCGATCCCGATGTGCAAGCATGGCTGCTGACGCGCTTACCGCGCGATGCGGCGAGCCTGGCTGAGGCAGTGGCCCGGTTGGATCGCGCGGCGCTTGGGATGGGGGGGCGCATCACCCGCCCGCTGGCACGGCTTGCCCTTGGCGCATGGCTTGAAGGGCATGGCATTTGTGATGATTCCGAGACAGGGGCGCGGCTCCCCTCGCCTTCCCCGGCACCTCTGCTATAGCCTTAATGCATGAGCGACATCATGCCCGATATCGAAGCCTTCCCGCTGGCGGAAAGCCCGGCACGCTTCAGCAATCGGGAGCTTTCCTGGCTCGCCTTCAATCAGCGCGTCTTGGAAGAAGCCGGCAATGCGCGCCACCCGCTGCTGGAACGGCTGCGCTTTGTGGCGATTTCCGCAAATAACCTGGATGAATTCTATTCCGTGCGTGTGGCCGGGCTGGTTGGGCAGGATCGCGCCGGGGTGGTAACGCCATCACCCGATGGGCTGACGCCAGCGCAACAGCTTGCCGCCATTCATGAACGTGCGCGCGCGCTGATTGATGGCCAGCAGCACGCCTGGCAGGATTTGCGGGTGAAGCTGCGTGAAGCGCATCTGATGGTCGTGGATCGGCCCGATTTGACTGAGGCCGACAAGCAATGGCTGGAAGAATGGTTCCTGGACCGCGTCTTCCCAGTGCTGACGCCGCTTGCTGTGGACCCGGCGCATCCCTTTCCCTTCATCGCCAACCTCGCACTGTGCCTGGTCTTCAAGCTGGTGCGCGAAGAAGATGGCGGCACGATGCGCGCCCTTTTGCCCCTACCGCCGCAGGTGGAGCGCTTCATTCGCCTGCCATCGCGCCGCGGTGCGGGGGCGATGCGCTTCGTGTTGCTGGAAGATGTGATCCTGCTCTTCCTGGACAGGCTTTTTCCCGGCTTCATCATGGCGGAGAGTGGGCTGTTTCGCCTGATCCGCGACACTGATGTGGAATTCGAAGAAGAAGCCGAAGATCTGGTGCGTTCCTATGAAAGTGCACTCAAGCGCCGCCGACGCGGGCGCGCCATCCGGCTTTCTGTTACCGCCAATACGCCACCCGATATCCTTGATTTCGTCGCCGAGGAATTGGATGCGCTGCGGTCTGAAGTTTTCATAGTGGATGGGCTGCTGGGGCTTTCCGATCTGACTCAATTGATTGTGGATGACCGGCCTGATCTACTATTCACGCCCTATACGCCGCGCTTTCCCGAACGCATCCTGGATTTCGGCGGTGATTGCTTTGCCGCCATCCGCGCCAAGGATATTGTGGTGCATCACCCTTACGAGAGCTTCGATGTGGTGGTGCAATTCCTACGGCAGGCCGCGCGTGATCCGAATGTGATTGCGATCAAGCAGACACTGTATCGCACCACGCGCGACAGCCCGATTGCCAAGGCGCTGATCGAAGCGGCTGAGGCCGGCAAAAGTGTCACCGGCATTATCGAATTGAAGGCGCGCTTTGATGAGGAGCGCAACATTGCCTTGGCGCGCGAATTGGAAGCGGCCGGCGTTCAAACAGTGTATGGCTTTGTCGAATTGAAGACACACGCCAAGGTGAGTTTGGTCGTGCGGCGCGAAGGCCAGCAATTGCGATCCTATGCGCATTTCGGCACCGGCAATTACCACCCGGTCACGGCGCGCATCTATACGGACCTTTCCTATTTCACTGCCGATCCGGCGCTGACGCGCGATGCCGCCAAGCTGTTCAACTACATGACCGGCTATGCGCGGCCGGAGACGATGGAAAAGCTTGCCTTCTCACCGCTTACCACGCGCCCTACCTTGCTTGCACTGATCCGCCAGGAAATTGCCTTCGCCAAGGAAGGCAAGCCGGCGGCGATTTGGATCAAGATGAATTCGCTGGTGGATGAAACGCTGATTGATGCGCTGTATGAGGCATCCAAGGCGGGCGTGAAGGTAGATGCCATTGTGCGCGGTATTTGCTGCCTGCGCCCTGGCGTGCCGGGACTTTCCGACAATATCCGCGTGAAATCCATTGTCGGGCGCTTTCTGGAACATTCGCGCATTTATGTCTTCGGCAATGGGCATCGGCTGCCATCGCGTCGCGCCAAGGTTTATATTTCCTCAGCCGATTGGATGGCGCGCAACATGGATTGGCGCGTGGAAACCATGGTGCCGGTGGAAAACGCCACCGTGCATGCGCAGGTGTTGGACCAGATCATGGTCGTCAATCTGAAGGATACGCTGCAAAGCTGGCAGCTTGGCCCGGATGGGCATTGGGCGCGCATAGAAGCGCCAGAGAATGGCGTCTCAGCGCATGAGTATTTCATGACCAACCCATCGCTTTCCGGGCGTGGTAGCGCCTTGGCGCGCGGTGCGCGGCGACAGCGGCAAGATCGTGTGAAGCAGGATTGATGGACGGCGCAGTCGTCAGTCCCCAAACGGGCAGTCCAACCATGACCAGGCGCTGCGGCGTTGTGGATTTGGGCTCCAATTCCGTGCGTCTGGTGGTCTTTGAAGGGCGCGGGCGCAACCCTGTTGCGATCTTCAATGAAAAGGCCGTGCTGGGGCTTGGCCGTGGGTTGCATGACACGGGGCAGCTTAATGCGGATGCGGTGGCGCAGGCGCTGACCATCATGCAGCGCTACCATGCAGTAGCCCGCGCCATGGGCGCCGATCCGATCGAAGTTCTGGCCACGGCTGCCGTGCGTGACGCATCCAATGGCGCGGCCTTTGTCGCGGCGCTCAACGAAAAATTGCCTGATGTGCCGATCCACATCCTGACGGGGGATGAGGAAGCGCGGCTTTCCGCCGAAGGTGTGCTGCTCGGCTTTCCCGGTGCAGATGGGTTGCTTGGCGATATTGGCGGTGGTTCGCTTGAATTGGTGGCTCTCCAGCAAGGTGAGCAAGGCAAGACCGGCAGCCTGCCCATTGGCACTATTCGCCTTGCGGATCGCGCAAAAGGCGATATCGGCAAGGCGCGCGCGATTGTGACAGAGGAATTGGCGCGCGTACCCTGGGTGCATGATGCATCCGGGCGGGATTTGTACCTGGTGGGCGGTGCCTGGCGCGCCATGGCGCGCATGCATATGGCGCAGACAGGCTATCCGCTTTCCATCGTTCATCATTACGCGCTGTCGCGCGAAGAAGCGCGCGATCTTTCGGGCATGCTGATGGCCGCCACGCGCCGCACCTTGGAACGCATGCCGGATGCGCCAAGCAAGCGCTTGTCTGATCTGCCCTTTGCCGCCCTGGTATTGCGCCGCCTGCTACGCGCGAGCGGCGCACGCCGCGTAATCTTCAGTGCCAATGGTTTGCGTGAAGGCTGGTATGCGCGCCTGCTTGATGCGGCGGAGCGAAAGCGCGATCCGCTGCTGGCCGCAGCAAATGAAATGTCACTGCGCTTCGGGCGCGACCAGACGATGCCGCCCGCGCTTTTCGCCTGGACCGCGCCATTGTTTGAAGATGAAACGCCGCTTGCCATTGGCTTACGTGAAGCCGCCTGTTGGGTGAGCGATATCGGCAGCCATGATCATCCGGATTACCGCGCTGAACACGCCTTCTATCGTGTGCTGCGTCAGCCCGGTGTTGGCTTTGATCATCATGGCCGCGCCTTCCTCGCGCTTGCGGCAGCGCTTAGGTATGAGGCGGAGGCTGAGGCACCCTTCCTGCCCTCAGCGCGGTTGCTGTTGGATGTCGGCACGCTGCGACGTGCCGAGATTCTAGGCGCAGCATTTCGCTTGGCCTACACGCTATCCGGCGGCACACCAGTGCTTCTCAGCGGCACATCGCTGGAACGCCGCGGCGGGCGCCTGGTACTTCGCTTGGTGGAAGGAAGCGGTGTTTTCGCGGGTGAAAGCGTACTGCGGCGGCTTGAAACCTTGGCCGCCGCGCTTGGGCTTGAAGCAAGCGTACAGGTGACGCAGCGCGGGTGATGCCAGCGCTGCGCCGTTTGGCTTTTATTGTGCTGGCGGCGGCGCCGGGTCGAACCCATCGGGGGTGATGCCGCGCGGCTTGATCATGGCGTAAGGCCCACGCGGCAGGAAGCGCCCGGTACCGGGTTCCGCCTGCACCTTGCCATCGCGCATCACCACCTCACCACGCCGAATGGTCATGACCGGCCAGCCGGTGACCTCCATCCCCTCATAGGGGGTATAGTCAATCGCGTGCTGCATCAGCGCATTGGTGATCGTGACTTTCTTCTTCGGATCCCAGAGCGCCAGATCGGCGTCGGCGCCAATGGCAATTGCGCCCTTGCGGGGTGCGAGGCCCATCAGCCGCGCGGGGTTGGTGCTGGTGAGGCGCACGAATTCATCCAGGCTGATACGGCCCTTGGAAACCCCTTCACTGAAAATGATCGGCAGGCGCGCGGTGAAGCCCGGAATGCCATTCGGGATATCGCGGAATACGGCATCGGTTCCGTTCTGACGCTTGCCGCGATCGCCCTCATAAGAAAAGGCGCAATGATCGGATGAAATCACATCCAAAGTGCCGCGCCGGATCATTTCCCACACACGTTCATGTTCCGCGCGGCTGCGCGGTGCGGGGCTGCACATGAATTTCGCGCCCTCAAAGCCGGGGCGGTCCATGTCTGATGCGGTCAGGCTGACATATTGCGGGCAGGTCTCCCCCCACACCTTCACGCCACGCGCCTGGGCGCGGGCTATTTCCTCGGCGGCTTCTTCGCAGGAGACATGAAAGATCTGGATCGGTTGATCCACCAATTCTGCAAGGGCAATGGCGCGGTGCGTTGCTTCACGTTCCACCACCGGCGGGCGCGCCCAGGCGTGGTATTTCGGCGCGGTCATGCCATGCTTCAGCAATTCATGGGTGCGCCAATTGATCGCCTCATAATTCTCACAGTGTACAGTCACCAAACAGCCAAGGGTGCGCGCCTTGGTGAGGACGCGCAGATACTGCGCATCATTCAAATGCAAGGGTTCGTAGGTGAGGAAGACCTTCAGGCTGCGCACACCCTCAGCGACAAGGCGCGGCACTTCCTGATCCATCACCTCATCCGTTGGGTCGCTGATGATCTGATGGAAGGAATGGTCAATCATGCCGCGCGCGGCGCGGGCACGGTAATCCGTATAACGGTCCCAAACGCCATAGCCCTTCCACTGCGGAATGAAGCACACGACAGAGGTTGTGCCGCCCGCGAATGCGGCGGTGGAAGCTGTGGCGAAGCTTTCCTCATTCACCGTAATCGGCGGTTCCGCGAGGCCCGTGCTGGCATAGCCGCCGCGAGAGGGTTCTTCGATATGGCAATGGCTATCCACACCGCCGGGCAGCACCAAAGTGCCGGCAGCATCCACCACCCGTGCGCCATCGGAAAGTTTTTCGCCAAGGGCGACAATGCGCCCATCCTTGACGCCGATATCGCAGCGCGTGGTGCCGAAACCGGTTGCAACCTCTCCGCCGCGTACTACCAGATCGAATTCCGCCATGATCATCCCCTATTGTTAAACCCGCTGAACACCGATGCGCCCGGCCGCC
>JBIIGZ010000037.1:0-21873 GCA_044236185.1 Roseomonas sp. | reverse complement strand
GCAGCAGCAGCGCATCGCACTGGCGCGCGCCTTGGCGGTGCAGCCGCGTATTCTGCTGCTTGATGAACCCTTCGCCGCGCTGGACAAGAATTTGCGGCTTGATATGCAGATCGAAATCAAGCGGCTGCAACGCCAATTTGGCCTGACCGCCATTCTGGTCACGCATGATCAGGAAGAAGCCATGTCCATCGCCGATCGCATCGCGGTGATGAATGGCGGCCGGATCGAACAATTGGGCACGCCCGTCGCGATTTATGACGAACCGGCCACACCCTTCGTCAATAGCTTCATCGGGTCTTCCAATATCCTTGATGGTATTGTCGCAGATGGCGGGGTTCGGCTTGCCGTGGGCGCGACGCTGCCCTGCAAGACGCAGCACCTGCCGCAAGGAAAGCGCGTTCAGGTTTCCATCCGACCCGAGCAATTGATGCTGGTGCGTGATGCTGCGCCGGATCGCTTTCCGGTGACACTCACACTTAGTCTGCCGATTGGTGGGCAATTGATCCATGATGTCGCGGCGGCCGATGGCACCACGCTCAAGATCGCAACCGCCCGGCATCCGGGGGATGCTTCCTCCTTGCCTGGTACTTGGCATTGCGCGCTGACGCCGGAAGCGCGGCCTTCGATCTTCCCTCAATCCACCCCATAAACCTTCAGGAGATTTCCCATGGCTTCCAGACGCCTTTTCCTTGCCGGCTTGGCCGGTGCGCTTGCCGCACCGAGCATTGCGCGTGCTTCAGGTTCGATGACAGCTGCGATCTATCCCGGCACCTGGGATGAGGCTTATCGCGAAGTTGTCGCGCCGTTGCTGCGTCAGCGCCATAATGTGAATGTTGCCTTTGAACCGCTTTTCGCTGTGGATCAGGTGGCCAAGGTGCGTGCTGCGCGCGGTGTCGCGCCTTTTGATTGCTTCGTGCTGGACCCGGGGCCGGCGGCAGCCGCGCGTCAGGCCGGGTTGTTTGAACCGATTGACCCGAAGCTCATCACCAATGCAGGCAAGCTGCCGGCAGGCATGCTGACCGCAGATGCGGCAACGGTGAATGTGCAGGTGGTTGGCATTTGCTATAATCCGAAGAAATTCCCCGAACCGCCGAAAAGCTGGGCCGATCTGTTCCGCTCACCCTATGTGGAACGCCTTGGCCTTACGGGGTTTCAGACCACTTTCGGGACGGTCTCGCTCATTGAAATGGCGAAGGTTTTTGGTGGTTCCATCACCAATGTCGAGCCAATTTTTGCCAAGCTGAAGGAAGTGCTGCCGAAGGTCGCGGCTGTTTCCACGCCTGCCGCCCTGCCGGGCCTGTTCCAGCAAGGCCAGATTGATATCATGTACACCAACACCAACAACGCGGCGACGCTCAAGGCCCGCGGTGTTGACATTGCCTTTGTTGCACCCAGCGAAGGCGCCATCACCTTCGCGACAACCTTGCACATTGTGAAGGGTGCCGAAAACAAGGCCAATGCGCATCGCTATATTGATGTGGCCCTTTCGGCTGACGCCCAAAGCAAGCTGCAATTGTCGCCCTTCAACATGATCCCGGTGAACAAGGATGTGCAGCTGACGCCAAATCTGGACATCAAATCGCTTGATGAGTTGTCGAAGATGGTCACGCATGATTGGAATGTGATCAACCCACGCCGCGCGGCCTGGATTGATCGCTTCAACCGCGAAATCACGAAGTAAAATCATGCGCGCAGCAGCGGTGGATTGGCGCTTGGCCGCGCCTTTGGGGATTGTTTATCTCGCGCTTTTTGCGGCACCGCTGTTGTTGTTGCTGGGCATCTCGCTCCATGCTGATCAGGATTTGCAGCAATGGGGCCTCGATAATTGGACCAAATTCTGGGGCGACGCCTTCTATCGCGGCGTCGTCTGGGACACGCTTAGGCTTGGCGTGGCGGCGGTGCTGGCCACATCGCTGTTCGCCTGGCCGCTCGCGGTGTTTTTCTGCAACGCAAGCCCGCGCACCCAGAAGATCCTGATTTTCATTATTCTGCTGCCGCTGCTCACTTCCGTTGTCATTCGTACTTTCGCCTGGATCGTGATCCTGGCACGGGAAGGGCTCGTCAATCAGGTGGTGTTGTCACTTGGCCTAAGTGCCACGCCGCTCAGGCTTTTGCAGACGGAAACGGGCCTTATCCTGGCTTTGATGCAAATCGAAATGCCACTGATGCTGCTGCCCTTGATCTCTGTGATGCGCGGGCTTGATCCCAATCTGCTTGACGCCTCGCGCGCTTTGGGCGCTGGGATGTGGCGGAGCTTCTTTCGCGTCATCCTCCCGCTTAGCCTGCCGGGTTGGATCGCTGGCGCCACGCTGGTTTTCGCTTCCGCCTGCACGGCCTTCATTTCACAATCCGTGATTGGCGGTGCGCGGCTGGTCTATCTGCCATCATTGATCTGGCAGCAGGCCATGGTTGTTTATGATTGGCCCTTTGCTGCCGTGTGTTCCGTTACACTGCTGCTCACCGTCCTGGCCGGAATCATGATGCTGAATTGGCTTGGCCGTTATGCAAGGACCGATTGAATGAGCCAGCGCCGCACCTTTGCTGACCAAAGCTATGCCTGGGTCTTTGGCGGGCTGACTTTGCTTGGCCTGCTGATCCTGGTTGGCCCGGTCCTGATTGTGCTGATCACAAGCTTCACCACCTCGGCATCCTTGCGCTTTCCGCCGCCGGAATTGTCGTTCCGCTGGTATCAGGCGCTGTTCGATACAACGCGGTCCGCGCATATCCATCGCGCGGCGGGCAATTCGCTCTGGGTGGCCAGCATGGCAACGCTCGGGGCGACTATTCTTGCCGTGCTTGCTGCGCTTGCAATCGGCCGTTCCCGCCGACCTGCGGCCCGCGCCTTGGAAGCAAGCTTTCTGTCGCCGCTGATCCTGCCAACGCTCGCTTATGGGCTGGCGACGCTGATGTTCTTCGCCTTGCTGGGGCTCCGCCCATCGCTTACGCATTTGATTGGCGGGCATTTGGTGGTGATCGCGCCCTTTGTCTTTCGCACAACCTTGGCAACCGTCACGCAGTTGGAACCGGCGCTATTGGAAAGCTCAGCCAGCCTGGGGGCAGGGCGCTTCATGACCTTCCGGCGTATCACTTTGCCGCTGATTGCACCCGGCATTTTCGCTGGCGCCTTTCTGGCGTTTGTGGCTTCCATGGATAATGTGCCGGTCTCACTTTTCCTTTCCAGCGCGCGGACGGATATGCTGCCCATCCGCATGTGGGGCATGATGGAAAGCACGCTGGATGTGCGCGTCGCCGCCGTGTCCGGCGTGCTTATTCTGGCGATTTTGGTGCTGATGTTCGTGATGGACCGACTGACCGGGCTGACGCGTCGGATGAGCCTCTGAATCGACGCCTACCGCAACAACACCCCATGCTGGCGCAAGAACCCGAGCAATGGCAGTAAGGGCATTCCCAGAATGGCCGGCTGGTCGCCCTCAATCCTGTCAAACAATTGCGCACCATGGCCTTCCAGCCGATAGGCGCCCACGGAAGACAGCAGCGCCTCACCTTCGGTGGCCAAATAGGCATCCAGAAACGCGTCTGAGAAGTCGCGCATCGTCAAACGCGGTTTTGCGACATGCTGCCAGATGCGCTGCCCACCACGATGGCAGACAAGTGCGGTCACCAATTCATGCCGCCGTGCACGCAGGCGCAGCAAATGCGCACGTGCTGCCGCCATATCGGGGGGCTTATCAAACCAGGCGCCATCGCAAACCAGCAATTGATCCGCGCCAATCACCAGCGCATCGGGTGCGGTCCGTGCCACGCGTTCCGCCTTGGCATCAGCCAGGATCAGCGCGGCCTCCTCCGGGGAAATCCCTTCAGCCTGCGCGGCTTCCTTGATGGCGGCCTCATCCACGCCGGCGACGCGTATTTCGAAGCTAAGCCCAGCGCCTTCCAGTACCGCGCGCCGCGCCTTGGATGCTGATGCAAGGATAAGCGCCGGCGCTGCCGCCTGGATCACTGCCGCGCTTCCGGCCTGAGGCCAAGAGCCGCTTCCTCACCCGCTGCCGCCGCCAGATAGGCGGCATAGGCGGAGGCATCACGCAAATCCTCGGTCATGCCAAGCCGTATCATGACGGCCTTGACCGAAGGCGCCCGCAGCGCCGCAGTGAAGGCGGCTTCCAGCCTTTGGCTCTCGGCCGCCGGCATATTGGGTGGGCCGATCAGCCCGAAGGGCGCGGTTTCCGTCAGCCCATAGCCAAGTTCCACCAGGGTCGGCACATCGGGCCAGCGCGGATTGCGCTGGGGGGACCACAGCGTCAGCCAGCGCGCATCGCCCTGATCCACTGCCGCATGCAGCCGCGCGCCGCCGGCCAGAACATCCAGATCGCCCGCCATCAGCGCTTCAACACCATCCGCCGCACCGCGGAAGGTCAGATGCACCGCCTGTATGTTTTCTTTTACCATGAGCCGCGCCATGGTGACATGGCCAACAGAGCCATTGCCAGCGCTGCCAAAGGAAAGCTGCCCTGGCTTTTGGCGTGCCTCGGCCACGAAATCGCGCCAGCCGCCGGGAAAGCGATCCGCCTTGGCAATCACGCCATAGGTGCCGCCCGCCAGGCATATGATGGGCGTGGCATCGCGCCCCATGGTGAAATCCACGCCGCGTTCCACCAAGGCGCGCAGCGTTACCACCGGAAACAGCATCACCACGGACCCGTCCGGCGGCGCGCTGCGTAATTGCGACAAAAGCCGCAGTCCGGTGCGGCTTGGCTTGTTTTCTAGGCGAATTTCCTGTCCCAGCGCCTTGCTCGCGGATTTCGCGACGGCGCGCGTCAGCTGATCTGTGGCACCGCCCTCCGCAAAGGGCACCAGCAGCGTGATGCTGTGCTGTTGCGCCCGGGCTAGGTTTGGCGCAGCAAGCAGCCCGGCACTGGCCAAAAATAGCCGCCGTTTCATGGCATTTCGCTCGCAAGCCGGGCCAGGGCGGCGCGATAGGTCGTGTCGAAAAGCGCATCCAACCCAGGGTTCACGCCCTTAAGCCCCGCCGCCACGCGCCCCGCCCAGCCGACATATTCAATGCGGCGCGCATGGTTCCAATTTGCCGGTGGACTATCGGCAATGGAACGCAAATTCGCGATTTTATCAGCAAGTTTCAATTGCTTGGCCGCTTCGCTGTGCTTTGGCGCCTGGCTGATCTGCAAGGCCTTCCGTATTTCCTTAGGTTTTTCTTTATCATCGGTCGCTTCTGCCACCAAGCCCGCAATGACTGGGCCGAAAACGGCGGTCAAATCCGCATCGGTGGTTTCGGTATCTTCCACCGTGTCATGCAGCAGCCCGGCCAGAATGGCATCCTCCGGCGCGCCATGTTCGGCGAGGATCGCGGCAACCTCGATCACATGGTTAACATAGGGCTCAGCGGCGGCACCTTTGCGCACCTGCCCGGCATGGGCGCGGGCGGCGAAAAGGGCGGCGCGCAGGATCTGCGCGGAGAAATTGGCCTCCATGGCGATTCCACTAGCGCCCAAAGGCAACGGCGGAAAGGGGCATCCCCAAGATCATGCCGAACCTGCCCAGATCACGGTGATGCCACCGCCACTTCCAGGCGCAGCGCCGGCACATCCCGCCCGATCCATTGTTCTGATCGGATCAGGACCCGATCGGCGGCACGGAACCAGAAGCGATTGGTGAAAAACGCTGCGCCTTCGCAAATCTCAACGCGTTCGATCACGCCGCCAATGGCGGCCTCCTCGGCTTCGATCCGGCATTGCACCACTTGGCCGAAGCGCATCTGTTCCGGCCTGCCATCGGCGCCCGCCAGATCAAGACTATAGGCAAGGCGCAGGGGCGCTGGGCCAAGGGGCGCAGCGCGGCGCAGCGGGTCATCCCCAATTGGCGCGCTGGCCAACAGCATGGTTGGAAGCCCGGCAGTCGCGACCACTCGGGCCCCTTCTGTCACGAAAACAAAACCCTGTTCCATGCGCCAAAAGCGCCGCGGACCTTCTGCACGCACTGGGCGCGCTGGCCCGGCATCCTCGCCAAGTTCTGCCCAAAGCGCCCGGCCCTGCGGCGGCGCGGCCAAGGGCGCCAGTTGTTCGGGCGGCACCATTTGGCCCGCCGGCGGGGCTTTGCCGGTCAGACCTGCCCCACCCAGCATGCCGCAACCACCCAGCATCAGGGCCAATGACAATGAAACTGCCTTCATTTCTTCACTCTCGCATATTCGCTGCGCGGTTGCGAGAACTCCGCGCTATTGACCTGCATCAAGAAAGACCGAGGCAAATTCGGCTATCCAACGCCCATTAATCGGAGGTTATGCCCATGACCCAACTCACCGCCCGTGAACTTATGACCAGCGATATTGTCTCGGTGCCGCCCGAAACCCCGGTCATTGCCATGGCTCGGCTTTTGGCCGAACGCGGCATTTCCGCCGTGCCCGTGCTGGCCGCCGATGGCGCCTTGCTTGGCATGGTGACAGAGGCAGACCTCATCCGCCGCTTGGCGGGTGAGGAAGACAAGCCCGCCTCCTGGCTGAGCGGCTTGTTTGGCGATCCAGCGCGTGGCGCGGAGCATTACGCCCGCACCCATGGCGCCAAGGCGCGCGATATCATGACCGAAAAGCTGATCACGGTAGAACCCGAGGCGACGGCCGCTCATGTCGCGCAGGTGATGGAACAGCATGGCATTCGCCGGGTGCTGGTGGTCGCTGATGGCCGGCTGCGCGGCATTATCAGCCGGGCCGATCTGCTCCATGCCCTGCTGCTGCCGCCGGAAAAGGCTGAGGGCATCCCGGATGAGCGCATCCGTGCTGCCGTGCTGGCCGCCATGCGCAAGGAACCCTGGGCCGATACCTATTACATCATGGTGGATGTGAAGGATGGCGCGGTGACCTTCCACGGCTTCTCCCGCTCAGATGCCATCAAGCGGGGTCTCCGGGTGCTGGCTGAAGGGGTGCCGGGGGTGAAATCGGTCACGGATGAGACCCAGCCGCTGCCAATGTACCTTTACGCGGCGAGCTGACGGGTTTGCCCCTGTCTCGGAGGAATCTTGACCAAATCATCTCTTCCCGCCTAGGCCGTGCCCTATAGCTATGTTAAGGCGACGCCGCCGGGCGGGGTGGGGCGCGAGTCCCAGGCCATCAGGCAGCCAGCCGCATTGTTTTGGGGAGCGCGGGCCAAGCCCCGCCATATGGAGAGTTACGCGATGAGCGATACCGCCGAGAAGGTCAAGAAGATCGTTGTCGAACACCTTGGCGTCGAAGAAGCGAAGGTGACCACTGAGGCATCCTTCATTGATGACCTGGGCGCGGACAGCCTTGACACGGTTGAACTGGTGATGGCGTTCGAAGAAGCCTTTGGCGTCGAAATCCCGGATGATGCCGCGGAAAAGATCACGACCGTGAAGGACGCGATCGACTATATCGAAAAGCACAAGGGCGCCTGAGCGCCCTTTAGCTGGTCCAACGGGGAAACGCGCGTGTTCCAGAAGGGTTTTGCGCCTCGTCGCGTTGTCGTGACGGGCATGGGCATTGCCTGCCCGCTGGGGGTTGGCGTTGAGCATGTGTGGAAGCGCATGCTGGCCGGCCATTCCGGCATCGGCGCCATTCAATCCTTTGATGCATCGAGCCTTCCGGCACGCATTGCTGGGCAGATCCCCGCAGGCGTGAAGGCCGAAGGTGGGCTCGACATCAATGAATGGATCCCCGTCAAGGATCAGAAAAAGATGGATCGCTTCATCCAGTTCGCGATGGTCGCGGCAGATGAGGCGGTAGTCGATTCCGGCTGGGTGCCGCAGGATGAAGATCAGCGCTGCCGCACGGGCGTGATGATCGGTTCCGGCATTGGCGGGCTTGAGACGATCCACGAAGCGGCCTCCCTGATCCTGCAAGGCAAGATCAAGCGAATCTCTCCCTTCTTTATTCCATCAGCGCTGATCAACTTGGCCTCCGGCCAGGTTTCCATCCGGTATGGCTTCAAGGGGCCCAATCATTCCGTGGTCACGGCTTGTGCCACCGGCGTGCATGCCTTGGGTGACGCGGCGCGGCTGATCGCGCTCGGCGATGCCGATGTGATTGTTGCCGGCGGGGCGGAAGCCGCCGTGGGTGAGATTGGCATGGCCGGCTTCTGCGCCGCCCGCGCGCTTTCGACCAGCTTCAATGACAATCCAACCGCCGCGTCCCGCCCCTGGGATGAAGCGCGTGATGGCTTTGTCATGGGTGAAGGCGCGGGCGTTGTGGTGCTGGAAGAATTGGACCACGCCAAGGCACGCGGCGCCAAAATTTACGGTGAGGTGATTGGCTATGGCATGAGCGGTGATGCCTATCACATCACCGCCCCGGCCGAGGGCCATGATGGTGCTTTTCGCGCCATGAAGGCAGCCCTTGCCAGCGCCGGCATCACGCCTGAGCAGATCCAGTACGTGAATGCACACGGCACTTCGACGCCGCTTGGGGATGATCTGGAGCTGGAAGCGGTGGAGCGCCTTTGGGGCGATGCGGCGCGCGGGCTTGCCATGTCATCCACCAAATCCGCCGTCGGGCATTTGCTGGGTGCCGCTGGCGCGGTGGAGGGGATATTCTCCATTCTTGCCATTCGTGACCAGGTGGCACCGGCCACACTCAATCTGGAAAAGCCCTCGCGTGAAAGCGCGATTGACCGCGTGGCGAAGGAACCGCAGCGGCGCAAGATTGATATTGCGCTATCCAATTCCTTCGGCTTTGGCGGCACCAATGCCAGCATCATTTTCCGTGGCGCGCCGTAGAGCATTTTCAAGCCAAGTGGCATCGCTTGGCGGCTCGGAAAATGCGACCAAACCAGTGTCTAGGGCATGAGTGAAACCACCCCCGCACCGCGCAAACGCCGCGGGCGGGTGGCGCTTATCCTGCTTGGCCTGATCCTGGCTGTGCTGTTTGGCCTTGGCGCGGCGTCGAAATGGGCGCGCGAGCTTTACGAAGCCCCCGGACCGCTTGTCACCGAACGTGCCGTGGTCATCCCACGCGGCGGGACCGAGGCCATTGCCGGTGCGCTCAAGGAAGCCGGCATTATTGCCGATGCGCGGCATTTTCTGATTGCGAGCCAGCTCACCAAAGGGGCCGGGCCGCTGCGTGCGGCGGAATTCGCCTTTCCTGCCGGCGCATCACTCAAGCAGGTGCTGGAAATCCTGCGCGAGGCACGGCCCGTGCAGCGCCGCGTGACCATCCCGGAAGGGCTCTCCGCCCTGCAAATCCAGGCACTGCTGGACAAGACCGAAGGGCTGGTGGGGGAGGTCGACCCCATCGCCGAGGGCAGCATCCTGCCTGAGACCTATGCCTTTGAATTCGGCGATAGCCGCGCTGCGCTGATCCGCCGCGCTCAGGCCGCGATGAATACCGCGCTGGCCGAAGCCTGGCGCGACCGCGCGCCCAATCTGCCGCTGCGCAGCGCGCGGGAAGCGCTGATCCTGGCTTCCATCATTGAACGCGAAACTGGCAAGGGCGAGGAACGCGCCTTGGTCGCTTCGGTCTTCATCAACCGGCTCAGGCGCAATATGCCGCTGCAATCTGACCCGACCGTGGTCTATGCAGCCTTGGGTGGCGCGGCCTTGGACCGGCCTATTACGCGCGCCGATCTGGACCGCGACAGCCCCTTCAATACCTATCGCAATCGCGGCCTGCCGCCGGGGCCGATTGCCAATCCGGGCCGCGAATCGCTCCGTGCCGCGACGCGACCTGCGACCAGCAATTTTCTTTATTTTGTCGCGGATGGCTCAGGCGGGCATGCCTTTGCCGAGACGCTTGAAGCGCATAACCGCAATGTCGCCCGCTGGCGGGAGATTGAACGGCAGCGCGGCGCGCGTTGAGTGCGTTGCGGGGTTGGATACGCGCCAGGAAGGTCAGAAAGCGCGCGACTTGGGGCGGCCATCAGGCGCGGTCAGCCGGGCGAGGTCCTTGATGAGGATGCGCTTTCGCCCACACTCAATGACGCCCGATTGGACAAGCCGCGACAATTCCCGCGAAATCGATTCCCGATTGGCAGCAAGCCGCGCGGCCAAGGCCTGATGTGTTGGCGCCGGCTGGATAATCGCCTCGCCCGAAACAATGCCCTGCGCAATGGCAAGCCGGCGTAACTCCAGCCGCAGCCTGTCATTGAGTTTGAGCGTGGCCATTTCATAGAGCTGCTGTGACATGGCGCGCGCGCGTTTCGTGATCAGCGCCGCAACGGCCAGGGCGAAATCGGGTTCCGAACGCATCCATTCAAGAAACCTGGCGCGCGGCAGGCGCGCAAGACTGGCTTGCGTGATCGTCTCCACGCTGGCGGAGCGCGCGAGCCCATCAATCGCGGCAAATTCACCAAAGCAGTCGCCCGCTTCCATGACTCGGAAGGCAACTTCCAACCCCGTCGGTGACAGCGCCCGGACAAGTAATTGGCCCTGGCGCAGGAAATACAGATCCTTATTCTGATCGCCTTCCTCGATGATGCTGCGCCCCGGCACGAATGACAGGATGTCACAATCAGCAAGGATCTTCGCCTGCAGCTGTTGAGAAAGCGACCGCAACACCTCAGGCAGCATGCTTCTCACCGGGTTTCATGGCCATCAGGTTCCTTCGATTCCGAAGATGTTACCCCTTCCCATCGCAAAAATCACTAAACAGGTCCCTCTTAGCCTCTTGGGAGCCTCTCATGCGTCTTGATGGGTTTTCCGATAAGCGGGTTTTCCAATGAAACACTGATCGCCCCATTCGGACAATGCCGGTCTCCGGCGCTGAAGCCCCCGAAACAGGCGCTGGCGGCGACGATGGGCCAAGTGTCTTTGCCAGGATTTTCGTTATGGCCATCCAGTTTGGACACAGATTTAGCATCGCTGAGCGAAAAAATCATGCTTTCCGTATCAAAAGTCACAGAACAGCGCCGTGGAGGTTGCTGAAACGCTCCTCAGGGTTAGCAGCCCGGAACAAAAGGGGGAGAAAATCATCATGCAGTACGAATTAACCTCAATCATTTTGGGACATGCGCTGATTGGGACGCTCCTCGCTATTTTTGTCTTGGCCACGGCTTTTTGGCTTGCTTATGCCTTCCGCTCTGCCCGCATGGCCATTCGGCAGCTCTCTGCGCTCAATCAAACGCTGCAAACCGGCCCTACACAGCTGTTGCAGGGCCGCGCGCCATGATCACCGCCGTCTTCCTGATGCATTTCTTCCTCTGCGGCCAGACGGAGATGTTCTGTGAGGAAGGGCGCATGACGCATCATTCCTGCGCCGTGGCAGAGTCCTGGCTCCGCGCTGGGCTTAGGCCCGACCAAGCGCTGCTGGTTTCGGCGTGTGAAACCATTGACCAGCAAAACCCGATCACTGCGGCCGCCCTGCCGGAGGAAAGGACAGCGACGCAGTTTGCCGCACGTTCTTCCGTGCAAGGGGGTGAATGATGTCCCCGCTTTCCTCGAGGCTGAGTGATTGCGGCAGGCTGGTCGGGCTGGGTGCCTTCTCGCCTTGCCTCGCATGGCTCCAAGCGGCTGCGGCGTGCAGGATTGCGCCCGCAAGGGCGGGGCGGCCTGCCCTGGCAATTTGGCTGCTGGCACTCCTCGGTTTCGGTCCCAGCCTTTTGATCGCTTCGTCACGCGACGCGGCCGCCCAAGCGCTACTGCCTGACACCGAGATCCAAACCGCCAGCCTGCCCATTACCGCGGCCCGCGGCGGCGTGCGGTCCTTCGCGGTGGCGTTGGCCGATGGCTCAGGCGTTTTCGACATGCCGGAAGCCGCCCATCATCCTCTCCCGGCGGTACTGATCCTGCATGATGCCTCCGGCGCCGATGGTCGTGCTGCAGCCTATGCGGAGCAATTGCTTGGCGCCGATATCGCCGTGCTGGAATTGCGCGAAGCGGGGCCCGCCGCGGCGGGCGCAGCGCTTGCTGCCTTGGCGGCCGATCCGCGCATCAACCCGGCGCAGCTTGGTGTACTGGGCTTCGGCACCGGCGCCCGCGCGGCCTTGGAATTGCCTGGCACTGTCGCGCGCGCCTTGCTTTATCCTGGCTGTGGCACCTTGCCCGGAGCGGCCAAAATGGCGGCGGCAATTGAACCGACAGCGCTGTTGCATAGAGTATCCTGGACCCATGAAGCGGGCATTCGCGATTTCATTGGGCCTGCGGAATATGCCTGGAACTACAATGTTTCAGGCGGCGCACCTGGCTTTACCTTGCCGCATAAAAACACCGCCATCCTGCTGCTGCATGGCGCCGAAGATCCTGCCAACCCTACTGAAGCCTGCGCGTCCTTTTGCGAAAGCCTGCGCGCAACGGGCGCCGAGGTCGAGCATCAGGAAATGCCCGGCGCTGGCTATGCCTGGGATTATCCGCAGCTGGGTTTGACGCGTGATGTCATGCTGCCTGCTGCGGGCATGACGGAGCGCGTGGCGGTGCGCCCCTGGCCCGCCATGGCAGCGCAAACCGCGGCCGTGGTGGCAGGATTTTTCGCCATCAGCTTTGAACGAGGCCATTAGCCTTGCGGGCCCAGGCTTAAGTCAGAGGAATATGATTGGCGCAGTTTCAGGGCTATCAGCAATGGCGCGCCGTGTCAGTCACGGCGCGCATGACCAGGCAGTGAAGCCTGGGGCAAATCTTTGCCAATCGGTATTTCAGAATTTCCAGGCGAACTGCATCGCAAAAAAATCACTGGTCGTTCTTGTCTTGCCCGAAAGATTGCCGCGAAATTCATTGCCAGGCTGCGTAGCATTCAGGTTTATGGCGGCTTTGTCGGCAAAGAGGTGCCCATAGGCGAAGTCCAAGCGCATCCTGTCGCTCATGCGAACTTCAAGGCCAATTGTCGTCCAGACTGAAAAACTATCAGGAATGGCAGGTGTTCGCGTATGATCGCGCGTGGCAGGTTCATCAAGACCGATCCCCGAACGCACGGCATATTTTTGGTTCAGCTGATAGCGACCCCCGAGGGCCGTGTACCAGCTATCGCGCAGGTTAAGAACATTCCGTGCCGCCGGTTGGCTTGGATTGGCGAAATTGAGCGTGGCTTCCCGTACCGAACTCCAGCCCATATGCTGCACATCGGCAAAAACCGTCAGTGATGGGGTGATTTCCTGTGAAATCCCGAAGGTTGCTACCGCCGGATTGATCAGGCTTGAACGGAGCTTGGTGTCGCGAAACAGGCCGGTGACGCTAGAGATACCTTGGCCCACGGGTCCCCCGGACGAAAAATCCGCATCGCCTTCCAACTTGTGCCTGATCTGCGACCGCCAGGATACGCCAAGACGCGTACCTTCCCAGACTTCATAGGTCGCGCCCAGAATAACACCGGCGGACCAACTATCAGCCCGCGTCGCCAAGGTACCATCAGATGCCCCCGGCACCCCGCCGAAAAAGCCACCCGAAAGCTGATCTACGGTGCCGATATCAAGTGCCGTATTTGTCTTGACGCGCAAATATTCGATGACAGGCCCGCCGGCGATGATCAGTGAAGGTATCGGCCGAAACGACAGCACCGAAAGAATATCAGCAGAAAGAATGGAAGATGAACCCGCATAGTAGCGCCCAGCCCAGCCGGGCTGCCATTTTGATCCAAGGCCATAGTAGCTGGTGGAGCCAAATCCCAACCTCATGCGGTCATCAAGATCAAACGCGGAGTAGAAATGTGGAATCGCGACCGTTGTGCCGGCTTCCCCACCATTACCCCCGCTGAGCGGGGTACCGGTTGTGGTGCTGGCCGTGACATCATAGGCACGCTGATACAGCATGATACCGGAAAGGCCAGTGGTTACTTCCGTGCCAGAACCAAGGCCAAGAGCCGCAGGATTGAGTGATATGCGGGAAAGATCATAAGGCCCAGCCGTCATGCCGGCCTGAGCGGAACCAAGGACGGAGGTACTTTGTGTCCTGATGCCATAAGCGGAACCTGCGACCGCAGTGCCTGAAATGGAAAGAAAAAATGCGCCAGCGATTGCGAGGAGGCAGGGCTGGAGACCCTGAGTTCGGCTACGCGTAGCAGGAATGCGCATGGTCATCATCTATCTACTTCCTTTCAACAAACAACCATGGCTGCCGGCCAGGGCCATTATCTCGGTCATCCAAGCAAAAAATGACATGTTTCGAGCTTTGCATCATTTGATAGTGCTTGAATTTCGAAGCTTGGCATGGGATTTAAAAATCGTAAACTTAAGGGACCGGAAGCAGAAAAAATGGAACTTGATGTGACGGAGATTCAGTCCGGCTTGGAATTTCCCGAAGGCCCTGCCTACCTGAATGACGGATCATTGCTATTTGTCCAAATCAAGGGACAGAAGCTTTCGCGCCTACGCCATTCAGGCCAGCTTGAAACCGTGGCGGAATTGCCCGGCGGGCCGAATGGTCTGGCCATCGGCCCCGATGGAAAGGCGTATGTCTGCAATAATGGTGGTGTCTATACCTTTGTGAATGCCGGCGAAAACGCCTCTGGTCTCAAGATCACGCTGCCCGGGCCACCGCCAGCCGATTATGTGGGTGGAAGCATCCAAAAGGTTGATCTCACTACTGGTGCGGTCCAGACCCTTTACGAAAGCTGCGGTGGTGAAAGGCTGCAGGCGCCAGACGACATCGTATTTGATCAGGATGGCGGTTTCTGGTTCACCTGCACGGGTTTTCAGGATGATCGGCAGGTTCGAAAAGGTGGCGTGTTTTATGCCACGACCGATGGCAGTTTCATCACCAAGGCAGCGTCAATCACCATGGCGAATGGCATCGGCATCTCACCCGATGGGACGACGCTTTATGTATCGGACACGATTTTCGGACGGCTCTGGGCGCTGACGATTGACAGGACCGCACGGGGCAAATTGAAGCCCGGCCCCATGCCCGGCGTGATGCCGGGGAAGGTCATCGGCACGCTGCCTGGTTTTCAGTGGCTGGACAGTTTGAAGGTCGAAGCCAGCGGTAGCATCTGCGTCGGTACGCTTTTCAGTGGCGGCATCACAATCTTCGATCTTCAGGGCAATACGGAATTTCTGCGAGTAGATGATACCTGCACGACTAATCTCTGCTTTGGTGGCAGCGATATGCAAGATGTCTGGATCACAGCTTCCAGTACCGGCCGTATCTTCAAGGCACGCTGGCCTCGTCCGGGCCTCAAGCTTCTCGGCAATGTCTGATACGCCAAGGCAAACTCAGGAGGGTAGGATGAAAACGGAAGAAGCCGATGCCGCTTGGGAAAAAACGGTACGAGACGCCGTCGAGGTTCTCGACCTTGCCGAAGGCGATAAGACCCGGCGTCCGGTGCATACCATAGGCATCGGCGCGACCGGCTTTTTCACGCCATCGGATGTCGCTAGCAATTTTTGTGACGCTGAAATTTTCAAGGTGGAATCTGTGCCAGTGGCCGTACGCTTTTCCAATGGCAGTGGCCTTGCTGTGCAGCATGATGGCTGGAATGACGTGCGCGGCATGGCGGTGAAATTCCATTTGGGGCCTGACAGACAAGTAGATCTTCTGGCGATGACCCTGGCCGAATTCTTCACGCCAACAACTGAAAGCTTTCTGGCGTTTGGGCAGGCAACCGTGCAGGTTCCTGTCACACGTCAGACTTTGTGGCAGCGGTTTTGGGACATGTTGCACCTGATCCGGCCGCTGCCCACGCCCCCTTCCGGCCAGACCGAAAGTGCCGAAGGGCCTGCGGTGACCTATGCGGATATGCACCCTGAATCGCGGCTTGCGATGTTTCACGCCTCAACCCTTGGTGCACCGCTGAGCTACGCACGACTGGCCTATCATGCCGTGCATACCTTCGTGATCAGCGCGCCTGACGGTACCCAGCGCTATGTGCGGTTCAACTGGGTTCCCGTAACAGGTGTGCGCGCGATAGCCCCGTTTGAGGCGCCGCCCGAAGGATATCTTTGTCAGGAATTATCGGATCGTATCGCGGAGCAGCCCGTTAAATTCCTGCTGATGATGGTCATTGGTGAAACGGGTGATGATTTCGCCGATCCGTCAAGATCCTGGCCGCCGCATCGCATGCGCGTCAGTATGGGAACCTTGACCATAGACCAAATTCCTGAAGATCAGGAAAACCATTGTGAAAAGCTGAGCTTCAACCCGATGCGGCTTTGCGCCGGCATTGCGCCCAGCTCGGACCCCATTCTGCGTTTGCGGCTCGATGCTTACGAATTCTCCCGCAAGCGACGAAATGCGCCGGCCTGCCCTTTTGCGAAGGCGCCCTGACCATGAAGGGAAATGGTTTTCTTGAACGCTTCGTAGGAACCCTGCAAAGCAAACGGCTGTTCCAGCTTGTCGCGGCAAAGGTCCTTGTACCCTATTGGGCTTGGCGATGCCCAACCCCGCCGCTTCCAGGCGGACCACGAGACGCCGCCCAGCCTGGCGAAAACATGCAACGCATGATGAATCTTGTCATGCCGCTCAAGGACAAATCCGCCATTGGTCGGGCCGAAGCGGTTTTTGCCATCGCGCAGAATGTGGATGAGATTTTTGCCGGGCTTGATAATGTCGGCACCGTGCATTTCGCGCGCTTTGTCGTTATCGGCGATAATCTGTGCATGATTTCCGTCTATGATGGCGATTTCACCAATTACATCCGCGATTTCATCGCGGCCATCGGCAGTGTCTTCGATGAGGTGGTTGCCCTGATCGAAGGCGGCGATGCTGTGATTCCATGTGAATCCAACATCGACGCTTTCATTGCCTGGGTCCACAAGCATGATCTTTTTCAGATACCCGATCTGCCGACCGACCTGCTGGCGCTGCAGGATGAGGCGCGCGGCGTCGCGCGTCCGCCGGCACCGGGCACGCTGCGCTCACTCTCAAGGGAGCTTGTCCTGCAGATGCACGCGAACCCCAATTCAATGTTGGGTGGCGGATACAAGGCCTATCCAGGCTTTTCCGCGGCCCAGATCCGCAAGCAACTTGGAGTGGGCTGGTGAGCGAATCAATCAACCTTAGGGACGTTCAGGGCAATGTCCTGCGCGGCTACAAAAGCTCTCTCGTCCGTCATGTCATGCTGGAAGTCACGGACCCCGTGGCGGCGCGGCGCTTTCTGCGCATCTCAGCCACCGGCGGCGGGGAGAATATTCCCGCCATCACGAATGAAAATCCCTTGAATGAAACCTGGGACAGGCCGGATGCCTGTTTCAATATCGGTCTCACCTTTGAAGGTTTGCTTGCGCTTGGGGCACCACAGCAGGCGCTTGCCAGTTTCCCGGCCGAATTCATTGAGGGCATGGCAAAGCGTGCCATGAAGATTGGCGATTTTGGGGAAAGTGCGCCGTCACGCTGGGCCAAACCTTTTGACAATCCCAAACGTCTTCATCTGATCGCGTCCCTTTGTGCCGATGATGCGCGGCATCTGGACCGTACCGAGGCGCAACTTACCCAAGCTTTCACGGTGCTTGGCACCCGCGACGGGCGGGATCTTCCAGACAAAAAAGTATTCTTCGATTATACCGACAGCATTTCGCAGCCCCGCTTCCGCGAGGTCCATGAGGATGATCCAGGACAAGGCAAGGATGACAGCCAGGGCACCAGTTCGGATGAACCGGATAACCAACCATTCGATCCGTTAGGCACCATACTGCTTGGTCATCCCACAAGGCTTGAAGGTCTGATCTTCCGCGGGCCATCACCAACGGTCCTTGGCCATAATGGGACATTCAACGCGTTCCGGATTCTGGAACAGCATGTCACGGTCTTTGAAGATTACCTTGATGCTGCTGCACAGGAGTTGCTGGATAAGTTGCCTGCCGATGCGGTGCTCCTGCCAGGTGATGAACTTCTCATTGGCGAAATGATGGGGCGGCCCTTCACCAGGAAGGAGGCTTTGCGTGAATTTATTGCTGCCCAGTTCTGCGGCAGATGGCGGGATAAGCCAGGCACCCCTGTTGCACTCGCGCCGGATGTGCCGAAGGCGGGTCTGTCAATTATCAATTTTAACTATGATGCTGCTTCGCGCTGCCCTGTCGGGGCGCATATCAGGCGCTCAAATCCACGCGGTGGGCAGATGGTGCAACGAATTTCGAATTACACGCGGCGGCTGGTTCGCCGAGGCAAGGTCTATGGTCCCGATTTTGATCGTATGCGGCCGGACAATCATGAACGCGGCCTGCTCGGCAATTTCATTGGCGCTAGCCTCTCTGCCCAATTCGAAGCCATCATGTGCGACTGGGTCAATTTGGGTCTGCATGACCCGGACATCACCGGTTCCAATGATCCGCTGATTGGGGCGAATATCACCGAGACAAGCTGGTTTGACCTGTCGCTTCGCGATCGGAAAACCTATCGCCTGCGTGGCTTTCCGCGCCTGGTGACCACTCGGGGTGGTGCGTATACCTTCCTGCCAAGTTTGCCTGCCATTAGATATCTTGGTGATCTCTAGAGGGTTTCCTTTGAACGAGGCTGAACGGGCGACGTTCTGGAACAAGCCCATCGCGCAAGGGCAGGGTGCAACAGGTTGATGGCGCACTGATCTGCGAAGAATCTATTGCCGCGATTATGGGCAGAAATATCATGCCGATCGGCTGCAAGCATGGGCGAAGGCAAGCGGATGTGCCGGCTTTCCTTCTGCGTAGCTTTGCCTCAAGCTTGGCTTGGCCCAATGACCTCCGCCAAGGATGTCTCAATCCGGGAGAGCATTGGCGAAGATCCAAAAGGATCCAGGATGCGCTTCGCTTCCATAAGATGCGTCATGGCGCGTTCCTTCCGGCCCTTGGCCTTATGCAGCAGACCCAGGATCATCTCCGCGCGTGCAATGTGATGACCGTCGCGGTCGAATTGCGGGTTGGTCCGAACTTGTTCGATCAACTGCATAATCTGCTTTTCACCCGAGATGAACACACGGACAAGGCTACCGATATTGCGGAGCATCACGCCAAGTGAAGCCTCACCCTTGGCGGTCAGGATATCAAGGTAGACTTCGGCCAGAAAGAGTCGCGCCCAATCTGCTGACGCCTGCCAACCTTCGTCTTCGCGGCGCGCAATGGCCGCCTCAATGCGGTGCAAACCCGCGCCGATGCGCCCATCCAGCGCAAGGGCAATCCCAAACAGGCTATCCGGCCCAGCGCTCAGATTGAACCAGCCATTTTCCGCGCATGTAGCCAGATGGCGCTCCACTTCAGAAATGGCCTCGGGCCGCTTCAGAAGCACAAGGGCGCTCATTCTGGCGGTTCGCGCGCACATCATGTCGAATGGAACCCGCGCCACACTGATCGCGTAATCTGCCTTTTGCAGCCCTTCCTCGTAATTGTCACTGACGATCGCAAGCAGCGCGCCGACGGCCGATGCATAGCCGATGGACCGCGGATCATTCATGGCAATGCCCACATCCATGAGGCGCTGCAGCGCTGTCTTTGCCTCAAGCATGCGTCCGCGGTTGACACGATCCCAGGCAAGCACCGCAAAATAGTAGTTGTGCAAATGGGCATCCGCTACCGTTGCCAGGGCAGCTTCGGTCTGACGGCGCCGCGCTTCGAAGGCTTCAAGGGGCAATGTATTGCAATAGGTCGAAGCCGCTACTTCGCTCACCAGGGCGAAGGCCGCAGTTTGCGGATCACCAAGGCGTTCGGCCATGGCCACAAGTTCCTGCTGGATGGCATTGGCCTCCAGGTAGCGGGCGGACCAGATAAGGGTAGCAACATAATGATGAAGAAAGCGCACGAAATCATGGCTATCGCCCATCTTGCGCAGCCTTGGGATGAATTTATCAGCCAGCGCAAGCATGGTTTTCACACGGAGCGAGATATTCGTGCACAGGGCATATTTGGCGAGCAGATCCGACAATTGCGCATCAGTCGCGCAGCCCGCATCTTTCTCATAAAGTTGTAGCGCGGAAGCGAAGTATCTTTCGGCATCATCAAGAGAAAAAATGCCAAGTGCTTTTGCGCCAGCCATCACAAGGTAGCGGAAGGCGGCGTCATCGTTGCGCGACAGGGAATAGTGATGCGCAAGGGTTTCAGCGACTTCGAAGACACGCCCAGTATTCAGCCGCTCCAGCGCTTCGGCAACTTTCAGGTGCAATTCCGCCTTATTGGCGGAAAGCAGGCTCTGGTAGACGGAATCCCGCAGAAGGACATGCTTGAAGGCATAATCCTGTGACTCAGGCTCCTGATAGACAATGTCCTGCGCCTGAAGCCGCTTCAGCATGGTGGAGGTTTCATCCGCATTGGCGCTTGTGATAACAAGCGAAAGAAGTGCGGCGCTGAATTTGCGGCCGATGGTGGCCGCCACCTGCAACAAGGCGCGATCCTGGCTTGGCAGCCTCTCCGTCCTTGTTGCGAGCAGCCCTTGAAGCGTGAGGGGCAGCGTTTCTTCTGTCGGCATCCCAAGGAAATCGGCGGAATCTTCGCCAAGGCGCAAGGCCCCGCGTTCGATCAGGAAGCTCAGTATCTCTTCACCAAAAAGGGGATTGCCCGCCGCGCGGTCCGCCACTTGTTGCGTCACTGCTTCGGGCAGCGGCACTGTCCCCAAGCGTGACTGCAGCAGCATCGTGATGCTCTGGCTGCTCAGCGGTTTCAGCGCAATGCGGGTGACGTTCGGATCATCACGCCAGGGTGGAAGATATTCAGGCCGATGCGTGCTGATGATCAGCAGGTTGGGCTGAGCGCTTGACTTCACGAGTCCCGCGAGGATTTCCTCAGATGCCCGATCGATCCAGTGCGTGTCCTCAAAAATCAATACCAGTAGCGCGTTCCTGCAATGGGCTTTCAGCAGTTTTGGCACCAGATCACGCGTGCGCAAGCCAATCAGAACCCCGTCAAGGCCCACAAGGGATGCCTCGGGCGGTTCAAGGCCCAGAAGGTTCATAAGGATGCCGAGATTCTCGGCGGAATGAAGCCCTAATGCCTGCAAGCCATGGTCCAGCTTGTGCGCTATGATCTTTGGGCCGTCTTCCGGATTTAGTGCCAAAAGGCTTCGAATGATTTCAATAAAGGGCAGAAACGGCGTGTTCCTTGCATCGGCCGTGCAGTTGCCGGTCCGCAGAAGGATGTTCTCGGCGCCAGGTCTTGCCTGAAATTCAAACAACAAGCGTGTCTTGCCAAGGCCGGGCTCCGCGACGATATCGGCAAGCTGAAGCGATGTTGCAGCCTTTCGCAAAACCGCCTGTAGAATGGAAAGTTCTTCGTCCCTGCCCACGAAGGAACTGAGGCCTCTTCCCAGCGAAACATCGAATCTTCTTGTGCCGTGCCGCAGTGACGCCAAACGCCAAACCCGCTGTCTTTGTGATTTACCCTTGATTTCCCGCTCACCTTCAAAGGCGGTATCGGCGACCCATTGTACAAGGTGCTGGGTGGTTTCGCAGATCAAGGTGCCGCCGGCGGAAGCCAAGGCTTGCAGCCGGGCCGCAAGATTGACGGTATCGCCAATGGCGGTCAGTGGCGCGCCATCCCCTTCGACGGCAGCCATGACGGAAAAACCGGAACTCACGCCCGCGCGCATGATGGGGCGCACGCCAAATGCCGCTTCCAGGCTTTCGCCGGCCGCCGCAACCGCGGCATGGACCGCGAGAGCCGTTCGGCAGGCACGCAAGGCACTGTCTTCAAATGCTTCCGGGATGCCAAATACCGCCATGATGCTGTCGCCAGAAAATCCGCGTACCGCGCCACCATGTTCTCGGACGACATCCACAAGCAGATCGTAAAGTTTGCGAACAAAGGCGAAGGTCTTCTCCTCACCCAGCCGTTCCGCGATAGAGGTGTAGCCAACCGCATCCACGAATAATACGGAAACGTGGCGCCTTTCGCCCGATGGCGTATTGGCCAAAGCGCTATCGGATGTCAGGGACACCAAGATGCCAATCCTTGTTCAGGAACGAATGCGCTATCCGCCGAGGGAACGGTATTGGCCACTGCTGAAGCAGCCTGGGCCTTATCGCGGGAGAAGGCTTGAATAAACAACATGCGCTGCCGCCAATCGGGACCTTGGTACGGAGGCTAATCCATCTCAGAAAACATGTGAAGTGTCGCAATTTTTAGGCGGCGCCAC
>JBIIGZ010000036.1:0-21925 GCA_044236185.1 Roseomonas sp. | reverse complement strand
ACCCCGCACGCCCGCTGGAGCGGGTGACGGGAATCGAACCCGCACAACCAGCTTGGAAGGCTGGGGCTCTACCATTGAGCTACACCCGCGCCGAAGCGCTGTTCCCAACCCCCCTGCCCGTGCCTTGACGAACGCCAAAACCGACAAGCGCTGATATGGAGGGGGTTGGATTCGAACCAACGTAGGCGCAAGCCAACGGATTTACAGTCCGTCCCCTTTAGCCACTCGGGCACCCCTCCACAGCCGCTCGCCCGAAACCGGGGCTGGCGGGAGCGGGCGGACTATCCGCATTGGCGCTTGCCTGTCAACGGATGGGGCGCAAAAACGCCAAAGGTTTTCAATCTGGCGCGCCCGGCGCATCATGGGCGGGATGCAACGTCCCCCGAAGCGGCCCCCTGGCCGCGCCCGCCCGCAAGGCCCCGCCCCGCAATCGCCCACGCGCCGCCCGCGCTTTGAGGATAAGGCCGAAGCGCCGCGCGCGCACCGCAGCGCCCCAGGCCGCTTCCATGAGCAGGAGGCCCCGGCGCCCCGTGGCCGCCGCGTGGCTGGCCCCGCGCCGATGGAAGCCGAGGGGCCAGCCCCACCACGCCCCGGCGCTGGCGCGGGTTCCGGCGCCTTTTGGCTGTATGGCGAACACGCGGTGGCTTCCGCCATTCGCAACCCGCGCCGTAAGACCAGGCGCCTGCTGGTGACGGAAGACGCCGAGAAAAGCCTGCGCGCCGCGCTGAACCGCCCCTGGCGCCTGCCGCCGGAACGCATTGAACGCCAGCGCTTTGGCACCTTCCTGACCGAAGATGCTGTGCATCAGGGTGTCGCGCTGCTGGTGGAGCCTTTGGAACCCGTCGCCCTGGAAGATGCCATCGCCGCTTCCGATGGGCCGGTGCTGCTGCTCGATCAGGTGACAGACCCGCGCAATGTTGGGGCGATTCTCCGCTCCGCTGCCGCTTTCGGCGCGGCCTGTGTGGTGCTGCAGGATCGGCACGCGCCGCCCGAGACCGGTGCGCTCGCCCGCGCGGCATCGGGCGCCTTGGATATCGTGCCGGTGGTGCGGGAAGTGAATCTCTCCCGCGCCATTGCCAGCCTGCAAAAGGCCGGTTTCTGGGTGATGGGCCTGACCGGGGATGCCTCCCGCACCTTGGCTGAAGCGCGGCCGCGTGATCGCCGCGTGGCTTTGGTGCTGGGCGCGGAAGATACAGGCTTGCGACGCCTGCAACGCGAAACCTGTGATGAGCTGGTGCGCCTGCCGATCACTGAAGCCATGGAAAGCCTGAATGTGGCGGCGGCGGCGGCAGTCGCGCTCTATGAAGTGATACGCGACACCTGAAAAAACGGGGGAGTAACCTCCCCCGCTTTGATGTTACTTTTCCTTGGCCGCGATGATGGCGCCGGAAAGGCTTTCCGGAATCCGCTGCGTCCAGCGGCCGCAATCCACTTGTGTGACAAAATCCAGGACAGCGCGGTTGAACGCGTCCGGGTCTTCCAGATTCATGGTGTGGCCGCATTTCGGCATGACCAATAATGCGCTGCTCATGATGGTGCGCTTCAGGAACATGGATGGCTCCAGCGTGGGGTCATCCTCATCGCCGGCGATCACCAGCGTTGGCACCTTCATCTGCTTGAAGCCGGCTTCCAAATCGAACAGTGATGGCCTCTCGCGCTGCACGCCCTGCATGGTCAGCGCCGAGCCTTCGGTTGAATGTTCCGCAAGCTGGGTCTGGAATTCCTTGAAGCCGCGCGGGTCTTTTTCTTCGAACACCAGGCGCGTCGGGCCGCGGGAATAGACATCGGCCATCTTGTCCATGCCCTCCGCACGGATGCGCGCGGCGGTGGCATCAACCTCGGCCCGGAACTGGTCGCGCTTGCCGGGTGCCGCGCCATAGCCAACGCCGGCGGCGACCAGGCTGCGGGCCAGTTGCGGATGGCGAAGCCCCAGATGCAGCGTGGCAAAGGCGCCCATGGAAAGCCCGACCACATGGGCCGGCGCCAGGTTGAGGCCCTTGATGATGGCGGCGATGTCATCCGTCGCGCGGTCCTGGCTATAGGATGCGACGGTATTCGGCACGGCAGAGGGCGGATAGCCGCGCGCATTGAACACAATGCAGCGATAGCGGCGGGAGAAGAAGCGCATCTGCATTTCCCAGGAACGCGAATCGCCCGCAAATTCATGAACAAAGACCATGGGCGTGCCGCTGCCGGCTTCCTCATAGAACAAGTCAACACCGTCATCGGTTCGCAAAAAGGGCATGGGATCATCCTGCTGGGGGTTGTGATTGGCCCCAGAATGGGCGCGACGCGGCGGCCCGTCCAGCGCTTGACAGGGAGGGGGGCAAGGCGCATCTGCAAAGCGGACCGTGATGGTCCGGATTGCGAAAGGGGTTCCGCGTGCTGCGGCTTTCAAAGCTGACCGATTATGCGGTGGTAGTGCTGACGCGGCTGGATGACGCGGCCGATGGCGGCGTGCTGACTGCCCCGGGCCTGGCCGGCGCCACAGGCCTTGCCGAGCCCACCGTGTCGAAGGTCTTGAAAATCCTCGCCCATGCCGGGCTGGTCGAAGGCCGGCGTGGGGCTTTGGGCGGCTATCGCCTGACCCGCCCTTTGGCTGACATGCCGCTGATCGACGTGATCACTGCCATGGATGGCCCCATCGCGCTCACCGCCTGTGTGGATAATTCCTTCGGCGTATGTGAATCAGAAAGCGCCTGCCCCGTGCGCGGACGCTGGGACCCGGTGAATGAGGCGATACGTCGCGCGCTGACCGGGATTTCCATCGCCGATCTTGCCGGCCCGCCTGCTGTGGTACCGCACCCCGAACCCGCTTCCCCCGTTTTTGTCGCTGGATAGAGCACAATCATGCCCGCCGTTACCGAGACCATCGAAACCGTCCAGGCCGTCACGGATTCCACCTATAAATGGGGGTTCGAGACGGATATCGAAATGGAATTCGCCCCCAAGGGGCTTTCCGAGGATATCGTGCGCTTCATCAGCGCCAAGAAGGAAGAACCGGCCTGGCTGCTGGAATGGCGGCTGCGTGCCTTCGCCGCCTGGCAGAAAATGGAAGAACCGCGCTGGCCTGCGGTGAAATATCCGCCGATTGATTACCAGGATGCCTATTACTACGCCGCGCCAAAGCAGAAGGTGGGGCCGAAGTCTTTGGATGAGGTGGATCCTGAACTGCTGCGCACCTATGAAAAGCTTGGCATTCCGCTGCGGGAACAGGCGATTCTGGCTGGTGTTGAAGGCGCTGGAGAGACGCCGGCGGATTCGCGCATGCCAATTGCGGTGGATGCGGTGTTCGACAGCGTTTCTGTCGCCACCACCTTCAAGGATCGCTTGGAAAAGGATGGCATCATCTTCTGCCCGATCAGTGAGGCTGTGAAGACGCATCCTGAATTGGTGCAGAAATACCTCGGCTCAGTCGTGCCGCAGGGCGATAATTTCTTCGCCGCACTGAATAGCGCTGTCTTCACCGATGGCAGCTTTGTCTACATCCCGAAGGGCGTTCGCTGCCCGATGGAACTTTCCACCTATTTTCGCATCAATGCCAAAAGCACCGGGCAGTTCGAACGCACCCTGATCATCGCCGATGCGGGGTCTCATGTCTCCTATCTGGAAGGCTGCACCGCGCCGATGCGCGATGAAAACCAGCTGCATGCTGCGGTGGTGGAGCTGGTGGCGATGGATGACGCCACAATCAAGTACAGCACGGTGCAGAATTGGTATCCCGGCGATGCCGAGGGCAAGGGCGGCATCTATAATTTCGTGACCAAGCGCGGCGCCTGCCGTGGCGCGCGATCCAAAATTTCCTGGACGCAGGTGGAAACCGGTTCGGCGATTACGTGGAAATATCCGTCCTGCATTTTGCAGGGCGAAGACAGTGTCGGCGAATTCTATTCAGTTGCCATCACAAATAACTACCAGCAGGCGGATACCGGGACCAAGATGTTCCATATCGGCCCGCGCACCAAATCTACCATTGTCTCCAAGGGCATCAGCGCGGGACATGGGCAGAATACCTATCGTGGCCTGGTGCGTATTGGCGCCAAGGCCACGGGGGCGCGCAATTTCACGCAATGCGACAGCCTGTTGATTGGCGACCTATGTGGTGCGCATACCGTGCCCTATATCGAAAACCGCTGTTTGAGTGCGAAGGTGGAGCATGAAGCGACCACCAGCCGCATTGCAGAAGATCAGCTTTTCTATTGTCGCCAGCGCGGGCTTTCGCAGGAAGATGCGGTGGGGCTGATCGTGAATGGTTTCTGCCGCGAAGTGCTCAAGGAATTGCCAATGGAATTCGCGGTGGAAGCGCAGAAGCTGTTGCAAATCTCGCTCGAAGGGAGCGTTGGGTGATGTTGGAAATCAAGGGACTGACCGCTGAGGTTGATGGCAAGCCCATTCTGAAGGGCATTGATCTGGTGGTGCCGCAGGGTGAAGTGCATGCCATTATGGGCCCGAATGGGTCCGGCAAATCCACGCTTTCCTATGTGCTGTCTGGCCGCGATGGCTATGAAGTGACGGGCGGCTCTGCGCTGTTGCATGGCCAGGATTTGCTCGCGATGGAACCGGAAGAACGCGCGGCCGCCGGTGTTTTTCTGGCCTTTCAATATCCGGTGGAATTGCCCGGTGTGGGCAATGCGACCTTTTTGCGCACCGCCTTGAATGCCATTCGCCGCGCCAAGGGCAAGAGCGAATTGGACGCCATGCAATTCCTGAAGCTCGCGCGCGAGCGCATGAAGGCGCTTTCGATGAATGACGAAATGCTGAAGCGCGGCGTCAATGTCGGCTTTTCGGGTGGCGAGAAGAAGCGCAATGAAATCCTGCAAATGGCGCTGCTGCAACCCAAGCTTGCCATTCTGGATGAGACCGATAGCGGGCTTGATATTGATGCGCTGAAGATCGTGGCCGATGGCGTGAATGCCATGCGCGGGCCGAATTTCTCCGCCCTGGTGATCACGCATTATCAGCGGCTTTTGGACTACATTGTACCGGATCGCGTGCATGTGCTGATGGGCGGACGCATTGTGCGTTCCGGCGGGCCGGACTTGGCGAAGGAGCTGGAAGCGCAGGGTTACGGCGCCATCCAGGCCGCGGCGTGACGGCGGCAGTCCAAACCGGCGCGGCAGGTTTCCTCGCGCGCTATCAGGGCCTTAAGGATCATCTGCCGGGCGCGCGGCTGCCTTGGCTGGCAGCGCTGCGTGACGATGCGGCGGCGCATGTCGCGGCGCGCGGTTTTCCGACACGCCGGGTGGAGGCGTGGAAATACACAGACCTTTCGCCAGTGGCGCAGGCGGGTTTTGCTGAGCCACTCACGGCCGTTGCCGGCGCATTGACGCTGCCAAAGCCGCGCGCAGCGGCCCGCGCCGTGTTCGTGGATGGGCGCTTTCGCGCTGATCTTTCGGCGCTGGATGGGCTTGGCTATCGCATAGGTTCTGTCGCGCAGCATTTGCCGGAATTGGAAGGCCGCTTGGGCGCGCTGGTGCCTTTGGCCGAACATCCGATGTCCGCTTTGAATACGCTGATGTTTGAAGATGGCTTGGTTGTGGATGTATCGGCCGGTGTGGATGCCGGGCATTTGGAATTGCTTTCCATCGCCGTTGATCCAGGCCGGCCCTTTGCCTTTCATCCGCGCCATATTATCCGCCTTGGTGCGGGTGCCAAATTGACCCTGTTGGAAACGGCGATGGGTGGCAGCGCGCAATATCTGCACAATCCCGTGTTTGAGATTGATCTGGCCGAAGGCGCGGTACTGACGCATGGGCGCGCGCAACAGGAAGGCGAAGCTGCCTTTCATCTATCCATGATTCATGCGCGTATCGCGGCTGAAGCGCGTTATGACACCATGGCCGTTTCCGCCGGTGCGCGGCTGACGCGGATGGAAATCCATGCCGCTCTGAACGGCCCCAAGGCATCCTGCCACATGACTAGCGCGCAATTGGCCGCTGGCCGGGCAGTGGTGGATACCACCACCGCGCTGGATCACGCCGCGCCGGATTGCGCCAGCCGGCAAACCTGCAAGACCGTTTTGGCAGGTCAGTCACGCGGCGTATTCCAGGGTAAGATCCTGGTCCGCCGCGAAGCGCAAAAGACCGATGGCTATCAGATGAACCAGGCGCTGCTGCTTTCAGAAGACGCGGAAATGGACAGCAAGCCGCAGCTTGAAATCTATGCCGATGATGTGAAGTGCAGCCATGGTGCCACCATCGGCGCCCTGGATGCCGATAGCCTGTTCTATCTGCGCTCCCGCGGCGTGCCGGCGGATCAGGCGCGGTCCATGCTGGTACAGGCCTTTCTGCATGAAGCCTTTGAAGGGCTGGAAGATGATCTGCTGCGCGAAGCGCTGACCGAAGCCGTGGATCGCTGGTGGGTTCGGCATGGGACAGCCTCATGAGCTTTGATGTCCAGCGCATCCGACAGGATTTCCCAATCCTGTCGCAGCCGCAGCATGGCAAGCCGCTCGTGTTTCTCGATTCAGGGGCGAGTGCGCAAAAGCCCCGCGCGGTGATTGAGGCGATGACGCGCTGCATGGAAACCGCCTATGCGAACGTGCATCGCGGCGCTTATCGGCTTTCCGAAGTGGCGACCGATGCTTTTGAGGCCGCGCGCGGTGCGGTAGCGCGCTTCATCAATGCGCCCGATGCGCGGGAAGTGGTTTTCACGCGCAACAGCACGGAAGCGATCAACCTGGTCGCGCATAGCTGGGGCCGCGGTGTGATGCGCCCGGATCAGGCGGTGCTGATTTCCGAGCTGGAACACCACGCCAATATCGTGCCCTGGCAAATGCTGCGTGATGAGCGCGGCAATCCCTTGCGCGTCTGCCGCGTGACGGATTCTGGTGAATTGGACATGGAAGATCTGGCCGCCAAGCTTGCCGATGGCAAGGTGGGGCTGGTGGCACTCGCGCATATGTCCAATGTGCTGGGTACCGTCACGCCGGTTGAGCGTGTGGTCGCTTTGGCCCATGCGCATGGCGCCAAAGTTTTGCTGGATGGATCACAAGCTGTGGTCCATCGGGGCGTGGATGTTGCGGCCATTGGCTGCGATTTCTACTGCTTCACCGGCCATAAGCTTTATGGGCCAACTGGCATTGGCGTGTTGTGGGGCAAGCTTGAACATCTGGATCGCATGCCGCCCTTCCTGGGTGGTGGCGATATGATTGAAAGCGTGAGCTTCGAAAAATCCACCTGGGCCAAGCCGCCTGCGCGGTTTGAAGCCGGCACCCCCGCCATCATTGAAGCGGTGGGGCTGCATGCCGCGATTGATTACGTGACGGCGATTGGCATGCCCGCCATTGAAGCGCATGAACGCGCTTTGGTGGATCATGCCATGCGGAAACTGTCAGACGTGCCGGGCCTGACGCTGCTTGGCCGCGCGCAGGATCGCGGCGGGGTGTTTGCCTTTGCGCTGGATAATGCCCATCCGCATGATCTTTCCACGCTGCTCGATCGTGCCGGGATTTGCATCCGCGCCGGGCGGCATTGCGCAGAGCCATTGCATACGCGCTTTGGCCTGGAACAGGGCACGGCGCGCGCTTCCTTCGGGCTTTATACCACGCCGGAGGAGGTGGATTACCTCGCCGGCGCACTGGTCAAGGCGCGGGAGTTCTTCGCATGAGCGGCGGCGATTTCTTCGGAGATTTGCGTGATCTTTATCAGGAAGTGATCCTGGATCATGGCCGCAAGCCGCGCAATTTCCGCCGGCTGGAAGATGCGGACCGCACATCGCGCGGCGACAATCCCATGTGCGGTGACCGCATGGAGCTTTTCCTGAAAATGACGCCCGATGGGCATATTGCCGATGCCGCGTTTCAGGGCCGCGGCTGCGCGGTTTCCATGGCGAGCGCCTCGCTCATGACCGAAACGGTGAAGGGCAAAACGCCGGATGAGGCGCAGGCGCTTGGTGCGGCCTTTCGGGATTTGGCAATGACCGGCCAATGCCCCAGCTGCGCGGCTTCGCTGGAAGACGCCATGGAAAGGCTGACACCGCTTTCAGGCGTGCATGAATTTCCAAGCCGGGTGAAATGCGCAACACTCGCCTGGCACACGCTGAACGCGGCCCTTGCTGGCGCGAAGGAGGCGAGCAGTGAGTGACGATACCACCAAGACCGAAACGCCCGTGCACGCTGCCTGGACCCCGGAAGGCGAGGTGAAGCCGCCTGCACAGCCGGTTTCCGAAGATGCCGTGATTGGCGCGATTTCAACCGTATTTGATCCGGAAATTCCGGTTGATATCTATCAACTCGGCCTGATCTACGCGATTGAGATCGGCGATGACGGCAAGGTGAAGGTGGAAATGACGCTCACCACCCCATCATGCCCTTCCGCGCAGGAATTGCCGAACCAAGTAGATGAAGCCGTGCGCGCATTGGATGGCGTTTCTGAAGTGCTGGTGGAAGTGGTGTGGGACCCGCCCTGGGATCATTCCCGCATGAGCGAAGATGCGCGGCTCGCGCTCAATATGTTTTGAGGTGATGGCATGAATGTGAGCATCGAAGCCAAACCCGCACGGCGCGCCTTGCCGCCGTTGATGTCTCTGACCGATGGCGCGGCAGAGCGGCTGAAGGGGCTTTACGCCAAAGGCGAACAGGGCAAGTTCCTGCGCATCGCGGTAAAGACCAAGGGGTGTTCTGGCCTTTCCTATGATCTGTCCTGGGTGGATGCACCAAGTGGGGGCGATGAAAGCGTCACCGATAAGGGGGTGACGGTTTTAGTGGACCGCAAGGCCACACTTTTTCTGATTGGCACGGTAATGGATTATGAGGTGAAAACCATGTCAGCCGGCTTCACCTTCACCAACCCGAATGAAAAGGGCCGTTGCGGCTGCGGGGAAAGCTTTCACGTCTGATCGGTCGCTAAATAGCGCCCGACCAATCTGCCGCGACAAAGCGGTAACCGCTGCCTTCCTTGGCGAGGAACCCGTTCGCCGGAAAGGGGAAATGATAGCCGGTGATTCGGATGCGATCCGTCGCCACCCGGTCGTAAATGCGTCGCCTTGTGGCTTCCGCCGCCACGGCATCAAAGTCAAAAATAATGTGGAATTCAGGCCGGCGCGCCAGAAGTTCCGGGCGGTTCGTGGTATCGGCCACAAACATCATCTGATCCGCGCCATCGGCGACATGATAGCAGGTGTGACCGGGCGTATGGCCATAGGCAGCGACGGAGCGCACACCGGGCACGACTTCAGCATCCGGTCCAATCCGGCGTAGGCGCGCCGCATAGGGGGCCAAACGCCGCGCGCTATTGGCAAAGGTGGCGCGTTGGCCTTCTGGGCTGCGCGTTTCATTGGTGGCGTCGCCCCACCAGGCGATCTCCGCTTCCGGCAGGATCACTTCTGCATTGGGGAAGGCAGCCGCACCTTCGGCATTCAGCAGGCCATTGACGTGATCGCCATGGAAATGGCTCATGACCACGCGCGTCACTTTTGTGGGGTCAATGCCGGCGGCGCGCATATTGGAAATCATCCGGCCATTGGTCGCCCCTGGGGCTGTTACGCCATTGCCGCTGTCAAAAACCACCAAATCACGCCCAGTATCGAGGAAGGTGACGGTGAAGGGAATGACCAGTCGGTCCTGCGGCAGGAAGGCATCGCGGAGCACCGCCTGAACATCAGCTAAAGGCGCATTGCGCACAAAGCCTTCCAAGGGGCGCGCGAAAAATCCATCATGCACGGTGGTAACGGTGAAGGAACCGACCTTGAAGCGATAAAAACCAGGCGCCTGGACCTGCGGAGCCGGCGCCGTTTGCGCGAATGAAGCCTTAATCAAGCCTGGCGCGAATAAAAGGGAAGCAGCAGCGAGAAAACCACGACGCTGAAAACTGCTCATGAGCAGCCTCCTTTTCCTGTTTAGGGTATGGAGCAAACTTGATCAAACCCATCAATCACGGCTAGTACAAATAGTTAGTTCTATTTGCAATGGAAAACGCAATCTCGTGCCGAATTCCCCCCCCTCTCAATCGCCTGGGTTTCTTCGCCAGCTCATTGCGCGAATGACCGGGAGAGGATCGCCTGAAGCGTCCCCACATGGCCTATTGCATCTCAGGTCCGAAGTCGCGCGCCTTTCCGCTTCGGTGACGAAGCTCAACACTGCCTTTGGTAGGCGCGATGTCGCCTCAGTAAAGGCATTGCTGGAAAGTGCTGCTCGGCGTGATTTTGAGGCAGCGGTGCGCGATAGGATACACACTGTTCCCCTGCCGGATGGCACCATACTTTGCCGCGTGCTTGGTCGTTACAAGATCTATGTGGATGCGGCGGATACTTCGCTGGCGCCGCATCTGATGTTGGAAGGCTTCTGGCAATATTGGATAACGGCCTTCCTGTGCAGAAATCTTGACCGTGGTGAAACGGCCTATGACCTTGAAGCGGGCTACGGCTATTTCAGCCTGCTGATGAGCGAATTGGTGGGCGCACAGGGACGCGTGGTGGCGCTCGAGTATAATCCCTGGCTTTTCGAATTGCTCAGGCGGAATGTGTCGCTGAATGGGCGGGATGCGACGGTGGTGACCCATCGCCTTATTGTCGCCAACAAGGCTGCCGCAGCCAAGGAATTGCCCGCCAGATTGGTGGGCCCTTCGATTGGCAATAGCCAAGCGGTGCAGTTTCGGCGTTCTAGTGCCACAAGCTGCATCGCCCCAGCCATGACCATGGATGGGCTTGAACCTGGTTCGGCCGATCTGGTGCGTGTTTCCGCCATGGCCCTGGAACAAGGGGCTCTTCAGGGCATGCAGGGTCTAATGAATCGAAGCCCTTCATTGAAGATAATTGTGGAATTCGACGTTGACCGCTGCCCCAATCCGCAGGAAATGCTGAATGGCTTGGCGGCGCGCTATCCGCTTCGCTTTATAGATCATGATGGTCGCGCAAAGCCCATAACGGTTGAAGCGATACTGGAACGGGGCAACGTCAGTCTTTTTCTCTCACAGCTTGAGCCGCGCTGAGCTTCGCTGCCACCTCAATGGATTAAGGTAGAACCGCGCAGGGCGCGTTGCTTCCAGAGCAGATCACGTTCAGATGAAAAATCTGAAAGTGTGAAGATGCTCGAAAAAAAACGATGTAGAGAGGGTCGCGTGAACCCATGTGAACGCAACACGCTCTAAGCAAGCACCCGCGCCGCCACCGCAATCGCCGCCATCAGGTCATCGGTGTCCATCGCCTCATGCGGGTTATGGCTACCGTTTTGGTTTCGCACCAATAGCATCCCCGTCTTCACGCCCGCTGCCGCGAAATTATTCGCATCATGCGTGCCGGGGCTATGCAGTCTTGCCGCATTGATGCCGCAGGCTGTAGCCGCTTTGGCCAGACCATCCATCAGCGACGCATCCATCAGCCCAGGCGCGGCGCTGCTGCGTTCACCAAGCGTGATGCTCACGCCTCGGCGCTTTGCAACATCGGCCACAATCTCCTGCAGCCTGGCTTCAAGTGCCACCAGATGCGCCGCATCATAGGCGCGCAAATCAAGGCTCAGTTCAAAATCACCGGAAACGGCGGTAAGTGAATGCCGATCCGCCGGCGTATGAAACCGCCCAATCGTTACCGCCATGGGCCGGCCGGCGGCTTCTTCTTCAAGCCATAGCTTTTCCAGACAAAGCGACAAATCCGCCCCGGCCAGCGCGGCATCACGCCGAAAGCGATGCGGCAGGCCGGTATGGGCATCCTCACCTTTGATGCGGATGAAAGGATGGCGCAGATTGCCCGGATTGGCGAGGCAAATGGCAATCGGCGCATCCGCCTCAATCAATTGCGGCGCCTGTTCGATATGCACTTCCAGATAAGCGCCAATGGCCGCGGGATCACGCAAGGGCTTGCCGTGCTTTAGCAGCGCCGGATCACCACCTGCCGCTGCGATGCTTTCCGCCAGAGTCTTGCCGGTGCGCGCATGGCGCAATTCCAATGCCCCCGGCGGCAAGCGTGCCAGCAAACACCGGCTGCCAATCAGGCCAAGCCCGAACCAGACCGCTTCCTCACAACGCAGCGCCAGCACTTCAATATCCCGGCGCGGTGTCATGCCCGCCGCACGCAGTGCGGCAACGGCGCCGATGCCGGCAATCACGCCCGCAGCGCCATCGAAATTGCCGCCCTGCACAATGCTATCCAAATGCGAACCGATGATGATCGGCGGCGCCTCCGGCTTTTTTGCCGCCCAGCGGAGCGAAAGATTGGCGCCGGCATCAATGCCGGCCTGCATGCCAAGCGCCTCACCCGCCTTGCGGATCAGATCATGCGCGGCATTTTCGCCCCGCCCATAGGCATCGCGCGTGATGCCAGGCGGATCAGCGCCAATGGCTGCCACGCCATCCAGCAGGCTTTGCACCAGCGGCTTTTGCGCCGCAATCGCCTCATTCAACTTCATGCTGCCATGGCCTTTGCATCGCTCAGCACCATATCGGCGGCTTTCTCACCGATCATGATGCAGGGCACATTGGTATTGCCGGAAGTCAGCGCCGGCATGATGGAAGCATCCGCAACGCGCAGCCCGGCAATGCCATGCACGCGAAGTGCGGCATCCACCACGGCCATCGGGTCGCTGCCCATTTTGCAGGTGCCAACAGGGTGATAGGTGGTCTCACCCACCTGCTTCACCCATTCGATGATCTCCTCATCACTTTGCCTCGCCGGACCAGGGGCGATTTCGGTCATGCGCAGCGGCGCCATGGCGGTCGCATACATGACGCTACGCGCAATCTGGATCGCGCGCACCGTCAGCGTCGCATCCACGGGTGATGAGAGGAAATTGAAATGAATCGCAGGCGCCGCCTTGGGATCGGCTGAGGTGATGTGGATATTCCCCTTGCTTTCAGGTCGCATGACATGGGCATAGCAGGTCATGCCCGATTGCGCGGCAATGCGCGGGCCATTTGGCCCGGCTTCGGTAAAGGCTGGCACCCAGCCCAGCAAAAGATCAGGCGCTTCCAGCCCTTCGCGGGAGAATACAAAAGCGCGAATGGGGGCCGCCACCGAACCCAACATGCCCTTGCCGGTCAGCGCATAGCGCAAAGCCTGCCCCACCAGGCCAAGCCCACGCCCGCGATCATTCAGCGTATAGCCCTTGGCACCCACCGCCCAGCGTGTGCGCGGCGCGTAATGGTCGCGCAGATTCTCACCAACCCCAGGCAACGCATGCAGCACGTCTATGCCCAGCGCCTGCAGGCGTTCCGGCTGACCAATCCCTGATAATTCCAGCAATTGCGGCGAATTGATCGCGCCACCGCTGATGATGACCTCTCGCCCCGCCAGCGCCTCCTGCGCTTGGTCGCCCTTGCGGTAGCGCACACCCACGCAGCGTCTGCCCTGAAAAAGCAGTTTTTCAGCGAGCGCCCCGGTTTCGATATGCAGATTGGCGCGGCTGCGGATCGGCTCCAGATAGCAGGCAGCCGTACTCATGCGCCGGCCACCTGAAATGCTGGCCTGGCTCATGGCAATGCCATCCTGCTGCGCGCCATTGTAATCCGGGTTGTGGCGAATGCCGACCTCGCCAGCGGCCTTGATCAACGCTTGGAAAATCGCCTCACGCGGTTCGGGATTCGTAACACGCAGCGGGCCATCCTTGCCGCGATAGGTGGCGTCGCCATCGCCCTGATAGGTCTCAATCCGCTTGAAGAACGGCAGCACATCGGCATAGCTCCAGCCGCGATTGCCCATTTGCGCCCAGGTGTCGAAATCCTGCGCCTGGCCGCGCACGAAAGCGAGGCCATTGATCGCACTCGACCCGCCCAGAATGCGCCCGCGCGGCACCGGCAGGCGCCGGCCATTGGTGGTGGCTTCCGGTTCTGATGTGTAGAGCCAATTCACCTCAGGGTTATTGATCATGCGCGCATAGCCCACGGGAATACGGGTCCAGCGATAGCTTGCGGGGCCGGCTTCAAGCAGCAGCACCTTGTTGCGCGGATCAGCGGAAAGGCGATTGGCCACCACCGCGCCCGCGGAACCGGCGCCGATGATGATGTAGTCATATGCCGCCATGACCTTCCCCCTTGGTTTCGGAGCGCTTCCCGTTCACCTTCGTCCGCGGGAAACGCTCCAGGCCTTTGTTTGGTCGCATTTTCCGAGCCGCCAAGTGATTACACTTGGCTTGAAAATGCTCTCACCCGCATCAACCCATGCGGCGCGCTTCAGGGCAAGCCCTGGCGGAACGGCTTGGGGGCCGTGATGGGCTGGGAATGGTGGCGCGATTTGGGCTTGGGCGTGGTGCGCGTTAAATGACCTTATGGATCGCTTTACCCGTCATATCGCCGCCTGCAACAACATCGCCTCCCCCGCCGGCTTCCTTGGCTTTCACATGGGCGGCGTGCAGGTGGGATTCGTCACGCCGGAATTGGCCCGCGCGCTGACCTTCCGCCCGCGCGATTTCCATTTTGACCAGCATGGCGTCGCCCTGGCGGGCCGGTTGAAGACCAGCGGGGCGCGGAGCGATGCGCTCGCCGCCGCCCTGCCCAGCCTGGCGGACGGGGGGTATCTGCGGATCCGGCGCGAAGCCTTCGATGTGCGCCAAACGAGCGATGGGCCGGTGCTGGCGAGGCTTGATCGCGGGGCGCTACCGGCCTTTGGGGTCATGTCCCAGGGCGTCCATATGAATGGCCTCGTGCGCCGCGCGGATGGTCTGCATGTCTGGGTTGGGATCCGTGCGCGGGACAAGGCAGTGGCGCCGGGGCAGATGGATAATCTGGTCGCGGGCGGCATTCCGGCGGGGCTCACGCCGGCCGAGACGCTGGTGAAGGAAGCCGCCGAGGAAGCCTCCCTGCCCCCCGAATTGGCGGCGCAGGCACGGCCCGTTGGGCGGGTTTCCTATGTGCTGCTGAATAATGAAGGGCTCCGGCGCGATGTGCTGCATTGCTATGATCTGGACATGCCCGAAGGCATCGTCCCGCACCCAAATGATGACGAAGTGGAGCGCTTTGAACTGTGGCCCGCCCGGCGCCTGCTGGAGGCTGTCGCCGATTCGGATGATATCAAGTTCAACGTCAACCTGACGCTGATTGACCTTTTCCTGCGCGAGGGGTTGCTGACGGACTCTGACGGGTCGCTGCGCGCGGGGCTGGATCAGGGGCCGGCCTAGCGCGCCATCTGGACAAGCCGCATTTCCCTTTTACAGATGACACTCGGATAAGGTTGAGGATCGAAAAAGCCATGGTGGACCTGACACGGGTCTGGGATGTGCTGGTTGCGGGTGGTGGCAATGCCGCGCTTTCCGCCGCCATTACCGCGCGCCGGGCCGGGGCGAGTGTACTCCTGCTGGAACATGCGCCACGCAGCATGCGGGGTGGCAATAGCCGGCACACGCGCAATCTGCGCGCGCTGCATCCGGCGCCGACCGAGGTGCTGACCGAATCCTATCTGGAAGAAGAATATTGGGACGATCTGCTGCGCGTGACCGGCGGCAAAACGGATGAGCATTTGGCGCGCATGTGCATCCGCGCATCGCAACACGCGCCGGATTTCCTGAAATCCTGTGGCGTGGTGTTCCAGCCATCCTTGTCTGGCACGCTTTCGCTTTCGCGCACCAATGCTTTTTTCCTGGGCGGCGGCAAGGCGCTGGTCAATGCGCTTTATCGTACTGCGGAACAGCTTGGAATCGGCATTCTGTACGATACGGAAGTGCAGCATATTGACGTGCAGGAAGGCTTCGCGACGGAAGCGGTCATTTCCCATCATGGCTTTCCGGAACGCGTGCGCTTCAAGGCGCTGATTGCCTCGGCCGGTGGCTTCCAGGCCAATCGCGATTGGCTGCGCAAATATTGGGGCGATGCGGCGGATAATTTCCAAATTCGCGGCACGCCTTACGCGCAAGGGCGCTTGCTGCGCGATCTGCTCGATCAAGGCGTGCAGGAAGTGGGCAATCCCACGCAATTCCACGCTGTCGCCAATGATGCGCGCGCGCCGATGGAAGATGGCGGGCTGGCCATGCGGCTGGATTGCGTGCCCTTCGCCGTGGTGGTGAACCGCGACGTGGTGCGCTTTTATGACGAAGGCGAGGATGTCTGGCCCAAGCGCTACGCCATTTGGGGGCGCCTGATCGCGCAACAACCGGGGCAGGTCGCTTTCGCCGTGACGGATAGCAAGGCTTTGCATAATTACCTGCCAAGCGTCTTCCCGCCCTATAAGGCCAATAGCATCGCGGAACTCGCTGGTATGGCGGGGATTGATGCGGGCAAGTTGGAAAGAGTGATTGCTGACTACAACGCCGCGGTACGCCCCGGCACCTTCCAACCCATGAAGCCTGATGATTGCCGAACCGAAGGGCTGACGCCCCCCAAAAGCCATTGGGCGCGGCTGATTGATACGCCGCCCTATTACTGCCACCCGCTCAAGCCCGGGATTACCTTCACCTTTTTGGGTGTGAAGGTGAGCGACCGCGCGCGCATCATCATGGCTGATGGCAAGCCTTCGGCGAATATGTTTGCCTCGGGCGAGATCATGGCCGGCAATATTCTTGGCCAGGGCTATCTGGCCGGCTTTGGCATGACCATCGGCACGGTATTTGGCCGGCTGGCGGGTGAGGAGGCAGCACGCAATGTGCGCAATTGAACAAGGCAGGGCGCGCTGATGTTACCGGAAAACGAGACCACCGCCGAAGCCCGCCGCCACATGGCGGTGTGCAATTCCTGCCGCTATTGCGAAAGCTATTGCGCTGTCTTTCCCGCCATGACGATGCGGCGCGAATTTTCGACCGGCGATCTGACGCATCTGGCCAATCTCTGTCATGGCTGCAAGGGCTGCTACCACGCCTGCCAATATGCGCCGCCACATGAATTCGGCATCAACCTGCCGGTGACCTTCGCGGAAATCCGTGCGCAATCCTACGCGCATTACGCCTGGCCACGCGCCATGGGCACGCTGTTTGAACGCAATGGCACGGTGGTAACGCTGGCGGCCGCCCTTGGCGTAACGCTGGTGCTGCTGCTGACCATGGCCCTGGTTGATCCTTCTATTTTGTACACGGCCCAACGCGGCGAAGGCGCCTTCTTTCGCGTGATCCCGATGTGGCTGATGGTGACGCTCGCGGGCGGCACTTTCGGCTATGCCATCATCGCCATGCTGATTGGCGGCATACGCTATTGGCGCGAAGTGGGCGGCGGCGCGCCGGCGCCCGCGCCTTTGGTGGATACGGCCGTAGATATCCTGACGCTGCGCAACCTTGGCGGTGGCGGGCATGGCTGCAATGATGTTGATGACAGCTTCTCGAGCCAAAAGCGCTGGATGCATCAGGCGGCTTTCTATGGCTTCATGCTGTGCTTCGCCGCCACCACGGCGGGCGCCTTCTACCACCACATTCTTGGCCTGCGTTCACCGCATCCCTTCTTTTCCCTGCCGGTGCAGCTTGGCACTTGGGGGGGCGTCTTGCTCTGCCTTGGCACCGCCGGGCTCATCCGGCTCAAGATCATCACGGACCCGGTGCCGGTGGCCAAACGCCTGGTGGGCGGTGAATACGCCATGCTGTCGCTGCTGTTTCTGGTGAGTGCGACGGGGCTTTTGCTTCTGGTGGTGCGCCATACCGGGGCAATGGGCGTTATGCTCGCTTTGCATCTGGGCCTGGTTTTGGCGCTGTTTGTTGCGCTGCCCTACAGCAAAATGGTGCATGGGGTGTATCGCGGCCTGGCGCTGTGGCGCCATGCACGGGAAAAGCGTGGCAGCGTGATGGTTGCTGCCGAGTAGAGCATTTTCAAGCCAAGTGGACTCACTTGGCGACTCGGAAAATGCGACCAGACAATTGGTCAAACCCTTGTGGCGCGCGGTTGGCGCGCCATTTCAGGGGCGATGAACGCCATTGCCCCTGCCCTGCCCGATATCGCCATCTCCGAAATGCCTGCCTGGCTGATCGGTGAATTGCGTTCCGACCATGCTGGTGAGACCGGCGCGGTCATGATCTATCGTGGCATCCTTGCCTTCTGCAAAGACCCCGCCATTCGCGACTTCGCTGAGCGGCATGGCGCGACGGAACAGGGCCATCTTGATTTGTTGAACGCGCTGCTGCCGCAGGACCAGCACAGCAAGCTTTTGCCCATTTGGCGCATCGCCGGATGGCTGACCGGCGCCATCCCCGCCATGTTCGGCCCGCGCGCCGTCTATGCCACCATTGATGCGGTCGAAAGCTTTGTGGATCACCACTACCAGCAGCAATTGGATCGGCTTGAGGCTGAGGGGCTTTTCCCGCCGCTGCAAGCGCTGCTGCGGCACTGCCAGGAAGAGGAAATCCACCACCGCGATGAAGCGCGTGAAGCGGGCGAAGGCCGCGCCTATGGCCCGCTGATTGGCGCCTGGGCCTGGGTGGTGGGGGCTGGATCCAAGGCCGCGGTGGTGGCGGCCAAGCGCATTTGAAGCACGCCTGGCCTATTTTCTGATTTGCGTTTCCCGCCACCACACCAGCAATCCACCCGCCAGGATCGCCGCCGTGCCGACCCAGGTCCAGAAATCCGGGAAGGTCTGGAACACCAGCCAGCCCAGAATGGCCGCGAAGATGATTTGTATGGTGCTGAAGGGCGCCAACATTGAAGCTGGGGCGCGCTGAAAGGCCGCAATCAGCAGCAATTGCCCGAGCAGATTGCCAAGCCCTGTCGCGACAAAAATCGGCGCGTCCGACCAATCAGGGCTGCGCCAGACCAGCGGCACAAAAAGCGTCGCCAGCAAAAGCTGTATCACTGATGTCCAGACCAAGGTGGTCAGCGCACCATCGCGCGGCATCATGCGCGTGATCACCAGCGCCAGCGCCCAAAGCACCGCCTCTGACAAAGGCCAAAGCGCAGCCAGGCCGAAAACCCCCATGCCAGGGCGCAGCACAATCAGCACGCCGAAAAACCCGATCGCCACCGCAAGCCAGCGCTGCCAATCCACTTTTTCCTTGAGCAGCCAGATGGAAAACAGCACCACCATAAAGGGTGAGACGTAAGCGAGTGCCGTACAATCCGCGAGATCGAGCAGGCTCAACCCCTGCACGAAAAGTAGGGTGCAAATATAAATCGCAACGCCGCGCAGGATTTGCAGCTTGGGGTGCGAACTGCGCGCAATGCCGAAGCCTCGCCAGGCGAAAATCAGCAGCAGCGGCAGCGCCTGAAACACCGCGCGACCAAAGGCGATTTCAAGCGTGTGGTAATCTTCCGTGAGACGTTTTGAGGCCGCATCCACCAGGGTGAAGATGAAAAACCCCGTCAACAGCAACAGCACCGCCAAGCCAGCGTTCTGCGCCGGGTGCTGGTTTGGTGTGACCTGCATCATTCGGCAGCGAAAAATGCGCGCGGCGCGGCACCATCCGCCGCAAGGATCAGCGCCGCAAGCCGCGCCATGACCACTTCGCCAACCACGGGCGCGGCAAAGCGTTGGCATTTCGCCATCACCGCCGCTTCATCAAGCGCATGCCCCGGATCACCCGCAATGGCGCCGACGGACGCCTGATGGCACTCGCCACTGGCCATCTTCACGATCAGCCGCGCACCGCGCCGTTCCGCTTTGGTCAGTGCCGTGTCTTCCGCGAGTTCTACCAAGGCTTCCAAACGGCGCAGCGCGGGATCAGCAAGCGTGGCATCGGTATAGGCAGCAGGGCCCAGATCACCCTGCATCAATGCCGCCGCCACTGCCCAAGACAGGCTGAATTGCGCCTGAATGGCACGCGCGGGCGCGCGATTGGCAGCATAGCGGAGCGCCTCGGCATAGGTTTCAAGACGGAGTGCAGCAACATCACCAAGCCGGCCAGCAATCCCCGCGCGCAATTCCAAGGCGGCGGCTGCGGCGTAATGCGCATGGCGCACACTGGCGAAGGGTTTGATATAGGCTTGCCCGATCAGCCATTCGCCCGCTGGCGCGCGCGCGGCAGCTGTTTCATGCAGTAAGGCGATGCGCCGCGCCTCCGCCAAGCCATCGGCCGGCGCCTCCATCCCGGCACGTGCCGCCGCCGCTGCCATGGCACCGAGCAAAACCGCATGGGCCGGGTAGCTATTCCGCCCATCCATCCCGGCCGCAATTGGCGCATAGAGCGCGAAGGGGATTTGGCAGGCAGCCAGGCGTATGGCGCGCGCAACCTCTGCCGCATCACCACCAGCAAGCCTTGCCGCCGCCGCAGCGGCGCCAAGCGCATGCCAGGACCCATCCACATGCATGCCAGGGCGGATGCGCCAAATCTCTCCGGCGCGACCAGCGATTTCATAGCCAAGGGCGAAAGCGGCATGCACCGCGCGCGGAGAAACGCGCCCCGCCGCCAAGGCCGCGATGCAAAGCGGTGCCACAGCCAGCGCAGGGCGACCATGGGCGCGCGCCAGCCCCTCATTCGCTTCATCCCAGCACATGGCAGAAGCCAGAACGGCGGCCGCGCCCGCTTCTGAAACGCCGGCTGCGCATCCGGGCAAGCGCACCACGCCCGGCATGGTGAGTGCCAAAGCCTGAGCAAAGGCGCGCGGCGTGGCATGGCCAAGCCCTGCGATCATGCAGCCAAGACTATCCAGCAACAGCAAGCGCGCGGCATCCGCGACCGAACCAGCAGGCCCGTTCCACGCGAAGGCAATCACATCATCGAAATCGCCGGCATCCTTCATGCGCCGCTTTGTTCCTGCTGCACAAAGCCCATACGCCCCATCGCCTGCAACCCGACCATTAGGGAAGCGACATGCGCAGATTGCAAAAAAGCACTGCTGGCGATCAGTGCAGGGATTTCAGCAAGCGGCAGTAATTCCACCGCAATTTCTTCCCCGGCATCAAGCGATTGCGCCCCATCGGCATAAGCGCCCAAAGCCACTACGGTATGAATGCGGTTGGTATGCGTGGCCGAATTGGGGCTCAGGCTGGTGATATGGCGAAATTCCCGCGCGGCGAAACCGGTTTCCTCGCGCAATTCGCGCGCGGCGGCTTCAAGCGGGCCGACATCCGCCGCATCCATCACACCGCCCGGCAATTCCAGATGCACGCAGCCCGCGCCATGGCGATATTGGTGGTTCACCACCAGCCGATCATCATCGGTCACCGCCACCACATGCACCCAATCGCGATATTCCAGCACGTAATAAGGATCCAGCACCGCGCCTTCCGGCGTGATACAATGATCCGCGCGCAGCCTGATCCAGCGATCGGCATGGATCAGGCGGGAACCGGCCACGCGCCAGGCACCTGGCCGGCGCATGGCTATTCCGCCGCGATCTGCTGAGCGTAGCTTTCCAGCGGTGCGCAGGTGCAGACCAGATTGCGGTCACCATAGACATTGTCCACACGCTTCACCGGCGGCCAATATTTGCGCGCCTTGACGAAGGGCAGCGGGAAGGCGGCCTGTTCGCGGGTATAGGGGTGCGACCACGCCTCTGCCATCACCTCGGCTGCGGTATGCGGCGCGTTTTTCAGCGGGTTATCAGCCTTATCCATCCGCCCCTGTTCCACCGCGCGAATTTCGGCGCGGATCGCGATCATTGCATCAATGAAGCGATCAATCTCTGCCTTCGGCTCGCTTTCGGTGGGTTCCACCATCAGCGTGCCAGCCACCGGCCAGGACATGGTGGGGGCGTGAAAACCGTAATCCTGCAGGCGCTTGGCGATATCTTCCACCAGCACGCCGCCGCCTTGCTGGAAGCCGCGGCAGTCCAGGATGCATTCATGCGCGACCATGCCATTGGCGCCCTTGTAGAGCACCGGGAAATGCCCGTCCAAGCGCTTGGCCATGTAATTGGCCGAAAGGATCGCAACCTCGGTCGCGCGACGCAAAGCCTCAGGCCCCATCATGCGGATATAGGCGTAGGAAATCGGCAGGATGGAAGCGGAACCGAAAGGCGCCGCACTCACGGGGCCAAAGCCTGTCGCAGGGCCGGCTTCCGCAAGCATGGGGTGATTGGGCAGATGCGGCGCCAGATGCGCAGCAACACCAATGGGCCCCACACCAGGCCCGCCGCCGCCATGCGGAATGCAGAAGGTCTTGTGCAGGTTCAAATGGCAGACATCAGCGCCAATCGCGCCGATTTCCTACGCCTAT
>JBIIGZ010000035.1:0-22036 GCA_044236185.1 Roseomonas sp. | reverse complement strand
AGCGCGAAGGCATTGGGCGCCTGGAAGGCCCAATCGAGCGTGAAGCGCAGCCGCGCCGCCTGCGCGCGGGCCACAAGCGGGGCCGCCAAAATCGAGGTGCCGGCGATGAGCGCCGCGCGGCGCGAAATGCCATGAGCCATTGAGGTTCTCCCTTATTCCGTGGTCCCTGCGACCTGATATCAAGTCTCTGCGCCCTTGGGCGTGACCGGGCAAGGCTTAACCGTTGCAGGGCGGCGCTGCAAAGCCGAAATCTGCGCAATTCGAGGGCAATTGCCCCCTTGGGTGCCGGTTTTTTGCGCGAATCAGCCCTTGCGCCGCCGCCCGCCCTTGGCCTTGGCCGGGTCATAGCCCCCGCCGCCCGGCCCCAGGGGCTTTGGCTTCCAATCGGCCTTGGCCTTGGGCTTGGCTTCCTGGAGCGACCGGCCGGCGAGGTTGGGCGAAAGGCCGAGGTCCAGGCTCTCCAGCCGCTTGATCTCATCACGGAGCCTGGCCGCGGTTTCGAATTCAAGATCAGCCGCCGCAGCGCGCATTTTGCGTTCAAGTTCCGCAATGGTGGCGCGCAAATCCTTGCCAACGAATTCCGCAGTTCCTTCACCTTCAATGGCATCAACCGTCACGTAATCCTGTTCATAGATCGATTGCAGTGCGGAGGAGATATCGCGGCGGATGGTCTGCGGCGTGATGCCGTGTTCCTTGTTCCAGGCTTCCTGTTTTGAACGCCGGCGCGCGGTTTCTTCCAAGGCGCGGCGCAGGCTATCGGTCATGACATCGGCATAGAGCACGACGCGCCCATCCACATTGCGCGCGGCGCGGCCAATGGTCTGAATGAGCGATGTGGTGCTGCGCAGGAACCCTTCCTTATCCGCATCCAGAATGGCAACCAGGGCGCATTCGGGAATATCCAAGCCTTCACGCAGCAGGTTGATGCCGATCAGCACATCAAACACGCCCTTGCGCAAATCGCGGATGATTTCGATGCGTTCCAGCGTATCAATATCGGAATGGAGGTAACGAACGCGAATGCCGGCTTCCGTCATGTATTCGGTCAAATCTTCGGCCATGCGTTTGGTCAGTGTGGTGACCAGCACGCGCCCGCCATGCTTGGCGACTTCGCGGCATTCGGCCAGCAGATCATCCACCTGCTTTTCCACAGGGCGGATTTCGGTCACGGGATCAACCAGGCCGGTTGGGCGGATCACCTGTTCGGCAAAGGCGCCGCCGGTGCGCTCCATCTCCCACGGGCCAGGCGTTGCGCTGACAAAAATGGAGGCTGGGCGATAGGTATCCCATTCCTCGAATTTGAGGGGGCGGTTATCCGTGCAGCTTGGCAGGCGGAAGCCATATTCGGAAAGTACGGTCTTGCGGGCATAGTCGCCCCGATACATGCCGCCGATCTGCGGCACGGTGACATGGCTTTCATCCACGATCAGCAAGGCATTTTCCGGTAGATATTCGAACAGTGTCGGCGGCGGTTCGCCAGGATTGCGGCCCGTGAGGTAGCGGCTGTAATTCTCAATCCCTTTGCAGGAACCGGTTGTTTCCATCATTTCGATATCGAAGATGGTGCGCTGTTCCAGCCGCTGCGCTTCCAGCAATTTGCCTTCCGCATGCAGCTTCGCCAGATGTTCCTTCAATTCATCCTTGATGCGCGTGATGGCCTGCGTCAGTGTCGGGCGCGGGGTGACATAGTGGCTATTGGCGTAGATGGAAACGCGTTCCATCTCAGCCGTTATCTCACCGGTCAGCGGATCAAATTCGCGGATCGCTTCGATCTCATCACCGAAAAGCGAAACACGCCAGGCGCGGTCTTCCAAATGGCTCGGCCATAAATCCACGGTTTCCCCACGGATGCGGAAAGTGCCGCGGGCAAAGAAATTGTCGTTGCGGCGATATTGCTGCTCCACCAGGCCCTTCACCAGCACATCGCGGTCAATCTGCCCGCCGGCTTCGAGCTTCACGACCATGCGCGAATAGGTCTCAACCGAGCCGATACCATAAATGCAGGAGACCGAGGCAACGATCACCACGTCATTGCGTTCCAGCAGGGACTGCGTGGCGGAATGGCGCATGCGGTCGATCTGTTCGTTGATCTGCGCGTCTTTTTCGATATAGGTATCGGTGCGCGGCACATAGGCTTCCGGCTGATAGTAGTCATAGTAGGATACGAAATATTCCACCGCATTTTCGGGGAAGAAGCTTTTCATCTCGCCATAAAGCTGCGCGGCCAATGTCTTGTTAGGTGCCAGGATCAGGGTTGGGCGCTGCACCGCTTCAATCACCTTGGCCATGGTGAAGGTCTTGCCGGACCCCGTGACGCCAAGCAGCACCTGATCGCGGTCACCACCCTGCAATCCGGCGACGAGTTCCCCGATGGCGCGCGGCTGGTCGCCATTCGGTTCATAGGGCGCGGTCACGGTCAACCGCCGTGTGGTCGGGGGCGCCGGGCGCTTTTCCGGCATGAACAGCACGGGGCCGGGGGAAATCACATTCATGGGCGTAAGATGGCGCCACAAAAGCCGTAGCGCCAGGGTAGGGCTTGTCCTGACGGGCCGAATTGTGGGAGGGCAGCGCATGTCCAAGCACCCCATCCCACGCCCCGCCCTGCTGTTGGGCGCTGCCGGCCTGCTGCCCAGCCTTGCCATGCCCATAATGCTGGCCTCAGGTGGTGGTGCAGCGGCTTTCGCGCTGCAAGCGGGCCCCGCCTATGGCGCGCTGATTACGAGCTTCATTGGCGGCGCCTGGTGGGGCCTTGCCGCAAACCGGGCAGAGGGCGCGGCGCTCACGCGCTGGCTGGTGGCTTCTGTCCTGCCCATGCTGGCGGCTTGGGGCGCGCTGCTGCTGCCGCCTCAGGCGGGGCTATTGTTGCTCGCGGTGATTTTCGGCCTGCTGCCCTTGGCGGACCGCGCAGCGCAGGCGGGGGCGCTGGCGCCCGATTGGTGGTGGCGCCTGCGCTTGCCGCTTTCGCTATTGATGGCCTGCCTGCATGGCGTTTCCGCCGGCATGGTAGGTTAGAGTATCCTCAGCCTTCCAGCTTCACATTCCCTGCGCGCGCCACTTCGCGCCATTTCGCCACTTCCGCGCGAACGAAATTGCCGAATTGGTCCGGCGTCAGCGGGTCTGCCACCGCGCCCATATCCTCGATCCTTTTGGTAACGGCAGGATCGCGCAGGATGGCAACCACATCGGCATTGATGCGACTGACGATCTCTGCCGGCGTGCCGGCGGGTGCCACCAGACCGGACCAGCCGGCGGCTTCATAGCCAGGCACCAAGCTTTCCGCGATGGTCGGCACATCGGGCAGCTGCGGCACGCGCCGTGCGCTGCACAGCGCAATCGGGCGCACGCGGCCGGATTGGATATGCGGCAGCGCGGAGGCAACCGAATCCGTCATCAGCTTCACATTGCCGGCGATAACATCAGCAATCGCGGGCCCGCTGCCGCGATAATGCACGATGTTGAAGCGAATACCGGCGCGCAGCATCAGCAACTCGGCGGCCATGTGCTGGCTGGTGGCGGGCCCGGCCGAGGCCATGTCAATCTGCCCAGGCCGCGCCTTGGCGCTGGCGGCTAATTCCTGAATGGTGCGTTCGCTTACCGAGGGATGCGCAATCACCAGCAGGGGCACCATCACCACATTGCTGATGAAGGCGAAATCCTTTTCAACATCATAGGGCAGACGCGGCATGACTGATGGATTGACGCCGAGTGGGCCGGAAGTACCGGTCAGCAGCGTATAACCATCAGCCGGGGCGCGCACGACGGATTCAACGCCAGGAACCGAAGCGCCACCGGCGCGGTTTTCCACCACCACACGTTGCGGCCAGCGCTTTGAAAGCTCATCCGCAATCAGGCGAGTGAAGATATCGGCGGCCTGCCCCGGCGGGAAAGGCACCACAATGCGGACGGGGCGATTGGGCCAATCCGATTGCGATTGCGCTTGCGCAGCAAAGGGGGCAAGCGCAGCAGCGCCCATCACGGCACGACGGCTGAACTTCAAGGTCATGGCTTTTCTCCCGGTTGGTTGCACCAAGCATAACCACAGCCGGGATGCGCCCGGCAAGGTTTCTCAATAGGTATCAAGGCCCATAATGCCATCCACACCGCCGGCATCGGCCAGGATGCGCTTGCCGATCAGATCACGCAGCGATTCCGAAGACCCACCACCAAGCGAGCCATAACGCGCGCCGCGATAAAGCCGCGACACCGGATATTCATCCGTGAAGCCATAGCCGCCATGCACTTGCACCGCCTCACTGGTCACACGCAGCGACATTTCATTGCAGAACACCTTGGCGGTTGCCGCCATGATGGGATCCGGGAAGGGATTGGCGGTGAGGCAGGCGCGGTAGAGCAAACCGCGCCCCGCTTCAATATCCTTGAACATATCAGCAAACTTCCAGCGAATACCCTGGAAATCGGCGATGGATTTGTCAAACAGCTTGCGGTCATTCACATAGCGCACCGCCTCATCAAAGGCGCCTTCCGCGAGACCTAGGGAAATGCTGGGGTTGAGGCAGCGCTGCGTATTGAAGGCGGTCAGTAATTTCTTGAAGCCATCGGTTTCAATCACCAGGTTCTCCGGCGGCAATTCGCAATCATTGAATTGCACTTCGTGCAGATTCTCGCCCCCCATGGTGTGATAGGTTCCGGTAACAGAAAGGCCCGGTGTGCCCTGTTCCACCAATACGCAGCCAATGCCTTCACGGCCAAGCTTGCCATCCACGCGGGTGAAGACCACAAACATGCCGGCTTCCGCCGCACGGGAAATCAGGGTTTTTGTGCCATTCAGCACCAGATGATTGCCATGGCGCTTGGTATTGGTGCGGTAATTGGCCACATCCGTGCCGGCATGCGGTTCCGTCATACAAATTGAGAGGATGCAATCACCGGAAATCACGCGCGGCAGGATGCGTTCCTTGATGGCTTTCGGCGCGTAATGGGAAATGACACGGGTTTGCACTCCCGCTTCACCGAGCACCGCCATGGCAGTGACGTAATCCACCTTGGCTATTTCTTCGAGGATCAGGGCAGAATCAAGAATGGAAAGGCCAAGCCCGCCATATTCTTCCGGCACCGACATGCCCAATACGCCAAGCCCGGCGAGCTTTTTGATATTTGGCCAGGGGAAGGTGCCATCCATCCATTTCGGCGCATCCTGCTTGAATTCATTCTGCGCCAGTTCCCTGACGGCAGCGATCATTTCGCGCTGTTCAGTACCAATTTTGAATTCCATGATCTTTTTCCAGGATTCCGTAATACGTCTTCAACCTGCTTCGCCCTTCAGCGTATCCAAGGCACCCTTGAGTGCCGATTGGAAAACACTGACATCAGACCCGTAGCACAGGCAGCGAAACCCCTTGGCGTGCCAACCGCGCACCATCTCCATCCCCGCGCCCAATACGCCGGCGGGCTTGCCCGCGGCTTCGCAGGCTTTCAGGAAGCGGGTGAGCGCGGCTTGGAACATCGGATGGTCGAATTGCGCTGTGATGCCGAGTGAATCACTCAAATCATAATGGCCGAACCAGCCGAGATCCACGCCGGGCACGGCCATGATCGCTTCGACATTTTCGATCCCCTTAGCGGTTTCGATGAGGGGAATCACCATGACACGATCATTTTCCGCCCGCATGCCGGCGATCACATCATGGCCCTGATAATCATCATGCGCATAGCCAAAGCCAACGCCGCGCCGGCCTTCGGGACGATAGCGGCACCAGGCTGCCAATTCTTCCGCCTGGGCGCCCGTTTCCACCATGGGTTCCATGATGCCCATGGCGCCAGCATCCAGCACCGGTGCGATCAGATGATATTGATGGCCCGTGACACGCACCAAAGGCACCACACCAGCATGGCGCGCGAAGGCGCATTGCGCCTTGATCGCATCAATGCTCATACCGCCATGTTCCATATCGAAAATCACATAGTCGGCCCCTGCGTTACCAAGGATTTGGCATAGCCCTGGTGTCAGGAATTCTGTTGCCATGATGCCATGCGCCATGCGGCCTTGGCGAAGCGCAGCGCGGACAGGGTTTTGGCGCATGGTGCGGGCTTCAGCTCATGATCATGCCGGCATAGCCCTGCGCGGCAACGGCATCACATTTTTCACGATAGGCTGGCGCGCCACCCTGATATTGCAGAATGCGCCGCTGGTCACGCCCTTCGACATTGCGGTTGATGCCTGTCGCCCAGGAATCGATCTGGGCATAAAGCATGCCCTCGGCCAGGGTTTCGATATGGTGGGACCATTCGGCTTCCGCGGCCTCAGTTGCCTCAAAACGCGTGATGCCATTATCCCACACATGGCGCATCAAATCCGTCACCCATTCCACATTCTGTTCAATGCAGCGCGGGATATTGCAGCGCGTGGAGGCATTATGCGGCCCAACAATGGTCAGCATATTCGGGAAGCCCGCGGATTGCAGACCGAGATAGGTTTTCGGCCCATCCGCCCATTTATCCTTGAGCCGCTGGCCGCCGATACCCCTGAAATCAATCCGATCAAAAGCGCCAGTGATCGCATCAAAGCCCGTGGCGTAGATGATCATATCGAATTCATATTCGGCATTGCTGGTCTTGATGCCCTTTGGCGTGATGCGCTCAATCGGCGTTTCATTGATATCTACAAGGCGCACATTGTCACGATTATAGGCTTCAAAATAGCGGGTTTCGAGCGGCACGCGGCGCGTACCAAAGCCGTGATTTTTCGGAATCAGTTTTTCTGCAACGACGGGGTCTTTCACGCGCTGGCGGATTTTGCGCGCGATGAAATCGCTGATCAGCGCATTGGCCTTGGGATCGGTCAGGATATCGCGGTAATTCGCCTGCCAAATGCCAAAGCCAGGTTCGGCGTAGCGCTGTTCCCAAAAGGCTTCGCGTTCTTCGGGCGTCACTTCAAACACGCTGCGCGGATCGGCATTGTGAATATAGCAGCCAGGTGTGGTGCGCAGCAGCGCGAAAAGTGCTGGGTAATTACCCTTGATCTGTCGCTGTTCTTCCTCCGTGATCGGGCGGTTATGCAAGGGTGCGCACCAATTTGGCGTGCGTTGAAAGACCGTGAGGGAACCAACCTCAGACGCAATGGTCTGGATCACCTGCACGCCGGTCGCACCCGTGCCAATCACTGCCACGCGCTTGCCCGCGAAGCTCACGGGTTCATGCGGCCAGCGATAGGTGTGGAAGGATTGGCCGGTAAAGCTCTCAACGCCCGGGATGCGCGGCAGTGTATCGGCGGAAAGCGGGCCAAGCGCGGTGATCAGGAAGCGGCAGTGATGCTGCGCGCCCGTATCAAGTGTAACTGTCCAGCGCTGCGCAACCTCATTGAAATGTGCGCTCACGACGCGGCTATTGAATTGAATATGGCGGCGCAGATCGAAGCGGTCCGCCACATGCTGCAAATAACGGAGCGTTTCCGGCTGCGGGGCGAAATGCTCGCTCCAGCTCCATTCCTGCAGCAGCTCATCGGAAAAGGAATAGCCGTAAGTATAGCTCTCCGAATCAAACCGCGCGCCGGGGTAGCGGTTCCAATACCAGGTACCGCCCAGATCGCTGCCGGTCTCAAACACCTGGACCGAGTAGCCAAGCTCCCGCAACCGATAGAGCTGATAAAGGCCCGAGATGCCGGCGCCGATGATGATCACATCGGGCTCGGTCAAGGTCGGCCCGGTGTTTGCTGGCATGCTTCGCCGCATTTCATTCATCGCATCCACCCTTTCCGGCGCGGCAAGTGCCCGCGCCACCAAACAGAATCTCCATGAACCCAGCCCAGGGCTTGCGCGCCGGGAGGGACGGGGGCGAGTATCCACCCAAAAGAGGAAACCGCCAATGCCAAGCCGACTTTTTTCGCCGTTTACGCTGCGCGGGCTGACGCTGCCCAACCGCATCGTCGTCTCCCCCATGGCGCAGTATTCGGGGACCACGGCCAATGAGGCGACGGATTGGCACCTGATGCATTACGGAAATTTCTCCGTCTCCGGCGCTGGCCTGATGTTTTTTGAGGCTACGGCGGTGGAACCGCGGGGGCGGGTCGGGCGGTTTGATCTGGGCTTGTGGAATGACGCGCAGCAGGCATCCATCGCGCGGGTGATGGCGTTTTGTCGCCAGCACGGGCAGGCGAAAATAGCGATGCAATTGGCCCATTCAGGGCGCAAGGGATCCACCGCGCCGCCCTGGATGGGAGGCAAATATATCGGGCCGGAGGAAGGGGGCTTTCACCCGATCAGCCCCGGCGATATTGCCTTTCCCGGCCGACCAGCGCCACGCATGCTGGACCATGCGGGACTTGCGGAGATCAAGGAATCTTTCGTGCAAGCGACGAGGCGCGCCGATGCGCTCGGCATTGATTTGATCGAGCTGCACTCGGCGCATGGCTATTTGCTGCATTCCTTCCTTTCGCCGCTGTCGAATAACCGCAATGACGAATATGGCGGTGACATCGCGGGCCGCATGCGCTTCCCGCTGGAGGTCTTTGCCGCCATGCGCGCAATTTGGCCTGAGCATAAGCCGCTCGGGGTGCGGGTATCTGCTACTGACTGGATCGAAGGTGGCTGGACGCTGCAAGATAGCGTGACCTTCGCACAGGAATTGAAGAAGCTTGGCTGTGATTTCATCTGCGCGTCTTCGGGCGGCAGCAGCCCTGATCAGCAGATTGATCTTGGCCCTGGCTATCAGGTGCCTATGGCGCGGCGCATTCGCGAAGATGCCGGGATTGCGACCATTGCGGTCGGGCTGATCAATGAACCGGCACAGGCGGACCAGGCCTTGCGCGATGGTGCGGCGGATTTGATCGCGATTGGCCGAGGCATGAGCTATAACCCGCGCTGGGCTTGGCACGCGGCTGAGGCGCTGCGCGAACAGGCGGCCTTCCCGCCGCAATATGCCCGTAGCCACCCGAGCATGCGCTTTGGCGATTTCACCAAGCTGCCGCCCACGCGCTAAAGTCACCCCTTGACTGAGAGCGCATCCAGGCGGAGCCTTCCTCGCAAATAACAGCGCGGGCCATGCAAGCCCGGCATAATGGTGATGAGGAATGTCATGAAGCTTGGTTTCATCGGCCTTGGTAATATTGGTGGCGTCATGGCGCGGCGGCTTGTTAAAGCCGGCCACGCGCTGGTGGTTCATGATCTTGACACGAAGGCGGTCGCCTCCCTCACCGCCATGGGTGCGACGGCCGCGACCAGCGCGCGAGATGTCGCCGATCAATGCGACGCGGTGCTGCTCAGCCTGCCGACACCAGCCGCAGTGGAAGCCGTGGCTTTAGGCGCGGATGGGGTGATGCATGGCAGTAAGGCCAAGATCGTGGTGGATCTTTCCACCACCGGTCCCACGGTGGCGCGTCGTGTGGCGGAAGGCCTGGGCGCCAAGGGCATTCATTTGATTGATGGGCCGGTCAGCGGCGGCGTTTCGGGCGCCGAGGCCGGCACGCTTGCCATCATGACATCGGGCGATGCGGCATCACAAAAAGCCATTGAGCCGGTGCTGAAGCAGATCGGGCAGAATATCTTTTATCTCGGTGCAGAACCTGGCCTTGGGCAGACCATGAAGCTGGTGAATAACGTGATCCTCGCCAGCAATACGCTCGCTTGTTTGGAAGGCATGGTGTTGGGTGCCAAAGCGGGTCTTGATACCAAGCTGATGTTTGACGTGCTGAATGCCTCAAGCGGGCGTTCCTTCATGTCAGAAAAGCGTGTGCCGCAGGCCATCACAGAACGCGCACAGGGTTTCCCGGTGCGCTTTGCCGCGGGGCTGATGCACAAGGATGTGAAGCTATGCCTGGAAGAAGCCGAACGCTTTGGTGTGCCCATGTTCATGGGCCCGGCAGCGCGGCAATATCTTTCGATGGCTCTGGCGATGGGATCGGGGCCGGAAGATTTCGTTTCCACCATTCAGCATATGGAAAAACTGGCAGGGATTGAGGTGCGCGCCACCCCCAAGGAAGCAGGCGACTAACGCCAGTATCAGCAGAATAGCAGGAGGAAGCAGCAATGGAATTCGGCATTCTGATGACCAGCCACCCTAACCCGGTGGAAGAACCCTATCCGCATCAGGGCGTGACCGCGCGCACGACCGAAGAAATCCTGCGCGCCGAAGCGCTGGGCTATGATACGGCCTGGATCGCTGAACATCACTTCAGCACCACTTACGGCATCATGCCGGATTGCTTTGTCTATATGTCCTACCTTGCGGCGCGCACGAGCCGCATAAAACTTGCTGCCGGCGTGATTACGCTGCCCTTGTATGACCCGATCCGCGTGGTGGAAAACACCGCTTTCGTGGATGTGCTTTCCAATGGCCGCGTGATGCTGGGCCTTGGCAGCGGGTATCGGCCTTACGAGTTTGATGGCCTCGGCAAGGATTTTGAGGCGCGGCGCGATATTGTCGAAGAAAGCGTGAAGCTGATTTTCGATGGCTTCCATCGCCGGCGCTGGACGCATGAGGGTAAATTCTTCAAGGGCAAGGTAGAAGGGCAATATGAAATGCTGCCCGTGCCGGTCCAGCTTCCGCATCCGCCGCTTTATATGGCGGGCGGGACGGATCGGTCCATTGCCTATGCCGGGCGCAATGGTTTTGGGCTGATGCTCAGCACTCTACCTGGGATTGAAACTCTCCAGGCACAAGCGAAGATCTATCGCGAAGCGCTGGCGACCGCGCCTTCACCTCAGTGCAACAACCCGGCAGCCGGGCATATTGATATCGCGCGTATGGTCTATGTGGCAGATACGGATGAACAGGCACGTGCCGATACGGAAGACCACATCCTGCACCATATCAGCAATTTCAATAGCGCCGGCACCAGCGGATACCTTGGTTCAGTATCCGAGAAAGGGCAGGCGCTGGATTACGGGGTTTTGGCGGAAACCACCCTGTTACATGGCAGCCCAGCGACAGTGATTGCGAAGCTTCGTGCCCTGCAAGCGCGTACCGGCATGACCAGCCTGCTGCTGCATTACCCGCCCTATTACGGGCATGAGAAAATCCTGCGCAGCCTGACGCTTTTCGCCCAGCATGTGATCCCGGCCTTCCGCCCACCGGCCAGCCGGATAGCCGCTGAATAGGCATGGATTTCAGCCGCCACCTGGGGTAAGAGGCTCTCCTCTGGGGGCTTTTTACCAGGCATCAGGGAGAAGAGAGGAAATACCATGACCTTAGAAAGACGTTCCGTCCTTTCCGCCGCCGGCGGAGCTGCGGCGTTTGGCGCGCTGCCCTGGCAGAGTGCACATGCCCAGGCGACGAATACCATCAAGATCGGGCTGCTTTCGGATATGTCCGGCCCCTATCGCGACTTGAACGGCCCGAACAGCATTTCCGCAACACGTCTCGCCATGCAGGAAATGGCGCCGCGCGGGCTGAATGTTGAGCTGGTGGTGGCAGACCATCAGAACCGCCCGGATGTTGGGGTAAATATCAGCCGGCAATGGTTCGACCGTGATGGCGTGGATATGGTGCTGAATCTGGCAGCATCTTCCGTGGCGCTTGCCGTTTCGGAATTGGCACGCGAGAAGAACAAGGTGGCAATTGCAACCTCAACTGCGACTTCGGATCTCACAGGCCGTGCGTGCAACGCCAACACCATTCATTGGGTTTACGATACCTTTATGCTGGCCAAATCCACCGGTGCGGCCATGGTGCGTGCGGGGGGCGATAGCTGGTTCTTCATCACGGCGGATTACGCCTTCGGACATGCGCTGGAACGCGATACTTCCGCTTTCGTTCGCGCCGCGGGTGGCCGGGTTGTCGGCCAGGTGCGCACACCCTTTCCGGGCACCACGGATTTTTCGTCCTTCATCCTTCAGGCGCAGGCCAGTCGCGCAAAGGTGATTGGTCTGGCCAATGCCGGCACCGATACCACCAACTGCATCAAGCAGGCTTCGGAATTCGGCATTACGCGGCGCGGCATCAAGCTGGCGTCCATGCTCATGTTCATCAGCGATGTGCACGCCCTTGGGCTTGAAACGGCTCAGGGTCTTGTATGCACCGCTTCTTATTATTGGGATACGGATGACAAGACACGCGGTATCGCCCGTCGCGTTTTGGCAAATTCCGGTGTCAATACGCCGGTCACCATGGCGCAGGCTGGCGACTATTCCGCAACGCTGCACTATCTGAAGGCTGTTGCCGAATTGGGGGCGGGACCGTCAAAGGCCAGTGGGCGCGCCGTTGTGGAACGCATGAAGGCCATGCCGACGCAAGATGATGCCTTTGGCGCAGGTACAATCCGCGCCGATGGCAGAAAAATTCATCCAGCCTTTCTCTATGAGGTGAAGACACCGGCGGAAAGCAAGCACCGGTTTGATTACTACAAGCTGCTGCAGACCAGCCCGGCTGATGATGCCTTCCGTTCGCTGGCGGATGGCGGCTGTTCGCTAGTCCGTAGCTGAACCAATTTGGTGGGGCGGCCGCGTGCCGCCCCATCGCCTTCCTATGCCTTCGGCAAGGGCGGCAGCGGCGTCGCCTCAGGCGGGATTTGCACTTCCGCGACGTTCAGCGTCATGGAAACCGCAACGTAGTATCCACTCACGGCAATCAAATCCACGACACCCTGTTCGCCGAATCGCGCGGCGGTAGCGGCGAAGGTTGCGTCCGATACACCGTGGTCGCGGTGCAGTTCAGTGCAAAATTCATAGACCAGGCGCTGATCTTCCGTCATGCCGGCGGGGCGACGGCCCTCGGCAAGATCAGCGGCAATCGCGGGCGGCAGGCCGGCCTTCATCGCCATGGCGTGATGCGCGTACCATTCATATTGGCTGGTCCAGACCCGCGCCGTGACCAGAATGGCGAATTCATTCAAATCGGCGGGAATGGAACTATTGAAGCGCAGATATTCCCCGACCTTCTGCATCCTATCGGCAAAAACCGGGCTGCGGAGCCAGGCATTGAAGGGGCCGCGCAAGCCACCGCGCGGGCCTTTGATGATGCCCTCGGCCGCGGCGCGCTGCTCCGCGCTCATGCTATCTTGCGTCAATTCGGGGAAGCGCGGTTTCTTGGGCGTGCTCATGCTGGTTTCCTTATCTTCATTGCTGCCGAAAGCGGCGCGCCCCGGCGGATGGGGCAGGCTAGACAGCGCCAGTGGGGCGGGCAAGCCAGCGCATGCTTGCCGGGGCGGGGAGCTTTGGTTAGCCTAAGCTTCTAGAACAGCGTCCCCATGGCATTCCGGGGCCACCACCAAGCCGGATGGAGAAGCACCATGCATGATATCGTGATTCGCGGCGGCACCATTGTGGATGGTCTTGGCACGCCGCGTTACACCGGCGATGTCGCGATTGATGGCGACCGCATCACGCAGGTGGGCGGCAAGGCCGGGCCGGCGCGGCGCGATATTGCAGCCGAAGGCCGGCTGGTCACGCCGGGCTGGGTGGATGTGCATACGCATTATGATGGCCAGGCCACATGGGACCCCAACTTGGCCCCTTCATCCTGGCATGGCGTGACGACTTTGCTGTTTGGGAATTGCGGCGTTGGCTTCGCGCCGGTGCAGAAAAGCCACCATCAGGCGCTGATTGACCTGATGGAAGGCGTGGAAGATATCCCGGGCATTACGTTGACCGAAGGGTTGAAATGGAATTGGGAAAGCTTCCCCGAATATCTTGACGCTTTGGAAGCGATGCCCCGCACGCTGAATATTGGCGCGCAACTCGCGCATCATCCCTTGCGCGTTTATGTCATGGGTGAACGCGGCCTGAAGCGCGAAAACGCGACCGGCGACGATATCGAAGCCATGGCGCGGCTGACGCAGGAAGCGCTGGAAGCGGGCGCCTTCGGCTTCACCACATCCCGCACGGATCAGCACAAGACGCTCGCTGGTGATCTGGTGCCAGGGCGCTATGCGGAAGAGGAAGAATTGCTCGCCATCGGCCGCGCCATGGGCAAGGCAGGACGCGGCACCTTCGGCATGTTGAGCGATTTTGAGGATGAGGCGGCCGAATTCCGCTGGCTGCGCGAAGTGGCGAAATCCACCAAGCGGCCAGTTTGGTTCCTGCTGACCGACCGCGCCTATGACCCGCAGCGTTGGAAGCGCCTGATGCAGGGCGTGCATGATGCGCGCGCCGAGGGGCTTAGTCTTGCGGCGCAAGTCGCAGGGCGCACGGTGGGGTTGATTTTGGGGTTGACCACATCGCTCAATCCCTTTGCCTTGCGCGAAAGTTTTGCAGCACTGGCCGGGTTGCCGCCAGCCGAGCAATTGGCGCGGCTGCGTGATCCGGAAGTGCGGCGCAAGATCCTCTCCGAGGAAGCATCGAAGCGGTTGCTGGATGTGCTGCCGCCGCTGTCCCGCCAAATCGCGACGCGTTGGGACAATATGTTCGAATTGGGCGACCCGCCGGATTATGAACCGCCGCGCGAACGGAGCATCGCCGCACTTGCTGCCAAGGCGGGGCAGGATCCGGCTTCCTATTGCTATGATTTCCTGGTCGGCGCTGATGGTGGGCGGATGCTTTATTTCCCCGTCACCAACTACGTGACCGGCGATTTGTCCGTGGTACGCGAAATGAACATGGACAAGGCAACGGTGCTTGGCCTTTCCGATGGCGGCGCCCATTGCGGCGTGATCTGCGATGCTTCCACGCCGAGCTTCATGCTGACCCATTGGGCGCGTGATCGGAAGCGCGGCGATGGGCTGCCCTTGGAATTCGTGGTGAAGCGGCAAACGAGTGAAACCGCCGATTTCTTCGGCCTGTCGGATCGTGGGCGGTTGGCACCTGGTGCCATGGCCGATGTGAACATCATCAATTTCGACGCGCTGCGCCTGTATCATCCTGAAATGATCTATGACCTGCCGGCGGGTGGGCGGCGTCTGGTGCAGCGGGTGGAAGGCTATGACATGACTTTGGTCGCCGGCCAGCCCATCCGCGAAGCGGGCCATGACACCGGCGCGCTGCCGGGCAAGCTGCTGCGCGCAAAAGCCTGAAAGGCAGCGCAGCGATGATGCCGAAGCTGCAGCGCCGAGGCTTGGTGGCAGGGCTTGGCGCGCTGGTCGCGGCGCCGCGCTTGGCCCGTGCAGCCTGGCCCGAAAGACCGCTGCAATTGATCGTGCCCTTCGCGGCTGGCGGCGGCACCGACATTTCAGCGCGCACCATGGCGCAATTCCTGGAACGCGAATTGGGCCAGCCTGTGGTGGTGCAAAATCGCCCCGGCGCAGGCGGAGAGATCGGGCTTTCCGCCATCGCGGATGCGCGACCAGACGGTTATACCATCGGCATCATTAATACGCCGGGCATTGTGACGATCCCGATTGAAAGATCGCCGCGCTGGTCGTTGGCAAGCTTCACCTTCATCGCCGGCGTTGTCGAAGACCCGACAACCTTTGCCGTGCATCCCGAAAGCCCAATTCGTAGCATTTCTGATTTGATCTCTGCCGCCAAGGCAAAACCAGGTGAGGTGACGGTTGGCACGCAGGGCGTCGGCTCGGCCGGGCATATCAGTGCGCTGTTGTTGGAACAGGCGGCTGGCATTCGCTTTGAATGCGTCAGCTACTCCGGCTCCGCGCCTGCGGCCGTGGCGCTGATGCGGCGCGATATTCAAGTGACGACTGCAAGCCTTGGTGAAAGTCTGACCTTCGCGCAGCAGCAGCCATGGCGTGTGCTGGGGTTGATGTCCTCAGCGCGGTCCGAATTCGCGCAGGATGTACCAACCTTCAAGGAAGCGGGTTACGATGTTCGTGGCGGGTCTTTGCGTGGCATTGGGGCGGCGCGTGGCCTGCCCGAAGATGTGGTGCGTCGGCTTTCTGCGGCGATTGGTGCCGCGCTGCGCCATCCTGAATTTCGCGCGGTGAGCGCGCGGACCTTCCAGCCGCTGCGCTTTTTGGATAGCGCGGAATATGTGGCCTATTTGCAGGATGCTAATGCAGCGCATCGCGCACTCTGGCGGCAGCGGCCCTGGAATAGCTGAGGCAGGCTTCCGTTAGGTCAGCCGATAATGGCTCGGCATTTCATCCTTGAGTGCCACGCCCGTGGCACCAAGCTTGCGCGCTTCCACCAATAGCCAAAGCGCCTTGGCGGCGGCGGCATCGGCGCTGAGCCCGCCTGGACGGATATTGCTGATGCAATTCCGCATCGCGTCATTGCTGCCGCGCCGGGCCGCCCAGGTCAGGTAAAGCCCCATGCTATCGGTTGCAGAAAGACCTGGCCTTTCGCCGATCAGCACGACAACCGCGGCGGCTTCCATCGCTTCTGCAATATCATCCCCAAGCGCAACGCGCGCCTGTTCGGCAATAATGATCGGGCCGGGCGTGAAGCCGGCCTTGCCAAGCGCGGGTACCAGCGCGGCGAGCAAAGCGGGCGCCTGCTGTTGAACGCCACTGGCGCAAAGACCATCCGCGACCACCAGAGCGATGCAGCCTTTTGCTTTTGGCAGAACAGACTCTTCCGGCAGTTTGCGACCAAGATCAGGGCGCAGCAAAAAGCGCCGGCGTTCTTCTGCCTGGCTTGTCACGCGCCGAATGGGCAGACCCAGCGGCGTCAGTTCCGCTTCAAGCTTCGCCGTATCCAGGTTGGACCATACCGCATCGCGTGCGCGCGCATGCGCCTCCTGAAAATCCAGATGCGCGGCGGTCGGCAGCGCATTGCCAACACGCCCCAGTGCCACGCGCGCATCGGTGAAACGGCGGAGATCGCGCCATTTGCTGGGCGTGCTCATGCAAGCCCGATCAGCTTGGGTGACAGGCGCGCAGGAATTGCTTCTGTTGCGCCGCCGATACCCATACGATTCAACCAATCCTCAAATTCCGGCGCAGGACGCTTGCCAAGCGCGGCGCGCGCATAAAGCCCATCATGGAAGGAGGTTGATTGGTAGGCCAGCATCACATCATCCGCGCCCGGCACGCCCATGACGTAAGTGACGCCCGCGGCGGCAAGGCAGGTCAGTAGCGCATCCATATCATCCTGATCCGCTTCCGCGTGGTTGGTGTAGCAAACATCAACCCCCATCGGCAGGCCAAGCAGCTTGCCGCAGAAATGGTCTTCCAACCCAGCACGGAGAATCTGCTTGCCGTCAAACAGATATTCAGGACCGATGAAGCCCACCACGGAATTGACCAGCAACGGCGAAAAGCGCCGCGCTACCGCATAGGCGCGTGCTTCGAGTGTTTGCTGATCCACACCGTGATGCTGATCCGCACTCAGCGCGCTGCCCTGACCGGTTTCAAAATACATCACATTCTGCCCAAGGCTGCCACGCTTGAGCGTAAGCGCCTGGTCATGCGCCTCCGCGAGCAAGGCCAGATCAACACCAAAGGATCGGTTCACGCCTTCCGTCCCGCCGATTGATTGAAATACCAGATCAACCGGTGCGCCCAGATCCATGGCACGCATGGTAGTGGTGACATGCGCCAGCACGCAGCTTTGCGTTGGAATGTCGTAGGCGATGCGCAGCCGATCCAGCATATCCAGAATGCGCAGTACCGCTTCCACATTATCGGTAGCGGGATTGACGCCGATCACCGCATCACCCGCCCCCAGCAAAAGCCCATCCAAGGTGGCGGCGGCGATGCCGCGCGGATCATCGGTTGGATGGTTGGGTTGCAGGCGGATCGAAAGCCGCCCCTGCAGACCAATAGTATTGCGAAAGCACGTGACATTTACGCATTTCGCGGCGACCGAAATCAAATCCGCCGCGCGCATGATTTTCGAAACAGCCGCCACCATTTCCGGTGTCAGCCCCGGTGCAAGCGCCGCAAGGGTTGCGCTATCGGCAGCATCGGCAAGCAGCCAATCGCGCAGGCCACCAATCGTCAGGCTGCTGATCGGCGCGAAGGCGGCCTTGTTGTGGCTATCCTTGATCAGGCGCGTAACCTCATCCGCCTCATAGGGAATTACGCTTTCGGATAGGAAATGCTTGACCGGCATATCAGCCAGGGCACGCTGCGCGGCGATGCGTTCCTCAGCGCTTTCGGCAGCAACTCCCGCCAGCGCGTCGCCGGACCGGAAAGGGGTGGCGCGCGCAAGCAATGTCTTCAAATCGGGGAAGACATAACGTGTGGTGCCGATGGTCTGCGCGAAAGCCATGCTCGTCCTGCAGGAAAGAATCAACCCCGTATACTATAGCGTGAAGGAGTGCGGGATTCGATACTGAAAGCGTGTGGCCCATCCGGCATGACAGGCGCGATCCACAGGCATAGACTATCCCTGAAAATGGAGGATAGCAGATGCGCATTGCGGTGATGGGAACGGGTGGTGTTGGCGGCGGCTTTGGCGCGGCCTTGGCCAAGGCAGGGGCGGATGTAACCTTTATCGCTCGCGGCGCCCATCTGGCGGCCATGCAGCGTGACGGTTTGCGCATCACGGGCGGTCGGGGTGAGACGCATTTGCTGCCGACCAAGGCCACGGATGATCCCGCCAGTATCGGGCCAGTGGATCTGGTGATGTTCTGCGTGAAGCTCTGGGATGTGGAAAGCGCCGGTGAGGCAATTCGCCCGCTGATCGGTCCGCATACGGCAGTCCTGCCCTTGCAGAATGGCATTGATGCCAGCGAAAGGCTGATCCCTGTTCTAGGTGCACAAGCTGTCATGGGTGGTGTCGCGCAAATCAGCGCCACCATTGATGCGCCTGGCGTGATTCGGCAGACCGGCACTTTCATGCGCCTTGCTTTTGGCGAATTGGATGGCAGCATCTCAGCGCGCGGCAAGGCATTTCTGGAGTGGTGCCAGCGCGCCGGTTTCGACGCGACGCTAAGTGACCGCATCCTGACCGAGCTTTGGCTGAAATTCATCATCCTGGCCACAAATTCAGGGATGACAGCCCTTACCCGCCGCCCACTGGGTGAATTGCGCGACGATCCCGATATCGCACCCTATTTCCGCGCAGGTTTTGAAGAAGTGATCGCCCTTGCCCGCGCCAAGGGCATTTGGCTGCCGGATGATGTGCTGGAACGCAGCATGAAATTCACTATGGGCGCGCCAGCAGGAATGCGGGCTTCCATGGCCGTGGATTTGATCCGCGGCAATCGTATTGAATTGCCGTGGCTATCTGGGAAAGTCGTAGCAATGGGCCGCGCGCTTGGCCTGCCAACACCAACCCACGCCTTGATCAACGCCGCGCTGAAGCCCTTCGCCATGGGTGCGCGCAAGGATTAGGGTGCATTAACGCGGCAGAGCATTTGACAAAAATTTGCCGAAGATGACAGCGAAATCCCTCGGCATGCCAGTCCATGAGCTGTTTGCTGGAAAGGTACGCGATGCCCTTCTGCCTTGATCCTGATCCTCCCATGATGGACATTTGTTGGATACGAATTTCAGCCTCAATACCGAAGGCACAACAGGGTTACGCACGCCTGTGAACCTTTCAACCTATTTTGGCTTGAAATTGATAGCTACTAATCCGAAAGCCGGTGCCTGACCGGCCCGGCTGGGGCGCCGATATCAATGAGGAAGCGGTGCGCGCCCATCCGCCGCGCAACCCCCATCCATGAATGACTGCGCGTTACGGCGCAATCGTGATCCGTCCGGTATTCTGGCGCGCAAAAAACCCTGGCCGATACATATCCCGCACCTCGGCACCTGGCAGTTCAAAATTACCCGCCGTAACGGCGCGCAACCGCACCGCAATGCGCGCTACGCGGCCTTCCCCTTCCAAGGTCACCGCCGCGGCAAAGCGATCATCCAAGACGGGCTGACTATCAATAGCGGTGAGTGTGCCAAGCCAGGCTAGGCCAGAAACCTCACCCGCGCCGAAGCGCCCGGTGATCTCCCAGCCCGCCGGCAGACCTTGCTGCAGCAGCAATTGATACCGGTCATCTGCATCCGTGCGCGCTTCCAGAATAAGAATAAAGCCATCGCCGGCACGGATGGTATCCAAGTTCAGCGTACTGCCATCCAGCCCATGGAAATGCCGACGGATCGTCAGGCCCTGCCGGGTAGCGGGCAGAGCCTCACGCGGAATGCCCTTTGTCGCCACCATTTGCCAGACGGTAGTACTACCCAGATTGCGCAGCCGCGCGGGGCCAGAGAGTGGCGTCATAATGACCGGTGCTGCGGGCAGCGCCACGCCATCCAGGCTTGCCTCAATCGGGCGCATGCCTTGCCCCAAACGCGCTGCCGCCAGCACGGCCCAGGCCTGTTCCTGGGTGCTTGTATTTTCCGGCGTGAAATTCTGCCCCGGCAAGACCCCCATCAGCGCCGCCAACCGATCCGCAAGCAAGCCGCTTTCCTTGAGCAGGCTTGCCACCGCCAGCGCGTCACGCTGCGCTGTGCCGTAATCAAAACTCCACCAGCGCCGGCTGAGGTTTCCAAGCGTAGCGTTGAATGCATGTTCTGCGCGCGCCCGATCACCGCCACGCGCAAACACCGCGCCCAATTGCGCGAGCGAAAGCGGCGTTGGCATATCGCCCACGCTTTCCATCAAGCGTCGCGCCGCACCCAAGCGCACGCGCCCCGCCACGGCCAGTGCATGCAGCCGATAGGCTTGCGCCGCGCGTTCTTCCGGCGTCGCCTCACCAGTGTCGCCCACCGCATCATCCAGGAAGCGGAGCGCATCATTCAGTGCTGCTTCCGGAAGCGTGGCGCCGGCGGCACGGGCGCGCAGCAAAGCTTCCACCGCAAAGGGTGTCAGCCATAATTCCGCTTCCGCATTGGCAGACCAAAGTCCAAAGGCGCCATCAAAACGCTGCCGATCCAAAATGGCCTGCACCGCCGCTTGCAGCCGCGCCGCGTGATCGGCGCCATTGGTCGCGAATAGCCCAGCACTCAACGCAATCGCGCGTGCTGCGCTTTGTTCCAGACAGGCCAGTGGGAAGGCCTCCACAGCGCGCAAGGCCGCCGCCGCATCATAGCGCACTACAGCCCCAAGGCTGAGTTCAGCCTGCACCGTGCCTGGGATGAAACGATCAAGGGCAGGCGCCACCTCACGCTCCGCCCCACCGGGCAATTCGGCCGATTGCACATCGGTCAGCAACGGCCGTGCGGGGCGAATGGTGATGCGGCTTTCGCGCGTGACGCTAAAGCCCTCGGGCCCGCTCAGGCGCAGGCGCAATACGCCCTCTCCACCCGCAACGGCACGCAGGCCCGTGGCAGGTGCGGCGCGTTCACCCGTGGCAAGCCGCACCGCCAAGCGCGCCGGCCCTTCAATCGCAATCGCCCCTTCGGTACTGAGTTCGGCGACGATCTCACCTGCCGGCAATTCGATATTATGCATCAGCACCGGCAAGCGCGCGGTATCACCCGGCGCCAGGAAGCGCGGCAAAGCCGCTTCCACCACCGCCTGATCGCGCACAATCATGGCGCGGCTCGTGGCGCCAATGCGTGCACCTTCCCAAGCAACCGCCATCAGGCGCAATTCGCCCGCGAAATCCGGAACATCAAGCGCGATCACCGCCGTGCCATCCGCGCCCACGCGCACGGGGCCGGAGAATAGCGAAACCAATCGTTGCGGTGGCTGAATGCCCATCCCCGCCAGACCGCCATCGCCACCTTGGCGCAACAAAGAAAGCGCGCCTTCCGCCGGTGCCAATAGCCGCCCGTAATCATCGCGGATATCCACACCCAGCGCGCGCTTGCCAAGGAAATGCGCCACCGGATCGGGTGAGGCAAAGCCGGTCAGGCGCAAAATCCCCTCATCCACCGCAGCCAGCGTCACCATTGCCTCACCGCGCACATCAGCAATGCGGATCGGGATTTCCACGCGCTGGCGAGGACGGATGCGTTCAGGCGCGGTGATGCTCACCTCAAGCCGACGCGGCGCCGGATCAAGCCCGATCCAGGCAAGGCCAAGCGCACGGCCAGGGCGGCCTTCACGCGCCTCACCAGGGCGATAGGCGGTAACGGTGATATAGGCGCCGGGACCCCAGCCGGCGTCCACCGGCACTTCAATATCCGTACCCGCTTCACTCAGCATGATTTCACGCAACGACACCAAACGATCCGTGAGTACCGCAACCGTCGCGGGCCCCGCAAAGGGTGGCGTAATGCGCAGCCGCGCCACTTCGCCCGGCGCGAAATGGCGGCGCTCGGCGGCCACATCAATCCGATCCGGAATTTCCGCGCTTTCCACACCAGCCCAGCCGGCGCGGAAGCGATAGGATGCCATGCCAAGCCCATCCGCATCGGCGATTTCCA
>JBIIGZ010000034.1:0-22165 GCA_044236185.1 Roseomonas sp. | reverse complement strand
GCCAGCCTGGATCAGGCGGATCGGCTGATTGCGCTCGCGGCCCAGCAGGGGCGGGTGCTGCAAGTCGGCCATATTGAACGGTTTTCGGCGGCCTTCCGCACCGTGATGGGGGCGCCCTCCGGCGGGCTGGCGCTGTCTTTTGAGGCCGTGCGCGCCGCGCCCTTCCGCCCGCGTAGCCTGGATGTCTCCGTCGTGCTGGACCTGATGATCCATGATCTGGACCTGGTCATGGAATTGGCGGGCGGGGAGCCCGAAGGCGTGGAGGCGGTGGGGGCGGCGATCGCGTCCGACCATCCGGATTTCGCGGTGGCGCGGCTGCGGTTTTCGGGCGGGCGGGCGGCGTCCATCACGGCGTCGCGCGCTTCGCTTGCCATGGAAAGGCGGCTTCGCGTGTTGGGGACCGAGGGGGAGATGGCGGTGGATTTCCTCACGCGGTCACTTGCAGTGCTGCGGCGCGGCGGGGCGGAGCCGGTTGAGACCATGCCCGGCCATGGCGTGGATCGCGCCACTTGGACGGATCATGACAGTCTGGAAGCCGAGCAGGCGGCCTTCATTGCGGCCTGCCAGGGGCGGGGGCCAGTGGTGGTGGATGGGGCTGCCGGGCGGCGGGCGTTGAAATGGGCTCTCGCGATTGAGGACGCCATGAAGTGATCCGATTCGCCGGATCACTTCATGGTTTTGTTTGAGCGGCTGATTCACCGCTCCGGCGATTCCGCCTTCGCGGATCAGACGCTAGGGGCCGGCAAACCTGACCCCCTCTTGCCGCCGCGCGATTCCGGGCGGAGCATCGCCCCAGCTTGAGTTGAGGTTGGGGAAACGCGATGAAGCCAAGAATAGCGATTTTCGGTGCGGGTGCGGTTGGCGGTTATGCCGGCGCGCATATGGTCCAGGCGGGGGAGGATGTGACCTTCATTGACCCCTGGCCCGAGCATGTGGAGGCGATGAGGAAGACCGGCCTTCGTATCACCCATTTGCGCGATGTGCCGGAATTCACGGTGAAGCCGCGCGCGCTGCATTTGACGGAAGTGCAGGCGCTGGCAAAGGAAAAGCCGATAGACATCGCCTTCATGTGCATGAAGTCGTATGACACCGCCTGGGCGACGACGATGATCGCGCAATATCTCTCGCCCAATGGCTATGTGGTATCGTTACAAAATTGCATCAATGAGGAAGTGATCGCGGGCATTGTCGGCTGGGGCCGTGTGCTGGGGGCGATTGCCAGCCTGATCACCGTGGAATTGGCGGAGCCTGGCCATGTACGACGCGCGGCGGGCAAAAGTGGCGCATCGCATACGGTTTTCCGTGTGGGCGAACCGCATGGGCGGATTTCCCCGCGCGCGGAACATATCACGAAGCTGGTGGGGCTGACGGATAGTGCTTTGACCACCAGCAATCTTTGGGGGGAGCGCTGGTCCAAACTGGTCGCGAATGTCATGGGCAATGGGCTTTCTGCCTGCACGGGGCTCACCACGCGCGACATGGTGGCGGATGATGCCATTCGCGCTTTTGCGGCGCGTTTGGGATCTGAGGCGATCCGCATTGGTCAGGCGCTGGGTTATGATCTGGAGGAGGTGTTCCACCTGGACCCGGAAATCATCGCCCGGGCTGGTGAGGGCGATGCGGCGGCGCGCCAAGCCTATGATGAGCATCGCCTGGCTGAAACATCCAAGGGTGGCGGCGGCGCGCATCGGCCCTCCATGGGTCAGGATATGGTGAAGGGCCGGCGGACTGAGATTGAATATTTGAACGGCTTTGTCGTGGAAAAGGGTGCGACGATTGGCATTGATGCGCCGGCCAATGCCGCGCTGACCGATATTGTGAAGCGCGTTGAACGCGGTGACGCCAAGCCAAGCCCTGAATTGATCCGTGGCTTGCGGTTGAACTGAAAAAGCGATTTTTGCAGAGAAAAAAAGGAAAGGAAACCAACATGATGAATCCGATGGCGCTGACAGGCAAGACCATCATCGTAACCGGCGCGGGGCAGGGGATTGGCCGCGCCATCTCCGAATTGGTGCTGGGGCTTGGCGGCAATCTGGTGATGGTGGAACGCAATCGCGAAACCCTGATGCAGGTGGCCGAAGCGCTTGCCGGGGATCGCACCATGGCGATTGAAGGCGATGTCGCGGCAGAAGAATTCGGCCCGCAATGCGTGGCCGATGCGGTGGCGCGTTTTGGCGCGGTGCATGGCCTGGTGAATTGCGCCGGCATCACGCGGCCTGCGATGATCGAGAAAATGACCTTCCGGCAATGGCAGGAAGTGATCAATGTGAACCTGACCGGCTGCCATTTGATGCAGCAGGCGGTCGGCAAGCATATGATTGAACGCGCCCGCGCCGGAGAGGAACGGCCGGGAGCGATTGTGAATATCTCGTCCACCGCCGGCAAAAGGGGCAGCATTGGGCAGGTGAATTACGCCGCCGCAAAATCCGGGCTTTTCGGCATTACCATGACAGCGGCAGGCGAATGGGCGCGTTATGGCATTCGCGTGAATAGCGTTGGCTTCGGCACGGTGGAAACGCCGATGACCGAGGTGATCCGTTCAGAACGCTTCCGCGAACGCACCCTGGCGCGTATTCCGCTTGGGCGTGTGGCGCAGCCATCGGAAGTTGCACCCTTGATCTGCTTCCTGCTGTCCGAAGGCGCTTCCTTCATTACCGGGCAGAATTGGGTGCAGTGTGGCGGGGCGCATATGCAGCCCTGATAGGGTTGTGGGGGGGCGCCGAGGTCGTACGGCGCCTCAACCCTTCAGCAGCAACAGCAGAATGACGAAAAGCCCAACCGCGATGAATTGGAAAATGATGCGCCAGCGCATCAGCCAATTGGCGGTCTTGGGGTTAGCCTTGCCGCCCGCCATGCCGAGAATACCGGCGAAAAGCACGCCAACCGTGGCCAGCATCGCAAGCGCAACCAGAATGGTAAGGATCGTCGTCATGGCGTGAACTTACACGCTTTCACCTGCGGGAGACAGCCCCGCCCCGCACCGACCAGGCGAGCGCGGCACCGATCAGCGCTGTGATGACGCAAAGCGCGAAGCCGGCCTCATAACCGCCGGTCAGGTCCACCAGCAGGGAAAAGAAGGGCGGTGCGACCAGCATGGAAAGGCCAAAGACGAAACCAGCCGCCGCGGTGGTGCCGCCAACCTGCCCCGCCGGCGCCAAGCGCGCCATTTCTGCGAGAAATACGCCATTCCAGCCAATGGCGGTCGCGCCCATCAGCATGCCGGCCAGGATAATGACAAAGCCCGGCCAGCCCGGCCCGGCCAGCAATAGCGCCATTCCTGCCACGGCGGCGCCAATGCCAAGCCCAGCGAAGACCGGCGCGGCGCCAGTGCGGTCTGCCACCACGCCCCAAAGCACGCGGCCGGCCACCCCGGCTGCCTGCGCAAAAGCGAGGCGCATACCCGCTTCAGTCAGCGATGCCCCCAGGCTTGCCACCTGAAACACCACAAAAAAGGTCGAAAAGCAGAATTGGGAAACGCCATAAAGCGCGGACATGATCGTCATGCGGCGCAAGATCGGGAATTGACGGAGCAAACCAAGGCTTGAAGCCGCAGCCCCCCAAATCTGCCCCAGGCCCCGGATCGCGGCCTTGGGGTTACGCTCGGCGTCGAGCGCGGCACGCAGCGGTTGCAGGCAAAGCGCCGAAATCGCGAGGAAAATCACTACCGCCAGCACCCCCTGGCGCCAGCCGGCAGCCACCGCAATGGGCGGCACAGCGGCGGCAATCAGCATGGCACCCGCCGGCACGCCGCATTGCTTCAGGCTGAAAATCAGTCCCCGCCGCCGCGCCGGGGTGCGCGCGGCGAGCAAATGGCTGCCCGCTGGCGTCACTGGCCCATGGCCGAGCCCGGCAATGACGGCCGAGGCAAAAAGCGCCGCCGGATGCCCGAACATGGCGAGCGCAATGCCGAAAGCCGAAATCAGCATTCCCACCTGCAAAACGCGAATGCCGCCAAAGCGGTGGATAAAGGCCCCCGCCAAAGGCCCCGACACCATGGCCCCCAGATAGACCAGCGCGGTATGCACCCCAGCCAGCGATGCGGCGATGCCAAGTTCGGCAGCAATGGCGGGGGCCAGCACCGGCACGGTCAGGAAAACGCCCATCCCCGCCAGATGCGTCCCCAAAAGGGCGATCATGACGGTCCAGACGGAAGGTGCGGCGAGCATGCGCGCGGTGTAACGGTGCGACCCCTTCCGGGCAATCGGGATACTGGAAAGACTTGACCCGCGACCGGCAATGGGCTCCGAAGTCTGGCATGAGCATCCTCCACATTCTGCGGCGCTTCATGTTGGTGCTGGGTTTCGCATTGCTGGCGGGCCAGGCGCAGGCGCAGCCGGAACCAGGCAATCCCGTGGCGCAACCGCCTACCGCCAGCACGGCGGCAGGCGCCATTGTCTCGCCTGAGATCGCGGCCTTGCTCAGGGTGCTGCAGGATGATGCGAGCCGGGCTGAATTGATCCGCGCCCTTCGCGCTGCCGCGCCTGTAGGGCAGGAAGCGCCGCCGAGTGCCGCCGAAACAACCGAACCGGCTTTGCTCGCGCCCAATACGCTTGGGGCGCAATTGCTGCAGGGCGCATCGCAACGCCTTGCGGGATTGTCCAATCAGCTTGTGGCCACGGTTCAGGCCATTGCCGATTTGCCGGCGGTGCTGGGCTGGCTCACCTCCCTTGCGCGGGATCCGATTACGCAATCGCGCGTGATTGATGCTTCCTGGAAATTGTTATTGGTGTTGGGCCTTGGCTTGCTGGCGGAATGGGGGGCGATGCAGGCGCTGCGTCGGCCAAGAGACTGGCTGGATGCGCAGGCGCCACCCGAAAATATCGGCTGGGCGCGCCTGAAGCGCGTGCCGCTGGTGCTGGGGCGGCTAGGGCTTGATCTGGTGCCGATTGCCGCCTTCGCTTTGGTTTCCTACGGGCTGATCAGCGCCGTGCGGCCGCTGCCAAGCACGCAGCTTGTGATGCTGACCGCCAATAACGCCTATATCGTGTCTCGGGCGATCATGGCTGCCGCGCGGATGTTGCTTTCGCCTGCATCCGGTCATTTGCGGCTTTTGCCGGTGACGGATGAAACCGCCGCCTACGTCACCATTTGGCTCAGGCGCATTGTGGTGGTGCTGGTCGCAAGCTACGCGGTGGCAGAAGCAGGGCTGCAATTCGGGCTGCCCTGGTCTGCCTATGACACCATTCTGCGTATCGCGCTTTTGCTGGTCACCCTTTTCCTCGTGATCATCATCCTGCAGAACCGCCAGACGGTATCGGATTTGCTGCGCGCGCCGGACTTGGCGGAAGGCGAAGAGCCGGACCGCGCTAGGCGGTTCTTTCGCATGCTGCGCGACCGCGCCGCCGACATTTGGCATTTGGTGGCGATTGCCTGGCTGATGGCGGCCTGGGGTGTCTGGGCGCTTGAAATCGAATACGGCTTTTGGCGATTGCTCAAGGTTTCCTTCAGTACCATCCTGATCCTGTCGGTCGCAAAGATTGCGGATATGGCCATGCGCCGCGTGGTCAAGCGCGCCTTCCGGATCACGCCGGAATTATCCGTGCGCTATCCGGGGCTGGAAGCGCGGGCCAATCGCTATCTGCCCATGCTGAAGGGCAGTGCCAGTCTCGCCATTGGTGGCATGGCCTTTCTGTTTCTGCTGGAAAGCTGGGGATTGGAGGCTTTTGCCTGGTTTGGCCATGGCAAGCTTGGCAATCGGCTGGTGTCATCGCTGGTTTCCATTGCGCTGACCATCATGCTGGCGCTGGTGATCTGGGAAGGTATCAATGCTGCCATCCAGCGGCATCTGGATAAGCTTTCGCGCGACGCCAAGGCGGCCCAGGGTGCGCGGGTACGCACGCTGCTGCCCATGCTGCGCACGGCGCTGATGGCGATGATCCTGATATTCGTTGTGCTTTCGATACTGACGGAAATTGGTGTAAATGTCGCGCCGCTGATTGCCGGCGCCGGTGTGGTTGGCATTGCGGTTGGCTTTGGTTCCCAAAGGCTGGTGCAGGATGTGATTACCGGGATCTTCCTGCTGTTCGAAGATGCGGTTGCCGTGGGGGATGTGGTGCAGTTGGGCGGGCTGACTGGCGTGGTGGAACAGCTTTCCATCCGTTCCATCAAGCTGCGCGCCGTGGATGGCAGCCTGCATATCATCCCCTTCAGCGCGGTGACGAGTGTGACGAACCAGACACGCGACTTCGCCTTTGCCGTGATTGATGTGAATATCGATTACCGCGAGGATACTGACACGGTTTCCGAGGCCCTGCGGGAGATTGCCACCGAAATGCGCCAGGATCCGCGCTGGCGCCCGGTGATCCGCGATGATCTGGATGTGATGGGGGTGGATCGGTTGGGCGATTCCGGCGTGGTGATACGGGTGCGGCTGAAGACCGAACCATCCCAGCGCTGGGCGGTTGCGCGTGAGATGAACCGGCGCATCAAGCGGCGTTTTGATGAGCTTGGGATCGAAATTCCCTATCCGCACCAAAAACTGGTGATGGAGCAAAAGCACCCGGCGCAAGCGGCGAGCAGCGCCCCGGAAGCCCCGCCCGCGGCTTCATAAAACCTTCCCGATTTCACGCGTGCAACACGCCAGGGGCATGGTTGGGCAGCCGCTTTTCCTTAGCCATCTTGCCGCGTCAATTTCACTTCCGAAGCCCCTAAGTCTTGGCTAGGCGATTACGCGAATTTCATTCATCCCCATGCAATCCACGATTGAAAAAAATCGCTGGAATTGAATCAATTGGCCGTTCTCTCGTCCTGGTCGGGAAAATTCACAGACCGTTAAGGTAACATCTTCTAAATTTTCATCATGAAAATGATCCAGGGAACGGTCGCCTCCGAAACGCTCTACAGCGGAGATACATCAGATACCCTTATGGGTTTTGATGGCCATGACTTGTTTGTCACCGGTGCAGGCAATGATTCCATTGATGGCGGCCTGGGCAATGACACAATCAAAGGCGATGCAGGCGCTGATACGCTGATTGGGGATGCCGGATCGGATAGGTTGCAGGGTGGTGCCGGATCAGACAGTGTTCTGGGTGGCGCTGGCAATGACACTGTCATCATGGAATCTTCAAGCCCTGATACGTTAATCGGTGGGGATGGTTGGAATCTGATTTGGGCCGTGGTTTCGACCAATCTTTCCGGCTCGGTGATCGACGGGTTTCAGGAACTCGTCGTCAATGAAGGTAATGGTACCGGCATTGATAAAGTCGTTCTGACGGCAGAGCAGTTCAATCAATTCCAGGTCATCAGGGATGGCCATCTTCTGGGTTATGGTTATGAACTGATTGGCGCCAATGCCGGGCTTTATGATCTTTCTTTGCGAACAGTGACTGGCCTGCGCGGGCTTTTTGGTTCGCTCGGCAACGACACGCTGCTTGGGGATAGTCTTGGCAATTCCCTGGATGGCCAGACGGGCAATGATGTGATTGAGGGCCTGGTTGGGCATGATTCACTTTCAGGCGCTGATGGTCATGACAGCGTCTTCGGCGGTGAGGGTAACGACCAGCTATCCGGCGGAAATGGCAATGATTACCTGGATGGTGGTGATCACAATGATAGTTTGCTGGGCGGTGCCGGCGTTGATACGCTGTTCGGCGGTGCTGGCGCGGATCGTCTTGATGCAGGTGAAGGCGCTGACAGTGTTTTTGGTGGCACTGGTAACGACACCATCATCGTCAGCGGCACAGCAACTGATACGATCAGCGGTGGCGATGGCAATGATGTTTTGCTCATCAATGCTTCGGCCAATCTTGCTGGTGTGTCTGTCACTGGGGTTGAAACGCTGGCAATCAGCAATGCCTCATCCTATTGGTCCCAGAGCACAACCTTTCTGACAGCCGCTCAATTCGCGAGTTTCAGCGCCATCCAAAGCGGCAATGGCCTACAGTACCAGCTAACGGGTGCCGCTGCGGGTCTTTACGATTTGTCGGCGCGTAGCGTTACCTCGCTTGGCCTCCTGAACGGGTCTGCCGGCAATGACACGCTGCGCGGCGATGATTTTGTTAACGCCCTTGAAGGCCAGGCGGGCAGTGATGTCCTTGAAGGACTGGCCGGCGACGATACGCTTGGTGGTGGGGATGGTAATGACAGCATCGCTGGCGGCGAGGGCAATGATCGTCTTTTGGGCGGTACCGGCAATGATCGGCTGGATGGCGGCCTTGATAATGACGCTGCCTTTGGTGGGCTTGGCAATGACCGCCTTGATGGCGGGGCCGGCAACGACACGCTAACGGGCGATGGTGGTGCGGATACGCTGATTGGTGGTGATGGGTCTGATATTCTGGATGCCGGCACCAATGACGGCGTGGACCTGGCAGATGGCGGTCTGGGCAACGACACAATTCTTGCTGGTGGCAATGTAACCGACACTTTGATGGGCGGTGATGGATTTGATGTGCTTGCGGCGTTACAGGCCGATATTTCTCGGGCGCGACTTGGCGGGTTTGAGGCACTATCCGTCACCACCAGCGCCCGCCTTACCCTGACGCAATTCAACGAATTTGGCGCCATTGGCAGCTATAGTGGCAATGCTTATGACATCTTCGGTACGGATGCTGGGCTTTATGATCTTTCCGTCCGTAGTGTCAGCGGCCTGCGTACCTTGTTTGGTTCGCTTGCTGCTGACACCTTACGCGGTGATAGCCTTGCCAATGGGCTGAATGGGCTGGCGGGCAATGACCTGCTTCAGGGTCTTGGCGGTGATGATTCCCTCGCTGGTGGTGATGGGAATGATGGTGTGTTTGGCGGTGACGGTAGCGATAGTCTTGCCGGCGGCAATGGCAATGATTGGCTGGATGGCGACACCGGAAATGACAGTTTCCTGGGTGATGCGGGCGCTGATACGCTGATCGGTGGTGCGGGCTCTGACCGCCTGGATGGAGGCAACGGCAATGACAGTATTGTCGCAGGAGAGGGTGACGATACCATTGCGCTTGGTGGGCTGGTTCTTGATACGATTGCAGGCGGTGATGGCCAAGACATGCTGTTGGTCAACGCAAGCGCCACTATTTCCGGGGCTGCGATAAGTGGCGTTGAAATACTCGCCGTAAACAGCCCAGCAACAGCATGGTCGCAATCCACAACGATTCTTACTGCCGCGCAATTCGCCAGCTTTGACGTTATCCAAAGCGGGAATGGCAGATTGTTCCAGCTCACGGGCGCGAATGCAGGGCTTTACGATCTTTCAACGAGAGAAATCACCTTGCTTGGCATGCTGAACGGATCAGCGGGTCAGGATACACTGCGCGGTGATCACCAAGGCAATGCACTGGAAGGCCAGGCCGGCGATGACCTGATTGAAGGGCGTGACGGCAATGATGTGCTTGGCGGTGGCAATGGAAACGACACCATTACCGGCGATGAAGGCAATGACCGTATCGTGGGCGGTAGTGGCAATGATCGTTTGGATGGCGGCATCGGCAATGACAGCCTTTCGGGCGGCCTTGGCAATGATCGGCTTGATGGCGGGGCTGGCGACGACTCACTTTTGGGTGACATTGGTGCGGATACGCTGATCGGCGGCGATGGGGCGGATGTCCTTGATGGCGGCCGAAATGATAGCTTTGATCTTGTTGATGCAGGGGTTGGCCATGATACTGTTTTGGCCAACGGTACTGGCACGGATACATTGCTTGGTGGTGAGGGGCTGGATGTGCTCGCCGCGATTCAAGCGGATATCTCGACATCAAGCATCAGTGGCTTTGAGACACTGTTGGTGAGCACCAATGTCCGCCTGCGGCTTGCGCAATTCAACGGCTTTGATTCCATTGGCGGTTATACAAGTAGTGTCTATGATATCTATGGTATGGATGCCGGGCTTTATGATCTTTCTGTGCGCGCCACCCGCAATCTGCGCACGTTATTCGGTTCAATCGGCAACGATACGCTGCGCGGCGATATGCTTGGCAATTCGTTGAATGGCCAGGCTGGCAATGATGTGCTGGAAGGCCTTGCTGGAAATGACTCACTGGCCGGCGGGAATGGTAATGACAGCGTCTTTGGCGGTGAAGGCAATGATAGTCTTGCTGGTGGCAATGGCGCTGACCTGCTGCATGGTCAGGATGGCAATGACACCCTGATCGGCGATGCCGGGGCCGATACCTTGGCTGCGGGTGCCGGCAATGATGTGCTGAATGGTGGCGCTGATAATGACCTGCTGAGCTACGCGGAACTCACCGCGGCCAGCCAGGCTGTCACGGTCAATCTCACGACGCGGCTGGCCATTGGCGCTGCGGGCAATGATACGCTTGCGACCCTTGAAAATGTCCTGGGTGGTGCAGGCAGTGACAGTATTTTTGGCGACAGCCTTGGCAATCATCTTCTTGGTGGCAATGGTCAGGACACGCTGGCGGGTGCCGGTGGCAATGATCTGATTGATGGCGGTGCGGGTACGGATTTCATCAGCTATGTGGAACTGACACTGGCAACGCAAGCGGTCACCGTTGATCTGGTGACATTGAGAGCTACGGGCGCCGCCGGCAATGACACCATTGCTGGTATTGAAAATATAGTGACTGGCGCTGGCAATGATAGTCTGCGTGGCGATGGGCTTGCCAATTTTCTTTCCGCGGGTTCCGGCAATGATACGATTGTCGCCGGCGGAGGTGATGACACGGTGCTGGGTGGACCTGGCGCCGATAGGATCGATGGCGGCACGGGCATTGACCTGCTGAGCTATGGCGATCTTGCCGCAGCGTCTGATGGGGTCACGGTTGATCTTGTGGCCATGAAGGCTTCTGGGACCGTTTTCAATGATACTGTTGCTGCTTTTGAAGACGTACTCTCTGGCGCCGGCAATGACAGTATATTGGGTGATAGTTTAGCGAATTTCCTCTCATCTGGCCGTGGTGAAGATACGGTTTTGGCCGGTGCTGGTGACGACAGCGTTCTGGGTGGCGTTGGTGCCGACTGGCTTGACGGTGGCGCTGGCATTGACCTGCTGAGCTATGCCGACCTCAACGCTGCAAGCCAAGCCGTAAGCGTCGATCTTGTCATGGGGCGGGCTTTCGGCGCCGCTGGAAATGATACGCTCAGCGGCTTTGAACGGGTGATATCAGGGGCGGGCAGTGATAGCCTTATCGGCGACGGGCTTGCGAATTTTCTTTCTGCAGGGAGTGGGAATGATACCATTTCTGCTGGCGCCGGCGATGATACCATTATTGCGGGCTTGGGCGCCGACAGGGTTGATGGCGGCGCTGGCAATGATCTTTTGGATTATGCGGATGTCTTGTTGGCGGGGCAGGGCATCACCATTGATCTGCTCAATGCTGCCATCATCAGTGCGGATGGTCCTGGCGCAGTCGTGGGTATCGAAAACATCACTACTGGGGCTGGCAATGATTGCCTTATCGGAGATGGTTTAGGCAATGTGATTCGGGCCGGCGCGGGCCAAAATACAATTTCTTCAGGTGATGGTCATGATACCATTGTCACCGGATTTTCAGCAGACAGGATTGACGGTGGCAGCGGCACTGATTTGCTTGACTACTCCGCGCTTTCATTTTCCAGTCAGGCGGTTACGATCAATCTTGTTGCACAGAGCGCTGCTGGGGCCGCCGGAAATGATACCATTATCGGTATCGAAAACCTGGTCACTGGCGCGGGTAGTGATAGCATCATCGGCGATGGTCTGGCCAATATCATCATCGCTGGTGCTGGCAGTGATTCAATTATGGCCGGTGCAGGCGATGATAGCGTGGATGGTGGAATTGGCACGGATTGGCTGAGCTACGCCGATTTCGTGGGCGTGAGCCAAGGCATGACTGTTCATCTTGGCACGCGTCGGGCCACAGGCGCTTCGGGAGAAGACAGCTTTGCCGGAATCGAGAATGCGATCACCGGTAGCGGCCAGGATTGCCTGATCGGAGATTCGCTCGCGAATATCCTGGCCGGAGGTGGCGGAGATGACTCTATCCTGGGTGATGGTGGCAATGACTCACTGATTGGCGGCCTTGGGAATGATTCCATTCATGGCGGCGCAGGTATTGATCTTCTGAGTTATGCGGATATGGCCGCTGTCACCCAAGCCATCACCATTGACATGGTGGCCATGCGCGCGACGGGTGCGGCGGGAAATGACACCTTTATGGGTATCGAAAATATATTGGCCGGCGCCGGACATGACAGCCTGCTGGGGGATAGCTTGGTCAATTTGCTTTCTGGCGGTGGCGGTAAGGATACGATCAGCGGCGGGGCCGGCGCGGATAGCATTGATGGTGGGGGCGGCACGGATCTTGTCAGCTATGCCCACCTTCTGGCAGCCAGCCAAGCTGTAACTGTTAATCTTCTGTCGAGAAGCGCGTCGGGGGCAGACGGCAATGACTCGCTCTTGGGCATCGAGAATGTGGTCGCCGGCGCAGGGAATGACTGCCTGGTCGGCGATGGGCTGGCGAATATGCTCTCAGGCGGCGATGGCAATGACCGCATCCTTGGTGATGCCGCGGGTGATTCCCTGATGGGCAATGCTGGAGATGATACGCTCATTGGTGGTGCTGGGGCAGATACGCTCATCGGCGATCTGGGTAATGACCACTTCGTATTTAATGCTGCGCTCGGTGCCGGCGAGATAGACCTTATTGCGGGATATCTTGTTGCGGAAGATACCATTCAGCTGGATGACGCCATTTTCACAGGCATAGGGCCGGTTGGCACCTTGGCGGCAAGCGCGTTTCATGTGGGCACAGCCGCCAATGATGCGGATGATCGTATCATCTTCAATAACGCGACTGGCGCGTTACTATACGATGCTGATGGCGATGGTATGGGTGCAGCGGTACAGTTTGCGACCATCACGTCATTGGTCGGGACGATCACGCATACGGAATTCCTGATCATCTGAACGTATTTCCTGCAGCCAGCCAAAAGTGGGATAGCGACGCCAATCTGAAAAAGGAAAACAGGCGACCGACGGCAAGGCATAAGCCCGGTTCTTTACGGGGTGGCCAAGTCCTGCCGTGAATTGGTCGCGTGTCAGGCTTTCGGCGCCCCTTGCATAGGCTTCGTCTCTGCCTTAACAAGGCATTAAGGGAAGGCCAGTCAGCCACTCAAACGCAGGAGACCGAGGATGGTTATCAGGACCATTGCGGGGTTGTTGTTTGCGCTTCTCTGCCTTTCAACCTCCCCCACCCGCGCGCAAGATCGCGTATTGTTGTTGCTGGATTGGATCCCAACTGGCGAGCATGCTGCCTATTTTTCGGGCGCTGCGCGAGGCGCTTGGCGGGAACAAGGGATCGAGCTTTCCCTGTCACGCGGCTATGGATCGGGCGATACCGTTGCCAAGGTTGCCGCGGGTGCCGCCCCATTTGGTGTTGCTGACATCAGTGCCGTTCTGGCGGCCCGCGCCCGACAGAATGCGCCGGTGCGCAGCATCATGCAGATCTACACGCATTCGCCGCATTCCATGTTTGTGCTGCGGTCTTCCGGCATTACTGATTTCCGGCAATTGGATGGCAAGCGCATTGCCATAACCCCCGGTAATAGCCATCGGCTCTATTTTCCGGAAGTTGCGCGACGTGTTGGCATCAATCCTGATCGGATCCAATGGGTGAATACCGATGCCTCCGCCATGGCAGCGCTGATGATCACGAAACGCGTGGAAGCTGCCCCGTTTTTTGCAATCCATCACTACTATCAAAACAAGGCAGCCAGGCGCGCGGGAGAGGAGATTGTTGTTCTTCCCTTTGTGGAAACGGGTTTCGCCATTTACGCAACCACCTTGATGACAACGGATGATGTGATTCAACGCAATCCTGATCTTGTCCGCCGCTTTCTGCGCGGTGCAGCGTCTGCCATGGCTTGGGCAAATGAAAATCAGGAACAGGCTTGTCGCCTGCATGTGCAGCGTAATCCCGAAGTGGAACTTGATGATTGCCAGGGCTCCCTTCGTGCAACCATGAACTATGTGTTCAACGACCATCAACGCCAGACGGGGCTTGGCCGGCAGGCGCAGGACCGCATGGCCTTTACCTGGCAACAAGTGGCGACATCCCTGGAACTTTCGCCAAGCTGGGACTATCGTCAGGCGATTGATCTCAGCTTTCTTCCGTGATCAATCTCCGTAGTGTTCACAAGACCTTTCGCGGCCGCGATGGCGCGGCCGTGGAAGCGCTGCGTGATATCTCACTTGATATCGCGCCAGGCGAATTTGTCGCGATTGTGGGTGCGTCCGGTTGCGGAAAATCCACGCTGTTGCGGCTTGTGGCAGGGCTGGTGCCAACAACTTCTGGCCAAGTGATTCTTGATGGTGCGCCGGTAATGGAACCACGCACTGACACGGCCATGGTATTCCAGGCGGCAACCCTTCTGCCCTGGGCGGATGTATTGCGCAACGTGACATTTCCAATGCGCCTGATGCATCGGCATAACACAGAAACCGATGACAAGGCGCGCGCCCTGCTGGCTACCGCTGGCCTCGGCGGGTTTGAAACCAAACTGCCGCGTGAACTTTCCGGCGGCATGCAGCAAAGAGTGGCAATTTGTCGTGCCCTACTTCAGGAACCGCGCGTATTGCTGATGGATGAACCCTTTGGCGCGCTGGATGCGCTGACGCGCGAAGAAATGTCGCTTGAACTTCTGCGCCTTTGGTCCACACGGCAGATGGCGGTGATTTTCGTCACGCACTCGATTTCGGAGGCGATTTTGCTGGCGGATCGCGTTGTGGTCATGTCGCCGCGTCCTGGCCGAATTGCGGATATCATCCCGGTTGGCCTGCCGCGTCCCCGCGCTTTCGAACAGGAAGGCACTGACGAATTCCAGCATTGTGCGGCCCGCATCCGTAGCCTGATTTTTCGCAAGAGAGATGCTGATGCAGCCTGATCGTAAAGCAAGGCTATTGGCGAGCCTACCCGCCTGGGGGGCCACAATCGCGGTGTTCCTGATTTGGGAAGCCAGCGTTCATATTTTCCAGATTAGGGAATTCATTTTGCCCGCGCCAAGTGCGATCTGGAAGGCCTGTGTGGGTGTTTGGCCAAACCTGCTTGGGCATAGTCTCGCGACGCTTGGCACCGTGTTGATGGGGTTTTTTGCCTCGGTCATCATCAGCCTACCGCTTGCCATGTTGATTGCCTCATCGCCTGCTATCTCGGCTGCGATCTATCCTCTGCTGGTGATCACACAATCCATTCCCAAAGTGGCTCTGGCACCGATCCTGATTGTCGCGTTGGGCGCCAATGAAATGCCGCGGATCATCGTGACCTTTCTGGTGGCTTTCTTCCCCCTGGTGGTCAGCAGCGTAGCTGGGCTTTTGGCAGTACCACCGGAACTCATTGAATTGGGTCGCGCGTGCCGTGCCGGCCGATTCCAGGAATTACTGCGTATTCGCCTACCCTTTGCGGTGCCCTTCGTTTTTGGTGGCCTCAAGGTTGCGGCAGCACTTTCGGTTGTGGGCGCGGTGGTGGCGGAATTCGTCGGCGCGGATGCCGGGCTTGGCTATCTGATCCAAACTTCCATGGCCTTCTTCCGCACGCCGCTCGCTTTCGGGGCGGTGGTTGTATTGGCGCTGATGGGTATTGCGTTATTCCAAGCGGTCGCCCTGGCGGAGCGACTGCTATTTCCATGGTCCAGCAGTGTCGAAGGCACCAAGACCGCAGCGAGTTGAACGGAGCGTCCCATGGCTGAAATCGAACCTGGCTTCATTATCATCCGCAACGCCATGCTTGCTGATCCCGGGCGACGGCGCGCGGAGGCGACGGATGTGCTGATCCAAGATGGCGTCATCAAGGCTGTTGGCCTTGGGATAGCAGCGCCGGCCGACGCAAAGGTAATTGATGCTAGCGGGCATATCATTCACCCCGGTCTGATCAATGCCCATACCCATGGCCATGGTGGGCTGGCGCGCGGACAGGGTGATAAATGGACGCTTGAATTACTGCTGGCTGCGGCACCTTGGATCGGCGGCAATCGTTCGCTTCAAGACAAAAAACTGACAGCGCAAATCATCGCTGCCGAGATGGTGCTGAAGGGCTGCACGGCGGCTTATGATCTTTATGCGGAAGTCCCGATCCCAAGCAAGGATGGTTTGGACGCGGTGGCGGAAGCCTATGCCGAAATTGGCATGCGGGCCGTGATTGCGCCCATGGTGGCGGATCGTACAGTGTATGAGGCGATCCCTGGGCTTTACGATAGCCTGCCCGATGCTTTGCGTACGCGCGTTGACAAGTTGCGCCTGCCCGCCTGGGAAAGAACCCTTGGCGCGATGGATGAGGCGATCAGCGCCTGGCGCTGGAATGCCAAGGATATTCGCGCAGCTGTCGCCCCCACCATCCCGCATCATTGTTCAGATGCCTTCATGTGCGGTTGCCGTGATCTGGCACGCAAACATGGTGTTGGCATCCATAGCCATGTTGGCGAAAGCAAGGTCCAGGCGCTGACCGGCATCAGGCGTTATGGCAAGACGCTTGTCCAACATATGGATGATCTTGGGCTGATCGGCCCCGATTTCACTGCGGCGCACGCGATATGGCTGGATGATGATGATCTGAAGATCATGCGGGATAAGGGTGGTTCGCTTGCCCATAACGCCGGGAGCAATATGCGCTTGGGCAATGGCATGTTCCGCTTCCGCGAAGCGCGCGATATGGGCGTGAATGTCGGTATCGGCACGGATGGTGCGAATTGTTCCGATAACCAAAATATGTATGAGGCGATGCGCTATGCCTCCATGCTCTCAAAAGTACAGACCCCAGACCCGCGCCGTTGGGCGAGTGTTGAGGAAGTTTATGATGCCGCGACACGCGGTTCCGCCCGCGCGCTTGGCTTCAAGGATATTGGCGCCATCGCGCCGGGCATGAAGGCGGATATCGTCTTCCTCGATCGCACTTCGGTGAATTGGATTCCGCATCATTGGACCGTCAATCAGCTTGTGCATACGGAAGATGGCACAGGTGTGCGGCATGTGATGATTGGCGGGCGCTTTGTGGTGCGTGACGGCCGCATCCTGACCATTGACCTCAATCGCCTGGCCAATGAGGCAGAGGCAGCACGAGAAAGACTTGAGGCACTAAACACCGAATTCCGTGATCTGTACGAAAAGCTGGAACCGGTGGTGGCTTCCTTCTGCCCCGCCTTCGCGGCCCAACCCTATCATTTGCGGCGCTATCTTTGCGATGTGCCGGGCTGAGGGCGCTGCGCTGCCACTGCCCTAGTTCCAGGCCGGGAGAACAAAATGGCAAAAGAAATTCTCTGCGCATTCAGCGTGCATTGTGATGCCGTGGCGGGCTGGCTCGGCAGCTATATGGGTGAGGATAGCCCGGGCGATATCAGCCGCGGCGTCTTTGCGGCAGAGGTCGGTATGCCGCGCCTTCTCCGCCTGTTTGACCGCTTCGGCATGAAGCAATCCTGGTTCATCCCAGGTCACACCATTGAATCCTTCCCCAAGGAGACTGAGATGGTGGCCAAGGCGGGGCATGAGATCGGCCTGCATGGCTATAGCCACGAAAATCCGCTCGCCCTTTCGCGCACCCAGGAAGAGGCGATTTTCGATAAATGCATCAGCCTGATTGAGAAATACTGGGGCCGTCGCCCGGTTGGCTATGTCGCGCCCTGGTGGGAGGTTTCCGCCACTTCGATCGAAATCCTGATCGAGCGTGGCATCGCGTATGATCATTCGCTGATGCATCAGGACGCACAGCCTTATTACGTGCGTACCGGCGATGCCTGGACGCCAATTGATTATAGTAAGCCCGCTTCAAGCTGGATGAAGCCGTTCACGCGCGGGCATGAAACCGATTTAGTTGAAATACCGGCTTCCTGGTATTTGGACGATCTGCCGCCCATGATGTTCGTGAAAAAATTCCCGAATAGCCATGGCTATGTCTCACCACATCAGCTTGAACAGATCTGGCGCGATCATTTTGATTTCATCTATCGCGAGTATGATTACGCGGTAGTGCCGATGACCATTCATCCGGATGTATCCGGCAGACCACAAGTGCTGCTGATGCTGGAACGCCTGATCGGCCATATGCTCAAGCATCCTGGCGTACGCTTTATAACGCTTGAGGAAATGGCGGCGGATTTCCGCAAGCGCTTCCCACGCAAGTCTGCGGCCAAGAGCAAAAAGGGCAAGTGATGCTGGTTGGTGTTGATGTCGGTGGTACCTTCACCGATTTGGTGCTGACGGATACCGCAAGCGGCAGCGTCACGATCCATAAGGTCTCCACTACACCTGCGGACCCTTCGATTGGGGTTGTGGAGGGCATTCTGGGCCTCTGCGGCAAGGCAGGCGTAGCGCCGGCAGCGATTGGCCATGTGCTGCATGGGACCACCATTGCCACCAATGCCGCGCTGGAATATCGCGGCGCCGAATGCGGCATGATCACCACGCGCGGCTATCGTGATGTAGTACATATTGGCCGCCATCAACGCCCGGAACATTATTCCATCCAGCAGCGCATCCCTTGGCAGGCCACACCGCTTGTCAAACGCCGTCACCGCCTGGTGGTGAGCGAAAGGCTGGTCCCGCCACGGGGTGATGTGCTGTTGCCGCTTGCGGAAAATGAGGTCCGTGACGCAGCCCGGCATTTCAAGGAAATTGGCATAGCCTCTATCGCCATCTGCTTCCTGTTTTCCTACCTGAACCCCGACCATGAACGCCGCGCACGCGATATTGTGCTGGAAGAATTTCCCGAGGCGTTTGTCACCATTTCATCCGATGTAGCACCGCAATTCCGCGAATTTGAACGCTTCACCACGACGGCGATGAATGCCTTTGTCGGGCCGGCCGTCAGGGATTATGTGGCGCGGCTGGAAGGGCGCATGCGCGCGGGCGGGCTGCAGGCTGATTTGCACATCATGGGATCGAATGGCGGTGTCGCCACCGCGAAAATGGTCGCGGATCGCCCGGTGATCACCATGCTCTCTGGCCCGGCCGCTGGCGTTCTGGGCGGCATCTGGGCGGGCGCGCTTTCGGGGCGTGATAATCTGATTACCTTCGATATAGGCGGCACCTCCGCCGATATCGGTATTGTGACCGCGGGGCGCTTCGCTGAAGCAACGGCACGCGATACCTGGATTGCGGGCTTTCCTTTGCTGACGCCGATGATTGATATCCACACCATCGGCGCCGGCGGCGGTTCCATTGCACGGCTGGATGCAGGCGGGGCGTTTCGCGTGGGGCCGCAATCCGCTGGCGCCATGCCTGGCCCTGCCGGTTATGGGCGCGGCGGCACGCTGCCCACCGTGACAGATGCGAATATCGTTTTGGGACGGCTTGATCCTAAGAACTTCCTGGGCGGCGCCATGGCGCTTGATGTCGCGGCCTCAAAGGGTGTGATTAAACGCTTCGCGGCCGAGACGGCCTTGCCCATGTACCAGACTGCGCTCGGCATTCTGACGATCATCAACGCCAATATGGCCAATGCCATTCGCAGCCGCACGGTGCAGAAAGGCATTGATCCCAGGGGATATGCGCTGGTGGCCTTTGGCGGCGCTGGGCCTTTGCATGCGGTGGAAGTCGCGCAAATCCTTGGCATCAAGGAAGTCATTATTCCGCCCGCGCCGGGTATTACCTCGGCCATGGGCTTGCTTACCACTGATCTGAAATATGATGTGGTCCGTACCTGCTTTCAGCTTTCGAATGCGCCCGATCTGCGGCGCATGACCGAAGCTTTCACCGAAATGGAAGCCGAGATCGCCGCGCAATTCGCCGCGGATGGGCTAGATCCTGCCTTGGCCCATTACGAACGCGCTGGCGATTTGCGCTATGTCGGCCAGGGTTATGAGTTACGCGTAGCCTTCAACGCGGGCGCGGTGGATGAAGCTGCCCTGGCTGAGGCGCTCATGCGCTTCCATCAGCAGCATCGCGCAGAATATGGCCATGCTTTTGCCGATAGCGTCATCGAAATCGTCAATCTGCGAATTACAGGCTTCGGGCCGCGGCCCAAATTGGGCCGGCCGCCGGCGCCCCAGCAGGGCGGCAGCATGGCAGCGGCCTTGGTGCACCAAAGCCCGGTTGTTTTCAAAGGCGCGGATGGCAAGCCCGTTGCACCGGACACGCCCTTCTTGCGCCGAGACCTTCTGCCCACAGATACGCCTATTCCTGGGCCCGTTATTGTCTTGCAGACGGATAGCACCACGGTGGTACCGCCCGGCTGCACCATCACCGCCGATACCGGCGGCAATCTGATCATTGCGGTTTGAGGATATGCCATGAACCAGCAGGTAGACCCCGTCACGGCCAGTGTCATTCAGGGCGCGCTTGAAAACATTGCTGTTGAAATTGGCTATAAGCTGATGCGCATGTCCTATTCTTCCATCATTCGCGAAAGTGAGGATTTCGGCGCAGCGCTGGTGGATGAACAGGGAAGGGGTTTGGCGGAATCCGCGCAATCCACGCCGCTGCAATCTGGCCCCATTCCAGGCTACGTGAAGCATATCCTGAAAACGCTTCAGGCACGCGGCGATGTGGTGCGGCCTGGCGATGTCATCATGCATAATGATCCCTATGGCGGCGCCTCCCACGGGCCAGATGTCGCTTTCATCGTGCCGGTATTCCATGGCGGAGAATTGGTTGGTTTTTCGGGCACCACGGCGCATCATTTGGATATTGGCGCGTTAACACCAGGGTCTTGCGGCATTGTGGATGCGATTGATGCCTATGCTGAAGGTCTGCAATTCAAGGCCATCAAGGTCTATGATCGTGGCCAGCGCAATGATGCCGTCTGGCAAATTCTGCGCGACAATATCCGCGCCTCTGACCTTGTGGTTGGCGATATGGAAGCGCAGGTGGCCGCAAGTCGCATCGGTGCGGAGCGCATGGAGGCGCTGATTGCGCAATACAGCCTGCCGACCTTTCGCGCCGCCTGCAATTCACTGATGGATCACGCCGAACGGTTGATGCGCCAAGCCATCCAGCGCTTGCCCGAAGGGTCTTGGCGCGCTGAGACCTTCATTGATGGCTATGCCGATAGCCCGGATCCCGCCAAGCGTGATCTTCCCATTGTGGCCACGGTGACAAAGCAGGGTGATCGTCTGATTGTGGACCTGACGGGCACCGCGCCACAGGTAAAAGATCGTCCCATCAATATGCCCTTCACCGGTACGGTGGATGTGGCGATTTGGCTCACGGTACGCTCAGTGTTGTTGGATACCGCCGTGCATGGCCATATTCCGGTGAATGAGGGTCTGACGCGCCCGATTGAAATCATTGCGCCAAAAGGCTGTCTTGCTAACCCGGAATTTCCCGCGCCGACCATTGCACGTTTTTGTCCAGGCAATCAGGTGGCCGATACGGTGATGCGCGCCTTGGCGCAGGCGGTGCCTGATCAAGTTTGTGCGGGGATTGGCAATCTGAAAGTCATCGCGTTCTCCGGCATCAAGGGAAACTCCCATTGGGTCCATATGGAAATCTTCGAAGGCAGCTATGGCGGCCGGCCAGGCGCGGATGGCATGGATGCGGTGGACACACTTTATGCCAATACGCGCAATAACCCGATTGAGGATATCGAGAGCCATTTGCCGCTGCGCGTTGAACGCTATGAATTGCGCGAAGATACGGCTGGCGCGGGCCAATGGCGCGGCGGGCTTGGAAGTGTGCGCGAATTCCGGCTGCTGAGCGATGGCGGCGCCAGTGTTGAAGGTGAAGGCCATCGCTTCAAGCCCTGGGGCCTGTTTGGCGGGCGCGATGGCGCAACCGCGCGCCTCACATTGCGCCGTGCTGATACGGGGGAGAGCATCGCGTTACCTTCAAAGGTGCCGCATATGGCAACACGGCATGGCGATATCTTCATCTGCGAAGGACCGGCCGGGGGCGGTTATGGTGATCCCTTCAGACGACCAGCCGAAATCGTACGCGCGGATATATTGGACGGCTTGATTTCTACTGCCACGGCTGAACGCGATTACGGCGTGGCGCTTACATCAGCAGGTGAGGTGGATGTGGCTGCGACTGGTCGGCTTCGTACGGGCCATTGAAGCGCGTTCGAAAAGCATTTTCACCAGGCAGCGTTCTGGGCAAAAGCGGTGCAGCGTTGCTTATGGGGTTACTCTATCGCGACCTTATTTTAAGCAGTTTTCCGGTCCTCGGGGCGGTGGGACCCTGTTGGGCGAACTACAACCGCCAGCCGCTATGCATGGCGACGATACCGCCCGATAGGTTGCGATAGGCAACACGTTCCAGCCCCGCACGGCGCATCATGCCGGCGAGCGTTTCCTGATCCGGGAACATGCGAAT
>JBIIGZ010000033.1:0-22166 GCA_044236185.1 Roseomonas sp. | reverse complement strand
CCCAAGCGCGTCACGGCGACCCTCTCCCAGCTACCGACGCGCAACCTTAGCCGGGAGGCGCGGCGATGAGTGGAGGTGTTACAAGCTCCGGCGTCACCTGCACCCCCGCGGCGGGCACGAGACAAGTAATCCCGAGGACGGCAAAAATGTTGTAAACGCTGCTGCCGAGTAGGTTGCCGATCGCGATGTCGCGTTCCCGCTTCAGCGTAGATAGCACGGTGGTCACTAGTTCCGGCGCTGAGGTGCCGATGGCGACAACGGTCAGGCCAATGAAGGCGTCGGAGACGCCCCACATCCGCGCCAGCCCCACCGCAGCGTCCACGAAGATGTCGGCGCCGAGCACGATAACGGCAATCCCACTGACGAGCGTGACCCCGCTCGCCACGATACGCCGACCACCTCCGTGGGATACCTTTGGCTGGTAATACTCCTTCGCGAACTCGACGCGGAACGCCCTGCTTTCGCGGGCGGCTGAGCGGACGACAAGCAGCGTGTAGATGATGCCCGAGCCGACAAGCACCACCCCGTCGAGGCGCGACAGCCTGCCGTCGAGGGACATGGCGAGCATCATGAAGGCCGCGAGGATCATCACCGGCAGGTCCATGCGGATGGTCTGTGAGCGCAGCGCCAGTGGATGAATGAGGGCGCTAAGGCCCAGGATCAGCAGTAAATTGACTGTGTTCGTACCGGCGATGTTGCCGACTGCCAGGGGGCCGTTGCCAATCATGGCGGCGTCGATCCCGATCGCGAGCTCCGGCGTGCTCGTGCCAATGGCGACGATGGTCAGGCCGATGACGACCGGGGGGACCCGCATCTGCCGGGCCAGCGCGGCGCCACCACGCGTGAGCAGTTCCGCCCCAAGGACCAGGATGGTCAGGCCGAGCATGAGGAGGGCGGCGGCAAGGATCATGATGGCCCTGGATCAACCCATCTCGACGGCATTATGTGAGAGCGTGCGGGCCAACCCCAGCCTGATCTGCTTTTCCATCTCCAACAATGCAAAAAAGGCCGCTCCCACAGCGATGATCAGAAGCCCATCGGCCAGCGATACGGGTTCGGTGGCCAGCACCGCCTGGAGCGGCGGCAGATAGGTGACCGCGAATTGCGCGGCGGTGATGATGATGACCACGATCCAGACGATTTTCGTCCCCCGCGCGGCATCCCAAGTCAGCGAGGTGCCGTGGAGATTGCGAATGAAGAAAAGATGGAAAATTTCCAGCACGACCAGCGTGTTCATCGCCATGGTTTGCGCCAACGGCAGAGAGTAGCCGCGGTCAAGCGCGTAGCTGAAAACACCGAAAACCGCTGCCAGGAACAGGCAGGCAACCAGCAGGACATGCCAAACGAGTTCGCTGGCTAGGATTGGTGCGTCCCGTGGGCGTGGCGGGCGGGCCATGGTTCCTGTCTCGGTTGGTTCAAACGCCAAGGCAAGACCCAGCGTGATGGCAGTGATGAGATTAACCCAAAGAATTTGCGCGGCGGTGACCGGCAGGGCCAGCCCTGCCAAAAGGGCCAGCCCGATCACCATGGCCTCCCCCGCATTGGTGGGGAGAGTCCAGCTGATCACCTTTTTTAAATTGTCATAGACTGTTCGCCCTTCACGCACAGCGGCGGCGATGGAGGCGAAGTTATCGTCCGCGAGCACAAGATCGGCGGCCTGTTTTGCTGCCTCTGATCCCTTCAGACCCATGGCGATGCCCGCATCGGCACGCTTGAGCGCGGGTGCGTCGTTCACGCCATCGCCTGTCATCGCCACTGTATGGCCATTCGCCTGCAGCGCGGTGACCAGGCGCAGCTTGTGTTCCGGGCTCGTGCGAGCAAAGACATCAACCGAGACCACCTCAAGCGCAAGTTGCGCCTCATCCAACCTATCGAGATCGGCGCCGGTCAGCACGCGGCGGGTATTCTCGAGCCCGATCTGCGCGGCGATGGCGGCAGCGGTGCCCGCATGATCGCCGGTGATCATTTTTACCCGGATGCCTGCCGCCCGGCATTCCGCTACGGCTGCGATGGCTTCGGGGCGCGGCGGGTCTATCAGCCCGAGGAGGCCGAGAAAGGTAAGCCCTCCTTCCAGCGCAACGGCGTTGATGCGCTCGCCCGCCTCGGGCCGCTCGGCCAGCGCCAGGACACGCAGGCCACGCCGTGCCATGGCGTCGGCGCGGTCATGCCAATGCTCGTCGTCGATGCCGCCGCACATCTGCAGGACCCGTTCCGGCGCGCCTTTTACATGGACCAGGCGGCCCAGAGGCCCGTCGGTCAAAACGGCCATGAAGCGGTGCCGGCTGTCGAAGGGAATGGCGTCCAGCCGCCGCGCAGCATGATCCCCGCCAAGCTTGCCGGCGAAGGCCAGCAATGCCCCTTCCATCGGGTCACCTTCGACTGTCCAATGCGCATCCTTTCGCAGCAGCGCAGCATCGTTGCAAAGTGTGGCGGCAAGGGCCAGGCGCGACAGGTCCCCCGACGGCGCAATGCTGCCTTCCGGTGCGTAGCCCTCGCCGCCAATTTCAAATGCGCCGGCAGGCGTCTCCACGGCGGCCACCACCATTTCGTTGCGCGTCAGCGTGCCGGTCTTGTCGGTGCAGATGACCGAGACTGAGCCAATCGCCTCGATCGCCGGCAGGCGCCGGATGATCGCATTGCGCCGCGCCATGGCCTGCACGCCAATGGCAAGCGTGATGGTCATCACCGCGGGAAGGCCTTCAGGGATCGCCGCGACGGCAAGCCCAACGATGGCCATGAAAAGCTCATCGAAGCTATAATGAGTTACAAAATAGCCATAAACCAGCAAAAGGCCCGATACGAATAGGATCAGAAAGGACAGCCATCGCGCGAAATGATCCATCTGCGCGACCAAGGGTGTTGTCAGTTCTTTAACTTCGGTGAGCAGGCCTCCGATACGCCCGATCTCTGTCCGGGCGCCGGTAGCGATAACCACCCCCCGCGCCGTGCCCTGTGTGACCAGCGTACCAGACCACATCATGGATAGACGATCACCCAAGGCGACATCTGCGGGCACGGGTGCGACCAATTTTTCCACGGGTACTGACTCGCCCGTCAGGATAGCTTCCTGCGCCGCAAGTCCGCGCGCCTCAATGATACGCAGATCGGCTGGGACTATGTCGCCTGCTTCCAGCAGGACAACGTCGCCTGGTACGAGATCCGCGCCGTCCACCCCCATCCGTTGGCCGTCGCGCAGTACTGCGGCGCGGGGGGCAAGCATCTGCCGGATCGCCGCCATGGCGGACTCCGCCTTGCCTTCTTGGATGAAGCCAATCAATGCATTGGCCAATACCACGGCCAGAATCACACCCGTATCCACCCAATGCTGCAAGGCAGCCGTTACAGCGGCCGAACCGAGCAGCACATAGATCAGGATGTTATGAAAATGGGCCAGGAACCGCGCGAATGGTGAACGTGGTTGCACTTCAGGCAGGCGGTTCGGTCCATGAACGGCCAACCTTCTTGCGCTTTCGCAGGCGGATAAGCCCGATGGGCTGCCGCCAATCCGGCGCAAGACCTCTTCAACCGCAAGGCTGTGCCATGATCCGGCCGCATCATCGGGCGCGGCCGCCATTGGAGATGGGACGTCGTCTTGCATGTCATTTTTTCCCAGGCGATTGATTTTTGGCAATTTTCTTTGCCTTGACCTATTCGCCTGTAGATGTGTCGCATGGCGCCCGCTTGGCGTTGATGTGCGTCAAGCTTTAGGGACGCGGCCTGCTTGGGCGCCACCGACGGGCCGGGGCGGCGGCGCCGCGGGGTTGAGCCTTTATGCAATATTTTTCGCCTAAACCACTTATCCACCACAAAAAACATTTGACTGTGATTTTGGAACCAAACTAGAACATCCACTCAGTTGCCGGTTTGTTCGCCCCGATTCGCTGGGGTTCCCGGCCTGGGAGGTTTGGATGCTAACGCGTAAGCAGCACGAATTGCTGATGTTTATTGACAAGCACCTGCGGGAAACCGGCTTTTCCCCTTCCTTTGAAGAAATGAAGGAAGCGCTCAATCTGCGCTCCAAATCGGGCATTCATCGCCTGATCACCGCCCTGGAAGATCGCGGCTTTCTGCGCCGCCGCGCCCACCGCGCCCGCGCGCTGGAAGTCATGCGCCTGCCCGAAGCCATGACGCCCAAGGTCAAGGAAACGGCACCGAAGCCGGAAGCGCCGAACTTCGCCCCCAATGTCATTCGCGGTAATTTCGCCAATAACCTGCCCGCCAGCGCCGCGCGCGTGGCCGCCGAAGCCGCTGCGGTCCATCTGCCGCTTTATGGCCGGATCGCCGCCGGCCTGCCCATTGAAGCGCTGCGCGATAATGGCGCGAGTGTGGAAGTGCCGCTGGCTTTGCTTGGCAATGGCGAACATTACGCCCTCGAAGTCGCCGGCGATTCCATGGAGGAAGCCGGCATCATGGATGGCGATACCGTCATCATCCGCCGCACTGATACTGCCGAGAATGGCACCATCGTCGTCGCCTTGGTGGATGAAAATGAGGTGACGCTGAAGCGGCTGCGCCGGCGCGGCAATTCCATTGCGTTGGAACCGGCCAATGCGCGGCATGAAACCCGCATTTTTGGCCCGGATCGCGTGCGCGTGCAGGGCAAGCTGGTGGGCTTGCTCCGCCGGTATTAAAATCGGGGCGCCGGGGATTTGAGCGGCTCCCGTTCACCTGCGTTCACGGGAACCGCTCAAAATCTTTGTTTGGTCACGTTTTCCGGAGAGCCAAGTGTTTCCACTTGGCTAGAAAACGCTCCCGCCGGCGCCGCCACGCCTTTAGTCCACCTTCACCACCAGCTTGCCGAAATTCTCGCCCTTCAGCAGGCCAATGAAGGCCTTGGGCGCATTGGCCAGGCCCTGCACCACATCTTCCCGCCAGTGCAACTTGCCTGCCTTGATCCAGCCCAGCATCTCCGCACGGAATTGCGGATAGCGCGGCCAGCCCGTGTCGCTCACGATAAAACCCTGGATGCGCAGGCGCTTGCGCACAATGGGGCCAAGATTGGGGCCGGGCGGTGCGCCGGCAGCATCCGCGCCTGGCGCTTCATTGTATTGCGCGATCATGCCGCACATCACCATGCGGCCGAAATCCTTGAAGCGCGGGAAGACAGCGGCCTGCACCGCGCCGCCCACATTCTCCCAATAGACATCAATGCCTTCCGGCACCGCCGCGTCCAATTGCGCGTTGAGATCGCCGCGATGATCAAGGCAGGCATCAAAGCCAAGCTCCTTCACCACGAAGTCGCATTTCTTGGCGCCACCCGCGATGCCGATCACCTTGCAGCCCCTGATCTTGGCGATCTGCCCGGCCACCTGGCCAACAGCGCCAGAGGCTGCGCTGATCACGACCGCCTCCCCCGCCTTGGGCTGGCCGATATCGGCAAGCCCGGTCCAGGCGGTCAGCCCCGGCATCCCCAGCACGCCAAGGCTGGTTGAGAGCGGCGGATCGGCTTCCGGCACTTTGAACAGCCGTTCCGGCCCCACCACGGAAAAACGCTGCCAGCCAAAGCCGCCGAGTACTGTTTCTCCCGGTTTGAAATCCGGATGGCGGGAAGCGACCACCACGCCGGCGGTCTGGCCTTCCATCACCGCGCCGAGTGCCACGGGCTTGGCGTAGCTTTTCACATCCGCCATGCGCCCGCGCATATAGGGGTCGAGCGAGAGATATTGCGCGCGCACCAGCACCTGACCTTCGCCGGGTTCGGGCATGGCGGTTTCGACAATGTCGAAATCCTCAGGCACCGGGGCGCCGACGGGGCGGCGCTTCAATAGGATTTGCAGATTGCTTTCAGCCATGGGGGTCTCCTTCAATACCTGTTCTTGCACGGCCAGCGGGGAAGCGAAAATAGGGCGCTGACAAGGGCGGCCTTCTGAAGCAGTCTCCGCCGCGTTTAGTGCATGTCCCTCTCGCATCCGCTCACTGGACATGCACTAAACGGTTTGTTTGATCGCATTTTCCGAGTCGCCAAGTGATTCCACTTGGCTTGAAAATGCTCTTGCCGGAGATCAGCCATGCCCCTGCCCGAAACCGAGACCCTGCAACTCGAAAGCCCGGAACCGCATATCCAAATCGTGCGCCTCAATCGGCCAGAGGTTTCCAACGCCTTCAACACGCAAATGGGGCGCGATTTGCACACAGTCTGGTCCGCGCTGATCGCGGAGCCCGGCGATATCCGCTGCGTCATCCTGACCGCAACCGGTGGGCGCGCCTTTTGCGCGGGCGGCGACCTCAAGGAACGCAAGGGCATGACGGATGCCGCCTGGCGCCATCAGCATGAGATTTTTGAGCGTGCCTTCTGGACCATGCTGGATTGCCAAATTCCGATCATCGCCGCGGTGAATGGCCATGCCTATGCCGGCGGGCTGGAATTGGTGCTGGCGTCAGACTTCGCCTATGGCGTGACGGGCACGCGCTTTGCGCTGACGGAAGTGACGATTGGCATCATGCCAGGTGCCGGCGGCACGCAAACCCTGCCGCGCATTGTCGGCGAACGGCGCGCCAAGGAAATCATCCTGACCGGCAAGCCCTTCACCGCGGAACAGGCTCTGGAATGGGGCATTCTGAACCGCGTCTGCGCGCCGGAGGAGGTGTTGACCGCAGCGCTTGAAACCGCGCGCGTCATTGCCGGCAACGCGCCGCTATCAATTCGCCAAGCCAAGCGTTCCATGCATTTCGGCTTGCAGATGGATTTAAGAAGTGCGCTGCGGTTTGAAGTGGAATGCTACAATCAACTGGTCGGCACGGAAGACCGGCAGGAGGGCATTTTGTCCTTCAACGAAAAGCGTAAGCCAGTGTTCAAGGGAAGATAATTTCAGCAAGGCCCGCGCAGAGAAATGCGCGCGGGCCTTTCACGAGTGAATCACTCACCCAGCGTCGTTGAAATCCAAGTCTTCAGCGCACCCTTCGGCAGCGCGCCCACCTTTGTGTCCAACGGCTTGCCATCCTTGAACAGGATCATGGTCGGGATACCGCGCACCGCATATTCATTCGGCGTCATCGGGTTCTCATCAATATTCACCTTGGCGATGGTGAGCTTGCCGGCATATTCCGCCGCAATCTCATCCAGGATCGGCCCTACCATGCGGCAGGGGCCGCACCATTCGGCCCAGAAATCCACCAGCACCGCGCCGCTGGTATCGAGCACATCAGCCTTGAAGCTCTCATCAGATACGGCCTTGGTCAGATCACCCATGGGGGTCTCCATCGAATCGCGGGCAGCGGAATGCGCGGCCCTTCCTTGCCTTAGAAATCGTGTCTCAAAGCCCCGGGGTCAAGACGGGGGGTGTTGGGCGGGCTTCACGGCCTGCCCCATGCCAAGCATGGCCTTCAGCCTTTCCCGCAGGCTTTGGAAAGTCACGTAAAGCATCGGGATCATGAAAATCCCGATGGTCGAGGCCGCGAGCATCCCCCAAAACACCGGCGTGCCGACCGCGCGGCGGCTGATCTGGGAAGCGCCTTCCGCCACCACCAGCGGGTAGAGCCCCAGGATGAAGGCGAAGGACGTCATCATCACCGCCCGGAACCGCAGCTTGGCGCCAAGCACCGCCGCTTCCTGGATGGATTTGCCGTGCAATTCGCGCTGCTCCTTGGCGAATTCAATGATCAGAATGCCGTTTTTTGCGGCAAGCGCGATCAGCACCACAATCCCGACCTGGGCATACAAATCAAGCGAAAGCCCCGCCGCACCAATGGACGCAATCGCCCCCAGCACCGCAACCGCGACCGAAAGCAGCACGGGCACCGGAATGGTCCAGCTTTCATACAGCGCCACCAGAAACAGGAAGGCGAAAAGCACTGCAAGGGCCAGGATCATGCCTGTCTGCCCGGCGGCCGCCTTTTCCTGATAGGCCGTGCCGGTCCATTCATAGGAAAAGCCCTGCGGCAGGGTGGTGGCGCTCAGCCTTTCCATCGCTGCCAAGCCATCGCCGCTGCTCCGCCCCGCTGCCGGTTCGCCATTCACCGTCAGGCTGCGCACGTTGTTGTAGCGCACAATGCTTTGCGGGCCGAATTCAACGCGAATATCGGCAAGCGCGCGGATCGGCACCATTTCGCCCTGGGCATTGCGCACATGCACGCGGAAGATGTCTTCCACCGAAGCGCGATCGCCTTCTTCGGCCTGCAGGCTCACGCGCCAGCTTCGGCCAAACAGGTTGAAGTCATTGATGTAATAGCTGCTCATGGTCGCTTGCAGCGCGGCGAAGATATCGCTGATCGAAATGCCAAGGACCTGCGCGCGATCACGATCCAGATCAAGAAAAATTGAAGGTGCGGCCGCCGAGAAGGTGGAGAATACCCGATTGAGCGCCGGGTCCTGATTGGCGGCAAAGACCAGGCCGCGCATCACCGCGGCCATTTCCGCAACAGGCCTGCCTTCCAGGTTTTGCAGCTGGTATTGGAAGCCGCCACCTGTGCCAAGCCCGATGATCGGCGGCAGGTTGAAGGGCACCACCAGGGCCGGCACCTGCGCTGTCCCGCGCGCGACTGCGGCCAGCAGCGCATTCACCTTGGCCTCGGGCGCTGTGCGTTCCTCAAAGGATTTCAGCGTCACGATGAAGAAGGCGCTATTGGATTGCGCGAGGCCATTCAGCATCGAAAAGCCCATCACGGTCTGCACCGCCTGAATACCTGGCAGCGGGCGAATAATGGCTTCCACCTGCTGACTCAATTCCCGTGTACGATTGAGCGATGCGCCATCCGGCAATTGCATTTCAACAAAGAAGGCGCCCTGGTCTTCCTGCGGCAGGAAGCCGGTCGGCGTGCGGCTGCCAATGCCATAAATCCCGAAGGCAATGACGCCGAGCAAAACGAGGCTGAGCGCCGAAAGCCGGACAAGGCGGGCGACAATCGCGCCATAGCCATCGCGCACGGCATCAATGAAGGCCGAAACCCTGCCCATGATCCCGGTTTTCGGCCCGTGATGCGGCTTCAACAATATGGCGCAAAGGGCGGGCGAAAGCGTCAGTGCATTGATCGCCGAAAACAACATGCCGACACTGACGGTCACCGCGAATTGACGAAACAATTCGCCGGAAATACCGGGAATGAAGGCGAGTGGCACAAAGACCGATAGCAGCACCATGGTAATCGCCACAATCGGCGCCGTAATGCCATCCATGGCGCGCTTGGTGGCTTCGGCCACCGAAAGCTCAGGATGGTGCTCCATGGTGGCTTCGACATTTTCCACCACCACAATCGCGTCATCCACCACAATGCCAATGGCCAGCACCATCGCCAGCAGCGAAACCGTATTGGCCGAATAGCCCATGGCGTTCAGCACGGCGAAGGTGCTGATCAGGCTGACCGGCACGGCGATCAGCGGAATGATGGTAGCGCGGATCGAACCCAGGAACAGGAAGACCACAATCACCACCAGCACAAAGGCTTCCAGCAGCGTCTTGATCACCTCATGAATCGTGAGCTTGACGAAAAGGGTCGTGTCATAAGTCACTTCATAGCCAAGCCCGGCGGGGAAGCGCGTGGCAAGCTGGCGCATGGTCGCCCCCACACTATCGGCGACACCTACCGCATTGGCGCCGGGGGAGAGGAATACCTGCACCAGCAGCGCCGCGCTGCCATTCAGCCGCGTATCCACATCCTGGTTCCAGGCGCCGAGCTCAAGCCGCGCCACATCGCGCACGCGAAGCGCGCTGCCATCCTGATTGGCGCGGATAATGATCGCGCCGAATTCATCGGTGCTGACCAGCCGCCCAGTGGTGGTGATATTGAGCTGATAGGACGAATCCTGGCTCATGGGCTGGGCGCCGATGCGCCCAAGCGGCGCCACCTGGTTTTGCTTCTGGATGGCGCCGATCACATCCGCCGGCACCAGGCCAAGCGCGGTCAGGCGATCCGTCTGGAACCAGATGCGCATGGAATAATCGCGCGTGCCGAACATCTGCGCGTCACCCACACCCGGCACGCGGCGCAGCGCATCCAAAATATTGATCGTGACGTAATTGCTGATGAAAAGCGGATCGAGTGAGCCATCGGTGGACCGGATCGTGATCACCTGCAGCATGGCCGATGATTTTTTGCGCACGGTCAGGCCAAGGCGCTGCACTTCCTGGGGCAATTGCGCCAGCGCCAATTGCGCGCGGTTATTCACATTGGTGGTGTTCTGATCGGGGTCCGAGCCCACGCGGAAGGATACGTTGAGCGAATAGGAACCATCATTGCCGCTGGTGGATTGCATATAGATCATGCCATCCACGCCATTGATCTGGCTTTCCAGGGGTTGCGCCACGGTTGCTTCCACCACCTCGGCCGAGGCACCGGGGAAATTGGCGGTCACCTGCACTTGGGGCGGCACGATATCGGGGAATTGCGCCACCGGAATGCGCAGCAGCGAAATCAGGCCCGCAATCGTGGTCAGGATCGCGACAACAATGGCGAAGCGCGGGCGGTCAACGAATAGTTTTGAGATCATGGCGCGTCAGCCCCGCCTGGGTGCCGTGCCGGGCATGGCACCGCTTGGCGTGCTTGGCGTCGGCTGCGGTGCCACCACCGCGCCGGGGCGGGCGCGTTGCGCGCCTTCCGTGATCACCAATTGGCCAACCTCAAGCCCGTCGGTCACCACAAGCTGGCCACCCAGCCCGCGTGTGGTCTTCACGCGCTTTACTTCCACCTTGTTCTCGGCGCCGACCACCAGCACAAAACTGCCGGCTTGGTCTATCTGCAAGGCGGATTGCGGAATCACAATGGCTTGTTCCGGCTGGCCTTCTTCCACCACTACCGTCACCGCCTGCCCATCCACCAGATATTTCTGCGGATTGGGGATCATCGCCTGCACCAGCACGGAATCCGTCGCGCGATTGGTGGTGACATCAATGAAGTCAAAGCGGCCTGTGCTGTCCAGCATGGTGCCATCGGGCAGGCGCACGCGCACCTTGATCTGCTCCGAAGCGTCAGCGCCGGCGTTGCGCCTGAAATTCAGCAATTGCCGCTGCGTGACGGGAAAGCTGATGCGGATCGGGTCATCGCGCACAATCGTGACCAGCGTGCCGCTGCCGGGGCTGACCACATTGCCGGGGCTGAGTGGCGAACGCCCCGCGCGGCCATCAAAGGGGGCGCGGATTTCGGTATAATCGTAATTGATCTGAGCCTGCTGCAATTGCGCCTCAGCCGCTGCAACCTTGGCCTTGGATTCCGCCTCAGCCGTGATGCGGTCATCCAATGTTGCTTGCGGAATGGCGTTGGTCTTCACCAATTCCCGCCCGCGTGTCACCTGCGTGCTGGCATTGGCCAGATCAGCACGCGCGCTATCCAGTTGCGCGCGGCGGAGTGCAACCTCGGCCGCGAAGGGGGGCTGTTCCAGCGTGAACAGCAATTGCCCGGCCTTCACCGCATCGCCTTCGTTGAAATGCCGCGCCTGCAAAAAGCCCGTGACGCGCGCCAGGATATCTACCCGGTCAATCGCTTCCACGCGGCCAATGAAATCCGCGCCGCGGCTGATGGCTTGGCGTTCCACGCGGCTGACGAAAACCGCGGCCGGTGGGGCAGCGGCCTGCTGGCGGGCGGGGGCGGTTTCTTCCTTGCAGCCAGGCAGGGTCAGGATCGGCAGGGCCAGGGCCAGCACCATCGGTAGCGCCAGGCGCGCCGCGCCCTTCTGGTCACGCAAAGCCATGGTGATCATTCTCCCTCAGCCATCGTGCGGCATGTGCCGCATCATCAAAAATTGCCAGAAGGCTAACAGGCTTGTGCGGGCCTGGGTAGCGCTCAGCTGGCGGCGTTTCCCAGCACCCCAAACCGGGCTAGAGGTTTTGTGATGACGCCTAACGCCGAACCCCGATGCTCAAGCGGCTGATCCGCCATCCTGCAGCCCAGGCGCTGCTGGCTTGGCTGGTCGGGCTGTATCTGAGGCTGATCTGGGCCACCACGCGCTGGCAGCTTGAAGGCGCCGAGCACGCCAAGGTGAAGCCGGGGCAGCCCTTGATCCTCGCCTTCTGGCATGAATGCCTGCCGCTGGCCGCGCAGGGCTGGCGGCTGATGGGCCAGCAGATTCCGGGCCTTTCGGGGCTTCGCGCGCAGGCGCTGATATCCCGCCATCGCGATGGCCGGCTGATAGCCCGCGCCGTGGCGCCTTTTGATGTGGAGGTGGTGCATGCCTCCTCCTCGAAAGGCGGGGCGGCGGGGCTGCGGCAGCTTTTGCGGGTGCTGGAAGGCGGTGGTGTTGCGGTGATTACGCCCGATGGCCCGCGCGGCCCGGCACGACAAGCCGCCCCAGGCATTGCCCAGCTTGCGGCCTTGGCAGGGTTGCCGGTGCTGGCCTGCGGGGCGGCATCATCGCGCATGCGCCGGGCGCGTTCCTGGGACCGGATGCGCTTTCCGCTGCCTTTCGCCCGCGCCGTGGTGGTGATTGAAGCGCCCATCTCCGTGCCGCGTCATGACCCGGCCAGCGCCTTGCCGGCGATTACGGCAGCGCTCAACCGTGCGACGGAACGTGCCGATCAGGCGGTGGCGCAATGACGCCGCCCGGCCTTGCGGCGCGCATTCTGGCCGGAGCTTGGGCGTTGATTGCCAGCCTGCTCGCGCCGCTTTTGCCGTTTTACCTGCGCCGCCGCGTCGCCAAGGGGAAGGAAATCGCCGAACGCCTGCCCGAACGTCAGGGCCATGGCGCCGCACGCCCTCAGGGGCGCCTAATCTGGTGCCATGCCGCCAGCAATGGGGAGACGCTGTCCCTGCTGCCGCTGCTGGAAGCCCTGGCAAAGCAGGACCCCGCCTTGTCCTTTCTGGTTACCACCGGCACGGCTACGTCCGCGCTCCTGCTGGAACAAAGGCTTTCGCCGGAATTGGCGCCGCGCACGCAGCATCGCTTCCTGCCTTTGGATGTGCCGCGCTGGGTGGCGCGGTTTCTGGAAGGTTGGCGGCCTGATCTGGCCGTGATCGTGGAATCGGAACTCTGGCCCAATATGTTGGCAGCAGCGGGCCGGCAGGGCGTGCCGCTGGCGCTGATCAATGCGCGCATGTCGGCGCGCTCTGCCCAAAGCTGGGGCTGGGCGCCGGGATTCGCGCGCGCCTTGCTCGGGCGCTTTGCACTGATCCTGGCACAAACGGAGGCTGATGCCGCGCGCTTTGCCGCACTCGCCGGGCGTGAGGTACCCTGCTGGGGAAACCTGAAATATGCCGCGCCGCCGCTGCCGGCGGATGCAGCCGAATTGGCGCGGTTGAGCGCCGCTTGGGCGGGTCGGCCGGTTTGGCTCGCCGCCAGCACCCATCCGGGGGAAGATGAGATCATCATCGCCGCGCATCGGTTGCTGGCGGTGGATCACCCAAGTTTGCTGACAGTGATCGTGCCGCGCCACCCGCCGCGGGGGCCGGATATCGCGGGTTTGGCCGGGGATTTGCCCGTGGCGCGGCGCGGCGCGGGGCAGGATGCGGGGCAGGGGGTGGCGGTTTATGTTGCGGATACGCTTGGCGAATTGGGCTTGTTCTATCGCCTGGCCCGCGTTGCGCTGATTGGCGGTTCCCTGGTGCCGCATGGCGGGCAGAACCCGCTGGAAGCCGCGCGGCTTGGCTGCCCCATCCTGATCGGCCCGCATCACTTCAATTTTAGCGAAATCATTAAACGGCTCAGCGCCGCCCATGCCTTGGTGGAAACCCCGGATGGGCCAGGCGCGGCGCAGGCGCTGGCCGCCCAGGTCGCGCTCTTGCTGGCTGACCCCAGGAAGGGGCAGGCGATGGCAGGGGCGGCAGCAGCGCTTGCCCAGGACCAGGCTGGCCTGCCAGGGCGCATCGCGACAAGCCTGTTGCCCTTGATCCGCCCGGCGCGGTAATGTGCGCCACCGGGGAGGACCAACCCACAATAAACTCGGGTCCCTTATCGCAGAGACGGCGAAGCCGCGCGGATCGTAAAGCCCGAGGCAAGTGAGCCCAGCCCTGCACGCCCGCTGTGCGGTGCGGGCATGATGGAAGGTTTGAACGGTTTCATCTGATGCGATCGCCTGGATTCTGGAGCGATAAGCCTGGTGTGGCGGCAGCTTTGCTCTCGCCCATTGCAGCGCTTTATGCGGCAACCACGGCACGGCGCATGGCGCGCCCGGGGCAGCGATTGCCGCTGCCCGTGATTTGCTGCGGCAATGCCACGGCGGGCGGCGCGGGCAAGACCACGGTGGCACTTGATCTCGGCGAAAGGCTCAAGGCGCGCGGGCTCTCCGCTCATTTCCTGCTGCGTGGCTATGGCGGCAAGCTGAAAGGCCCAGCGCGGGTTGACCTTGCCAGCCATGACAGCCGCGCCGTGGGGGATGAGGCTTTGCTACTGGCCGCCATCGCGCCCACCTGGGTTTCGGCGGATCGTGCGGCGGGCGGTGCTGCCGCGCAATCAGCCGGGGCGCAGGCGATCATCATGGATGACGGGTTGCAGAACCCGACGCTCGAAAAATCACTCTCGCTCCTGATCATTGATGGGTCCTATGGCTTCGGTAATGGCCGGGTGATCCCCTCTGGCCCCTTGCGCGAACCGGTTTTTGCCGCCGCTGCGCGCTGCCAGGCCGCGGTACTGATCGGGGAAGACGAAACCGGTGCCTTGGCGCAGCTTCCGCCCGGCCTGCCCGTGCTGCGCGCCCGGTTGGTGCCGGGGCCGGAAGCGGCGGCGCTGGCCGGCAAGCCCGTGGTCGCCTTTTGCGGCATCGCCAATCCGCGCAAATTCTTCGCAACCTTGCAGGAAGCCGGCGCCGTTTTGGCCGCGCGCCATCCCTTCGCGGATCACTACCCCTTCGATGATCAGGAAATTCGCGACATCCTGGCCGAGGCCGAGAAGCTCCGCGCCATCCCGGTGACAACGCGCAAGGATATTGTGCGTATTCCAGCGGCTTTGCGCACCGGCATTCAGGTGGTGAGCATTGCGCTGGCCTGGGATGACCCGGCGGAGATTGAGGCGTTGCTGGACAGAGCCTTGGCACCGCAGGCTTGAAAAACCGTCCGGACGGTATAGTTGAGGGGGTATGGATGGACACACCCCCGTCGTTGATGCCCCAACCCGCATCCTGGATGCAGCTGAAAACCTGATCATCGCGCGCGGCGTCGCCGCCATGACGCTCGAAGCCGTTGCGCGGGAGGCCGGGGTCTCCAAGGGTGGTTTGCTGTATCACTTCGCCTCCAAGGAAGCGCTGTTGGAAGCGCTGCTCGGCCGGCTTTCAGCCTTCATTGCGCAGGAATTCGCGGCCTGCGTTGCTGCCCAGCCGGAAGGGCCGGGGCGGGTGGCGAATGCCATGCTGGAATGGGGCTTTGGCGAGGGCGATTTGGCTTGCAATGAACGCCATCAGCGGGCCGGCGCGGTCTTTTTGGCGGCCTTTCATCATGATCCCGCACTTTTGGCGCCGATGCGCGCGGTGATCGCTGAAATGCGCGCAGCCGTCGCCGCTGATGGCCTGCCGCCTGGCCATGGTGCAGCCATCATGGCGGCTGGCGATGGGTTGTTCATGGCGCGGCTATTCAGCCTCTACACGCCAAGTTCCGAAGAATTGGCACAGATGCGCGCGGCGCTTTCCGGGCTTTTGGGGGTGCGACCATGACAGGGCGCGGGAAGATCATCGCGGGGCTTTTGCTGCTGGGCATTGGCGGGGCGGCGTTTTGGCAATTGCGTGCCAGCACGCCACCGCCGGCGATCCCGGCACCAGCCGCTGCCTCTGGCCCAATTGGGGTTGGTGCCCTGGGGCGGGTTGAACCTGCTTCACGCATTCGCCGGCTCAATCAACCGGGCGGTATGGCGGTGACGCGGCTGGAACGGCTGCTGGTGGCGGAAGGCGCGGAAGTGACGCAAGGCCAATTGCTGGCCGAATTCGCCGATGCCGCGATGAAGGATGCCGCCGCCGCCCAAGGCCAAGCCGCCGTGGCAGAAGCCGAGGCCAGTCTGGCCCGGCTGCGCGCCGCCGGCCGGCCTTCAGAGATTGAGGCGCAGCGCGCGCGGATTGAGGCCATCACCGCCCAGGAAGAAATCGCGCTGCGTGATGCGGAACGGGCAGAACGCCTGGTGCCGACGGGGGCGGGTGCTGTGGCGGCGGCGGATCGCAGCCGCGCCATTGCCATAAGACTGGCCGCCGAAAAGCGCGAAGCCATGGCGGCCCTGGATACGCTGCTATCTTCCCGGCCTGAGGATATTGCGCTTGCTGAAGCGCGTCTGGCCGGTGTGCGGGCGGCGGCGGCAAAAGCGGAAGCGGATGCCGAATTGGCCCGGGTGCGCGCGCCGATTGCGGGCACCATTCTGCGGATCTTCGTCCGCCCCGGTGATCAGGTTGGCGCGGATGGCGTGCTTGAAATCGCTGATCTGTCCAAGCTTGAAGTCGTGGCCGATGTCTATGAAACCGATTTGCCGCGCGTGCGCCTGGGCGCGCCGGCTGAGGTGGTGGTGCCCGGCGAAGCGCAGCGCTTTGCCGCCCAGGTCAGTGCCATTGGCTGGACCGTGCGCCGCCAAACCCAGGCGAGCAATGACCCGGTGGCGGCGGTGGATGCGCGCACCGTCGAAGTGCGCCTGACGCTGGATGAAGCCGGCGCGGCCGCCTTGCGGCGGCGGTCCAATATGCAGGTGCAGGTGGCGATCCGGCCGTGAATGCGCTGACCGAAAATCTGCGCGCGCCGCCGGTGGCTTCGGCACCAGTGCCGATCGGCAAGGGGCGGCTTTCACCCTTTGATTGGTTCTTCCTGCCCGCACGGCTTGCGGCGCGGCAACTTTTCTTTGAACGCGCAAGGCTGTTTTCCGCGATTGCAGGCGTGATGTTCGCGGCCGTGCTTGTCTTCATGCAGCTTGGCTTTCGCGCTGCCTTGTTTGACAGCGCCACGCGGCTTTACGCCGCGATGCAGGCGGAACTTTTCCTGATGAATCCGCTGACCATGGCAAGCTTCCGGCCGGAGCAAGTGCCGCGCATCCGTGCCCATCAATCCCTTGCCCTGCCTGAAGTAGCGCAGGCCGTGCCGGTCTATTTGACGCAGGCTGCCTGGCGCAGCCCAGAGACTGGCGCCAAGCGTGCCATTCAAATGATCGGCTTTGACGTTGAAGCGGGGGCCATGCGGTTTGAGGGGCTCGATAAGATATCAGATGCCTTGCGGCAGGTGGATGCGGTTGGGTTTGATGTGCGTTCCCGCCCCGAATTTGGCGATATTGCCAAGAAACTCGCCGAAGATGGCCCTTTTGAGGTGCAGATCGGCAATCGCATGATGCGCATTGTGGGTACGGTTGAAATCGGCCCTTCCTTCGGCGCCGATGGCAATCTGGTGATGAGTGAGGTGAATTTCCGCCGTGTGGTGCGCGGGCGCGATCCTTCGAATGTTGACCTGATTGCCATTCGCCTGGTGCCGGGTGCCGATATTCAGGCCGCCAAGGAAAGGCTCAAGGCGCTATTGCCCGGCGATGTGCTGGTGCTGACGCAGCCGGAATTGGTCGCGCATGAGCGCCATTACTGGGAAACCGCGACAGCGATTGGTTTCATTTTCGGCTTTGGCAGCATCATGGGGCTGATTGTCGGCATGGTGATTGTCTATCAAATCCTGTTCAGCGACATCGCCAATCACTTGCGCGAATACGCAACGCTGAAAGCGATTGGCTATTCCAATTTCTATCTGGCGCGGGTTGTTATGGCATCAGCACTGATCCTGGCGCTGCTTGGGTTTGTGCCGGGCGTTCTTGTTTCCATTTGGATGTATGAATTTGTCGGCGCCGCCACCTTCCTGCCGCTTGGCATGACATGGGATCGGACCATCACGGTATTCCTGATGATCTTTGGCATGTGCGCGCTGGCGGGATTGCTTGCCATGCGCAAACTGCGTGATGCCAATCCCGCAGATATGTTTTCCTGATGCGGGCTGAAACCATCCGGATTGAGGCGTTGAATTACGCCTATGGTGAAGGTGAATTGCGCCGCCCCGTGCTGCGCGATGTTGCCTTGCAGGTGGGCGTGGGGGAAGTGCTGTTGCTGACCGGCCCATCGGGTTCGGGCAAGACCACCCTGCTGACGTTGATTGGCGCGCTGCGTGCCATGCAGGAAGGGTCCTGCACGGTGCTGGGGCAGGAATTATTCGGTGCTTCGGAACGCGCGAGGGTGGGTTTGCGCCAGCGCATTGGCTTCATATTCCAGAATCATAATCTGCTGGGCGCGCTGACCGCACGGCAGAACGTGGCCATGGCGCTGGAGGTGGCGCCGCGGTTTTCGGAATCCGACCGTCTGGCGCGCGCGGGTGAAATGCTGGCGGCGGTGGGGTTGGCAGAACATGCGGATCGCCTGCCGTCCAAGCTTTCCGGTGGGCAGCGCCAACGTGTGGCCATTGCGCGTGCCTTGGCGGGTGATCCTGGCCTTGTGCTGGCCGATGAACCAACGGCGGCGCTGGACAAGGTTTCGGGCGCCGAGGTCGCGCATCTGCTGCGTGATTTGGCGAAATCCCGCGGCGTACCGATTTTGATGGTGACGCATGACCCGCGCATTCTGGATATCGCAGACCGCGTCGTGACCATGGAAGATGGGCGTATTGTGGAAAAAACATTGACATAAATTAATGAAGACAAAGTTGCGTTGACATCGCTTGATCGCATCGGTGACATGATGCCTCTTCAACAGGAAAAGAAGAGGCCCCCCATGCGTAAATTCGGCTTCAAAGCCGCGCTCGCTGCGCTTTTCGCGACCTTTGCCGCGCCAGGCTTTGCCCAACCATCCGCCAGCCCAACGCTTGATGCCATCAAGGCACGCGGCACGCTGGTATGCGGCATTCACAATGGCGTTGCGGGCTTTGCGCTGCCCGATAGCCGCGGTGTCTGGCAGGGCTTGGATGTGGATCTCTGCCGCGGCCTCGCGGTCGCGATTTTCAATGATGCGTCGAAGGTGCGCTTTGTGCCGCTGTCATCCTCCACGCGCTTCACCGCGCTTGGTGCGGGGGAAGTGGATGTGCTGTTCCGTACCTCGACGCAGACCATGCTGCGCGACACGACGCTTGGCCTGCGCCATGCGGTGACGTATTTCTATGATGGTCACGGCTTCATGGTGAAGGCGGATGCGGGCATCAACAAGGTCGCTGAGATGCGCGGCGCCACGATCTGCCTGATTCAGGGCACGACGAATGAACAGGTGACGGCGGATTACTTCCGCAGCATCAATACGCCCTTCCAGGCGGTGGTGTTTGAACGCACTGACCAAGCCGTTGCCGCCCTTCAAGCCGGCCGCTGCGACAGCTTCGGCACCGATGCATCGCAGCTTGCGGGCGTGCGGTCTTCCATGCCCAAGCCGGCTGATTGGACCATTCTGCCGGAGCGGTTTTCCAAGGAACCCTACGGCGCTTACCTCCGCCGCGGCGATGATCAATGGTATGACATTGTGCGCTGGTACACTTATGCCGTTATCGAGGCGGAAGAACAGGGTATTACCCAGGCCAATGCCGAACAGCAGCGCCGCACCAGCACCAACCCGAATACGCGCCGCCTGCTGGGTGTGACGCCGGAACTTGGTCAATCGCTGAAGCTTGATCCTGCCTGGGCCTATAACGTGGTCCGCGCCATCGGCAATTATGGGGAGCTTTATGAGCGTACCATGGGCGACAAAAGCCAGGTGCAATTGCCGCGCGGCCCGAACCATCTTTGGACGACGCCGGGCGGCTTGATGTACGCGCTGCCGATGCGTTGATCAGGTTACGCGTCTCAGATTGGGGGGCCTTATCCGGCCCCCCTTTTATTTTAGTCGTCTGAGCGGCTCGGCGTGCCAGCCAGCACACCGCCATCAATCACAATCGTCTGCCCGGTCATGAAGGACCCGGCGGCGGAGCCCAGAAACACCGCAGCACCGGCGATTTCATCGGGCTCCCCAATGCGCTTGAGCGGTGTGTCCTTGGTGCGCTTGGCGTAAATACCGGGGTCTTCCCACAATGCGCGAGCGAAATCCGTGCGTACCAGCCCGGGCGCGATGGCATTGGCGCGGACGTTTTTGGGGCCCCATTCCACGGCGAGGTTCCGCACCAATTGCATATCGGCCGCCTTGGAAATGGCATAGGCGCCCAGCACCGGGGAGCCGCGAAAACCGCCAATGGAGGAAATGATGATGATGGAACCGCCACCCCGTTCCGCCATGCCCGGTGCGGTCATGTGCGAGAGCCACAGGTTGGATTTGATGTTGGACGCCATGATCTTATCGAAAATCTCATCCGGCATGGTCATGGCCGGGCCGAAATGCGGGTTAATGGCCGCATTGCAGACCATGATGTCCACCTGACCCCAGGCGGCGATGGTCTGGTCTATCAGCGCCTGACATTCATTCTTGCGCCCGATATTGCAGGCAATGGCCATGGCTTCACCGCCCTTGGCCTTGATGGCCTCCACCACCTCCTGGCAGGCATCTAGCTTGCGGGATGATACCACCACCTTGGCGCCCTGTTCGGCCATTCTCTCGCAAATCGCCCGGCCAATGCCGCGGCTGCCGCCGGTAACCACGGCCACCTTGCCGGTCAGATCGAATAGGGACATGCGCTTCCTCCTGAACCTGTGGGCCTGGAGCATTTTCAAGCCAAGTGGCTCCACTTGGCGACTCGGAAAATGCGACCAAACAATATTTTACCGCGTGTCTGCCGCGCCTTTGCGTGGTTGACATGCGGTAAGGCAGCATGACCGGCGCTTTCCCGCAACCGGGTGCTTGCCCTCGGGCGCAGAGTGCCGGAGACTATGCCGAAAGGGGCGCGAGGCCCCGGCCGGATGAGGGAGAGACGCCTTGGCTGAGAATCAATTCGTACAGCATGTGGCGATGGGGGAGGTGCATGTGCTGCGCCTGGCCAACCCCCCCGTAAATACGCTGCGCACCGAAATCCGCGCCGGGCTTTATGATGGCATGAAGGCCGCGCGCGCCACCGGCGCCAAGGCAGTGGTGATCATCGGCACCGGGCGCATGTTCTGCGCCGGGGCCGAGATGACCGAATTCGGCAAGCCGCGCGTCCCGCCATCGCTGACTGAAGTTTTTGAGCAGTTTGAAAGCTTCCCGGGCCTCACGGTCGCCGCCATTCACGGCTCGGCCCTTGGTGGTGGGCTTGAAGTGGCGCTTGCCTGCCATGCGCGCGTGGCTTTGGCGGATGCGAATCTCGGCCTGCCGGAAGTGAAGCGCGGCTTTGTGCCGGGGGCGGGTGGCACGCAGCGCCTGCCGCGACTGATCGGCCCGGAAGCGGCGCTGAAAATCATTGTCGCCGGCGACCCGATCAAGGCGACTGAAGCGCATAAGCTCGGCTTTGTGGATGCGATCATTGATGGCGATCTGGAAGCCGGCGCCATTGCTTTTGCGCGCGCCAATCTCGGCAAGACTTTCACCCTGGCGCGTAACCGCTCGGACAAAATCGCGGGTCAGGATATGGCGGCGTTTGACGCCGCGGCGGGTGCTTTGCTCAAGCGCGCGCGCGGTCAGGAAAGCCCTAAGGGCTGTGTGGAAGCGGTGCGCGCTTCCTTCACCCTGCCGTTTGAGGAAGGCTTACAGAAGGAGCGCGATTTATTCGCAAGTCTGGTGGCGGGCGAACAATCCAAGGCGCTCCGCCATATCTTCTTCGGTGAACGCGAAGCGCAGCGCGTGCCGGGTCTGCCTGCCGATACTGAAGTGCTGCCGGTGGGCAAGCTTGTCGTGATTGGTGGCGGCACCATGGGTGGCGGCATTGCCATGAGTGCGGCGAATTTCGGCGTGCCCGTGACGATTGTGGAAATGACGGATGACGCCTTGGCCAAGGGCTTGCAGCGTTGTGAGGCGAATTGGCAGCGCACGGTTGCTTCTGGCCGCTTGTCTCAGGCCGAATATGAAAAGCGCCGCGCGCTGCTGACCGGTTCGACCGATTTTGAGAAAGCCGTGGGCGAAGCCGATCTGGTGATTGAAGCGGTGTTTGAGAATATGGAGGTGAAGAAGCAGGTCTTCGCCCGCTTGGATAAGGCGGCGCGGCCGGGGATTGTGCTGGCTTCCAATACCTCCACGCTTGATATTGATCAGATCGCGAGTGCGACATCGCGGCCCGAATGGGTGATGGGGATGCATTTCTTCAGCCCGGCCAATGTGATGCGCCTGCTGGAGAATGTGCGCGGGTCCAAGACCAATGCGGTTGCGATCGCAACGGCAACCGAGTTCGGCAAGAAGATCGGCAAGCTGCCGGTGCTGGTTGGCAATTGCGATGGCTTTGTCGGCAATCGCATGACCGGCAAGCGCACGCCGCAGGTGGAAAAGCTGCTGCTGGAAGGCTGC